>NZ_JBVJPY010000001.1:665450-838333 GCF_055609145.1 Streptomyces sp. NPDC036822
GGGCCTTCGCCACGTCCGCCGGGTCGCCCGGGCGGGCGTCGCACGGCGGCAGGCGAAGGGGGCGGGCGAAGGGGGCAGGCGTCGTCAGACGACCTGGTGGAGCCAGCGGACCGGGGCGCCCTCGCCCGCGTAGCGGAAGGGTTCCAGTTCGTCGTCCCAGGGCTTGCCGAGCAGCTTGGCGATCTCCGCCTCCAGCTGGGTCTCGCCCTGCGCCGAGCGGGCCAGGGCGGCGCGCAGCCGGTCCTCCGGGATGAGGATGTCGCCGTGCATGCCGGTGACGGCGTGGAAGATGCCCAGCTCGGGGGTGGCGCTGTAGCGCTCGCCCTCGGCCGTGGGGCAGGGTTCAGCGGTGACCTCGAAGCGGAGCATCTGCCAGCCCCGCAGCGCCGAGGCGAGTTTGGAGGCGGTGCCGGTCTGGCCCTGCCAGGAGAACTCGGCTCTCCAGGTGCCGGGGGACGCCGGCTGGCGGATCCAGTCGAGCTGGACTCTCGCACCGAGGACGCCTGCCACCGCCCATTCGACGTGCGGGCACAGCGCGCGCGGTGCGGAGTGAACGTACAGGACTCCACGTGTCGTCACCGGGACCTCCAGTGTGGGACGAGGTTCGCCTTTCCCAGCGGCCTCAGTAAACAGCATCGGGAGTGAAACTTCGCAAACCCCCGAAAAAGGGACAGCATGTGACGTGATGTAATTTACCGGAGCCGGTCGGCAAAGGTGCCTCTGGTTCGACGGGGGAAAAGCTACCGTGCCGCACCGCCCTTGGGGTGACGTACGGTCGGTCCGAGGGCGGCTGGACACCAAGCTTTCACCCGCCAGGACGTCGAACGGAAGCCGGAGGAGGGCTCGGATCATGCGCGGCCGGCAGCGTTTTCGTACCGCACTCGCCTCCGCGGCGGCGGTCCTGCTCTGCGCGGGCGCGGTGGCGGGCTGCGACACGGCCGGGACCGGGGCCGCCGCGCCCGCCCCGAAGGCGAAACCGAAGCCGAGGCCCGCGGTCGTCTGGGACAGCTCCCCCGCCTCCCTGGCGGCCGTCGGCGACTCCATCACCCGCGCCTTCGACGCCTGTGCGGTCCTGGCCGACTGCCCGGAGGCCTCCTGGGCGACCGGCACGGACACCGCGGTCAACAGCCTGGCGCTGCGGCTGCTCGGCCCCGAGCGGGCGGCCCGACACAGCTGGAACCTGGCGCGGACCGGCGCGCGGATGGCGGAGCTGCCGGGGCAGATGGAGCGGGCCGCCGCCTCCGCGCCGGAACTGGTGACGGTCATGATGGGCGCCAACGACGCCTGCCGGGACCGTACGGAACTGATGACCCCGGTCGAGGAGTTCCGGACCTCCTTCGCGTCGGCGCTGGCCACCCTGCGGGCGGGGGCGCCGAAGGCGCAGGTGTACGTGTCGAGCGTGCCGGACCTGCGGCGGCTGTGGTCCACCGGGCGGGTCAGCCCCAGGGGCCGTGAGGTGTGGAAGCTGGGGATCTGCGCCTCGATGCTGGCCGACCCGCTGGACGCGAGCCCGGCCGCCGAGCGGCGCCGCGCCCTGGTGCGGGACCGGGTGGTGGCGTACAACGAGGTCCTGAAGGAGGTCTGCGCGAAGGACGCGCGCTGCCGGTACGACGGCGGGGCGGTCTTCGACTTCCGCTTCGGCGGGGCGCAGCTCAGCCCCTGGGACTGGTTCCATCCGAGCAGGGACGGCCAGGCGCGGCTCGCGGAGATCGCGCACCGGCAGGTGACGGCGCCCGAGCCGCCCGCGTAGGGTTCCGGATCATGAGGATCACGAGTGAGCCCTTCGGTTCGGTCGACGGTACGGACGTGCGGCGCTGGACGCTCGAGCGGGGCGCCGTGCGGGTGAAGGTGCTGACGTACGGCGGCATCGTGCAGTCGGTCGAGACGCCCGACCGGGACGGCACGCCGGGTGAGACGGTCCTCGGTTTCCCGGACCTGGGGGGCTATCTGAAGCGGCCGGAGCCGTACTTCGGCGCCCTGGTGGGGCGTTACGCCAACCGGATCGCGGGCGGCGTCTTCACCCTGGACGGCCGCACGCACCGGCTGGCCCGCAACGGCGGTCCGAACAGCCTCCACGGCGGTGAGCGCGGCTTCGACAAGCACGTGTGGGACGCGCGCGAGGTCGAGGACGGGGTCAGGCTGTCGCGGGTGAGCCCGGACGGCGAGGAGGGCTTCCCCGGCCGGCTCGACGTCTCGGTCACGTACGCGCTCGACGAGGAGGGCGGGCTGCGCATCTCCTACCGGGCGCGGACGGACGCCCCGACGGTGGTGGCGCTGACGAACCACTCGTACTGGGCGCTGGGCGGCGAGCAGGAACTGCGGGTCTCGGCGGGGCACTTCACTCCGTTGGACGGGACGGGCGTGCCGACCGGGGAGATCGCCCCGGTGGGCGGCACCCGGCTCGACTTCCGGTCGCCGCGGCGGGCCGGGGTCGGGATCGACGACAACTTCGTGCTCGACGCGGGTGCCTCGGACGCGTGCGAGCTGTACTCGCCCCTGACCGGGCGGGTGGTGACGGTGGTGACGAGCGAGCCGGGGCTCCAGGTGTACGCGTCGGAGACGTACCCGGGGATCGCGCTGGAGACGCAGCGGTTCCCCGACTCGCCGAACCGGCCGGAGTTCCCCTCCTCGGTGCTGCGTCCGGGCGAGCTGTACGCCTCGGAGACGGGGTACCTCTTCTCGACGCGCTGAAGCCCCGGGGCGGCTGTCAGGTTCCGCCCCGGGACTCGTCGCGTGCCCCCGACGGGGGTCAGACCTCCAGCGTGACGGTCAGGCGGGTGTCGGTCAGGGAGCGCGCGGCCCTGACCTCGTAGGCGCCGGGGACGAGCGTCCAGGCGTGCCTCCCCTCGTCCCAGATCTCGAAGGCGCGGCGGGGCAGCGGGATCTCGACGTCGAGGGACGTGCCGGGGGCGGCCTCGACGCTCGCGAAGCCGGCCAGCCAGCGGGTCGGCCGCTCGGCGGTGTCCGCGGCCGGCGCGAGGTAGATCTGGACGACCTCGCGGCCGGTGCGGGTGCCGGTGTTGGTGATCCGGACGGTGGCCCCGGCCGGGGTCGCCTCCAGGGAGTCGTACGACCAGGTCGTGTAGCCGAGGCCGTGGCCGAAGGGGTACGCGGGGGTGGCGCCGGCCTTGTCCCAGGCGCGGTAGCCGATGAACACGCCCTCCTCGTAGTCGAGTCGGCCGTCGGTCGGCGCGGTCGTGGTGACCGGGGTGTCGGCGAGGGCGGCGGGCCAGGTGGTGGGCAGGCGTCCGCCCGGCTCGGCGGCACCGGTCAGGACGTCGGCGAGCGCGGCGCCACCCTCCTGGCCGGGGAACCAGCCGAGGACGACGGCGGCGACCTCCTCGCGCCAGGGCATCTCCACCGGGGAGCCGGCGTTGACGACGACGACCGTGCGGGGGTTGGCGGCGGCCACGGCGCGTACGAGGTCGTCCTGGCGGCCCGGGAGGGCGAGGTCCTTGCGGTCGAAGCCCTCGGACTCGACGCGTTCGGTGGTGGCGACGACCACGACGGCGGTGTCGGCGGCACGGGCGGCCTCGACGGCTTCGGCGATCAGTTCGTCGGGGTCGCGGCGCGGACCGACGTGGACGAAGGAGAACATCACGGCCGGCAGGGGGGCGGCGAACTCCTTGTCCAGCGGGTGGAGGAGCGACACCTCGACGGTCCGGCCCGCGGTGAGCGCGACCCTGGCGCGCTCGACGGGGGCGCCGAAGAGCGCCTCGAAGGGGTCGGTCTCCGGCCCCATGGCCTGGACGCCGTCGAAGACGGTCTCGCCGGCGACGGTGAGGGTGAAGGCGCCGAGGCCGCGCGTGCCGAAGGAGTGCTCGCCGCTCTCGCGGGGGGTGAACGTGCCGACGATTTCGATGGAGGCGAGGGCCTCGTGGGTGACGCCGGCCGGGAGGTCGTCGCCGATCCACTGGACCTGACCGTTGGGCAGGGTGCCCTCGCCGAGGACGGCGCCCTCGGCGTCGTAGCAGATCGCGCGGAGGGTGAACCCCTGTTCGGCGGGGGACAGTTCGTCACTCGGATCGGCGCCGACGCGGAAGGTGAGGGCGCCTTCGGGCAGGGCGGCGGTGAGGCCGTCGAGTGGGGAGACGATGTGGTCGGGGAAGACCTGGGCGGAGCCGCCGCCGAGGATCCGGGCGTCGCGGGCGGCGGCGCCGGAGAGGGCGACCGTGTGGCCCGCGGCGAGCGGGAGGGCGCCGTTCTCGTTGCGGACGAGGACGAAGCCGCGGTGGGCGATCTCGCGGGCGAGCGCGTCGCCGTCGACGCCCTCCGGGGCTTGGGTGACGACCGGCGGGGCGCCTTCGAGGGCGCCGACGCGGGCGGCGAGCCGCAGGACGTTCCGTACCGCCCGGTCGACGGCCGCCTCCTCGACCTCGCCGGCTCGGACGGCGGCGGCGAGCGCCTCGCCGTAGACGGTGTGCGGGCCGGGCATGGCGAGGTCGAGGCCGCCCTCGATGCCGCCCCTGGTCGAGCGGGCGGCCATCCAGTCGGAGACGTTGCAGCCGTCGAAGCCCCACTCACCGCGCAGCACCTCGTTCACGAGGTGGTGGTGCTCGGTCATCGTGACGCCGTTGACCTGGTTGTACGCGGTCATGATGCCCCAGGGGCGGGCGTTCTTGACGATGGCCTCGAAGGGGGCCAGGTAGAGCTCGCGCAGGGGGCGTGCGGCGATCGTGTTGTCGACGGTGAAGCGGTCGGTCTCGGCGTCGTTGGCGACGAAGTGCTTGACGGTGGTGCCGACGCCTCCGTCCTGGACGCCCTGGACATAGCCGGTGCCGATCTCGCCGGTGAGGTACGGGTCCTCGCTGTACGCCTCGAAGTGGCGGCCGCCGAGCGGTGAGCGGTGCAGGTTGACCGTGGGGGCGAGGACGACGTGGACGCCCTTGCGGCGGGCTTCCTGGGCGAGGAGGCGACCGGCGCGGCGGGCGAGGGAGGGGTCCCAGGAGGAGGCGAGCGCGGTCGGGGACGGCAGGGCGACCGAGGGGTCGTCGGCGGTCCAGCGGACACCGCGGACGCCGATCGGGCCGTCGGACATGACCAGGGACGCGAGCCCGATCCCGGGCAGGGCCGGGAGCGACCACATGTCCTGTCCGGCGAGCAGCCGGGTCTTGGTCTCCAGGTCGAGCAGGGCGAGCGCCGCCTCGACGGCTCGCTCGCGGGCCTCGTCCCCACCGGCCCGCGCACTGATGTCTGCCACGGCGTTCCTCCTCGTTGAAGTGCTGTGGCGGCCATGGTGGCCCGGTTACCTGTAGATCGGTAGGTTACGTTATATATTCGTTATCACCGGATGCCGTACGGTCCTCTCGAACAGGGACGTTCGTGCGGAGGGGAAGGGAGCCGGGCGATGGTGCGGGCCAGGAGCGAGGAGCGGCGCGCGGACATCGTGCGCGCGACCCTCGAGGTGATCGCCGAGCGCGGCTACCGCGGCGCCTCGCTGGGCTCCGTCGCCGAGCGCGTCGGCCTGACCCAGCAAGGGCTGCTGCACTACTTCCCGACGAAGGAGGCGCTGCTCGTCGCGGTCCTGGAGGAGCGCGACCGGTGGGACACGAGCGGCGGCCGGGACCGGGAGGGCTGGCGGATCGACCTGCTCGACTCGCTGGTGGAGTACAACGCCATGCGCCCCGGGATCGTGCAGACCTTCTCCGCGCTGCTCGGCGAGAGCGTGACCGACGGCCACCCGGCGCGGGAGTTCTTCACCGAGCGGTACGCCCAGGTCCGCGGGGAGATGGCCAAGGTCCTGCGCATGGAGTTCGGCGAGCGACTGCCCGGCGGCCTGACCCCGGAGCGGGCCGCCCCCCTGCTCACGGCGGTGATGGACGGTCTGCAGTACCAGTGGCTCCTCGACCCGGCCGCGGTGGACATGCCGGGCGCCTTCCGAGACTTCCTGGCGCTGCTGCGGGGCGGCGGGCCCGACGAGGACGAGGGCGGGCGGCGTTGACGCGGTCGGGCCAAGAGGGCGCGCTGTAGCGGGAGTTGCGGGTGGGGCGGGATACTTCCCGGGCCCGCCACTGGCCCCGCAGGAAGGCTCGACCGTGCCCCGGATACGTACCGCCCCGTTCGGACTCGCCTCGCCGTCGCCACCGCCACCCTCGCCACCGTCGCCCTCGCCCTCGTCCCGCCACCTGCCTCGGCCGCGACGGACGCCGGCCCGAGCGGCGGTGCCGGCGGCCCGGCCGGCGCGGTCGAGGACGCCCGGCTGGACCGGGCGGTCCCCCGCGAGATCCTGCGGCGCAGCGGATTCGACACCGTGGCGGCCGAGTTCGGCCGCGCGCTGGCGGGCGCGGGCTCCTACCGGGAGGCCGAGCGGACCGTCGTGGGCCAGGGCGCGCGGCTGTGGCGGCGCGCGGTCGACCGCGCCCAGGGCCGGGGGCCGGCGATCGGGGACCTCGCCCGGGACGACGACCGGCCGCTGTACTGGGCGCGGCTCGGCATGATCCGCGAACTGCGCTCCTGGCAACCGGACTTCGCCGTCGAGGACGCCGCCAGGGCCCGGCTCCTCGACCGGCTCGAACGCTCCTCGCGCGGCCAGGACTCGATCCACCACCCCGCAGGCAAGGGCTTCAGGAAGGTCCTGCTGACGGGCTTCGACCCGTTCACGCTGGACCGGGACGTACGGATCGGCAACCCCTCGGGCGCGACGGCGCTGGCGCTGGACGGAACCTGGATCCGCACCGCGGACGGCGGTCGCGCGCGGGTGGAGACGGCCGTCTTCCCGGTCCGCTGGGCCGACTTCGCCGACGGCACCGTGGAGCGGGCGCTCCGCGAGACGCTGCCGCGCGTGGACCTGTTCACCACCGTGAGCCAGGGCCGAGTGGGCCGCTTCGACATCGAGCGGTACAACGGCGCCTGGCGGGGCGGCTTCCCCGACAACGAGAACCTCTCCCGTACGGGGACGGTCCCGGTCGCCGACCCCGCCACGCAGCCGCAGTGGACGACGACGACCCTTCCGTACCGCGCGATCGTGGCGGCGGGGACCGGGCCCTTCCCGGTGTACGACAACACGGCGGTGACCGAGATCCCGGCCGGGTCGACCGGACCGGTGGCCCGCCCCGACGGCCCGACGGCGGGCTCCACCGCCCGCGCCGGCGGAGGCGGGGACTACCTCTCCAACGAGATCGCCTACCGGGCCACCCTGCTGCGCGACCGGCTGGGTCTGGCGGAGCTGCCCGGCGGCCATGTCCACACGCCGGTCCTCCGGTTCGGCGCGGGCAACACGGACCCGGCGACGGGCGCGGTCACCGACCCGGAGTTCGAGCGCGAACGGGCGGCCATCGTCGCGCAGGTGCGGGCGGTCATCGGGGTGGCCGCGGCCTCGTCCTGAAGGGCTTCCCCCGGGGCGGTGACGGCGGGGATGATAGCGGCATGATCGTGGCAGCAGCGCAGTTCACCCCGGTCGCGGGGGACATCGAGGCGAACGTCCGCACCATGGCGGAGCTGATCCGGTCGGCCGGCGCCGACGGCGCGCGGCTCGCCGTCTTCCCCGAGCTGGCCCTGACCGGGTACGAGCCGACGCTCGTCCACGGCGACGCGGGGCTCTGCCTCGCCGAGGACGACGAGCGCCTCGCGCCGCTGCGGGAGGCCTGCCGCTCCGCCGCGGTGGCGGCCGTCGTCAACGGGCCGGTGCGGACGGCGGACGGCCGGCCCGGGATCACCTCGCTCGTCCTCGGCCCCGACGGCGGCCTGCTCACCCGCTACGACAAGCGGCGGCTGTACGACTTCGAGCAGGAGGTCTTCGCCGCGGGCGAGCGGGACGGCCGGTTCGCCCTGGACGGGGTCCGGTTCGCCTTGGCCACCTGCTACGACAACCGCTTCCCCGAGGTGGCCGAGCGTGCCGCCGCCGACGGCTGCCGGGTCTATCTGGCGAGCTCGGTGCTCACGCTCGACAACGACTCCTTCGAGAAGGTCTATCCCGTACGGGCCCGGGACTTCGGTCTCGACGTCGTGCTGTCCAACGTCCTGGGCCAAAGCGAGGCGGGCGAGTGCGGGGGCGCGAGCGGTGCCTGGGGTCCGGACGGCGAGCGGATCGCCGACGCGGGGACGGCCGACCCGGGGTACGCCCTCGTCGAGGTCGGCGTCTGACCGGCACCTCTGGCCGGGAGGCCGGGGGGCCGGGCCGCGTCCGATCGGCGCCCCGGAACCTGAAGGCCCGCGGTGTGGGCGGGTCCCCGTCGGCCGCCGCCGGCGAGGCCCCGCTCCCCGTCACTCGTAGGAGAGATCGGCCGCCGTGTAGCGGCAGGTCACGCCGTCGGGGCCGGTGCCGATCTCGGTCGGCTCCTTGCCCGTGTTGTTGCCGGTGAACCGCGTGCACGGCTTGATCTTCTTCTTGGTGTCACCGTGGATGCGGATCGACCGCAGGGCCGCGGTGTCGCCGTAGTTGGCGTTGACACCGACGATCGACGTGCCCGGCGCGGTGATGTCCACGTCGTTGACGATGATCGTGCGCTTGTACTGCTTCGTGCAGTTGCCGCAGGAGCGGACCAGTTTGCCGAACTCCGACACCTGGAACTTGGTGACGACCAGCTTGCCGGCGCCGTTGAACTGGAAGACCTTGTCGGAGGCCTTCCGCGCGCCGCCGCCGTACACCGTGTAGACCGCCGATGACGACGTGCCCTTGAAGGTGGCGGCGTCCTCGCCGACGTCCTCCCACCAGACGTTCTGCAGGGTGCAGCTGCCCAGGCAGTGCACGCCGTCGGCGGCCGGGGAGCCGATGATCACGTTCTTCAGGGTGGCGCCGTCCTTCAGGACGAAGAGGGGGCCCTGGTCCTCGTCCTGGCCGCCCGAGCCCAGCTCACCGGTGCCGTAGAACCGCTGGTAGCCCCCGTCGTAGGGGCCGGAGACCTCGATGGTGCGCGGGACCGGCCTGGTGCCCTTGGCCTGGGGCCACGCCGTCGCCGCGCCCGCCGGGGCGAGCAGGCCGTTGGTCACGAGGGCCGCGCCGGTGACGCCGAGCGCGGTCAGCCCGCCGATCAGGGCGCGGCGGCGCCCCGCCCGTCGACGGTGCCGTACGCGCTGTTCCGTTGTGCGTGGAGTCATACCTGTCTCTTCCTTCAGTGGCGGAGGTGCTGCGTCTCCTTGTCGCCACCGAAGGAGGAAAGGTTGCCGCCGGCCGGTCCGCCCGCCGGATTTCCGTCGCCCCGGTCGTCCCCGGCCGACTCCCCCGTCAGCTCGCGGGCCATCAGCGTGGCCCCGGCGACCGCGCCGGGCATCAGGAACACCGCGAGGAAGGGGACGACGAAGGCGAGGGCCAGGGGGACGCCGAAGCCGAGGGTCAGCATCCGGCGGCCGCGCAGCATCCGCAGCCGCTCCTTCTGCCCGACGCTCCGGCGCTGCAGGGCGACCGACGTCAGCTCATGGGCGAGGAAGAAGCCGGAGACGCAGAAGCCGAGCACGGGGACCACCGTCTGCCCCACCACGGGGATGAAGCCGGCGGCGAAGAGCAGCACGCCGTAGAGCGCGACCCGGAGCAGGATCCGCACGCTGTCGCGCGCCGAGATCCACAGCTCGCGCCAGAGCGGCAGGCCGGACTCCGGGACGTCCCCGCCCTCGGTGCGGTCGACCTGCTCGGAGAGCGACTCGTAGAACGGCTGGCCGATCAGGAGCGTCACGGCGGTGAAGGTGACGACGGCGAGGAAGAGCCCGAAGACGAAGACGAGGGCGGTGAGGAAGCCGCGGACCAGGCCCTGCCACGGCGAGGTCCAGTCGGCGGCGAACGGCGTCGCCCAGGTCGCCAGGTCGTCGGCGCCGTACCCGAGGCCGACCAGCGCGCCCACGTACAGGAGGAGGGTGACGAGGCCCGGCAGCAGGCCGAACCCGAGCCACCGCCCGTGCCGGCCGACCCACTTCTGACCCTGCAGCAGATAGCCGAACCCGGCCCCGAAATCACGCATGCGGATCACCCTATCGGGCGGGCGGAAAAGGCCCTCTTGTTGTCCGGGGCACGACAGGATAGACCCCTTGCGTACTGATCACCCACGGAGGTTGCGTACGTATGGCGAAACCCGGACCGGTCCTGATCACCGCCGCCTTCACCGCCCTGGGCGCGCTTCTCCTCGGCTCGTTGCCCGCGAGCGCCGCACCGCCCGGGCCTCATGATCCCCGCCCGGTGCGCGAGGGGGCGGGCCGGGAGCAGGCCGCGCCCGTGCCCTCCGACCCGTCGGCCGCGCGCCTGGGCGCCTGGGCGCCGGCCGGCGAGCTCGCCGCGGATCCGGGGGCCTCCCCGCGGCGGGAGGGCGGGTACCCGCGCCGTACCGTCCTGACCGCCCCGCCCGTCGACCCGGCCGACGCGTCGATCAAGCTGGGTCTGGCTCCGTACCACGCGCTCGCGCCGCGGCTCGACGCGCTGCAGCGGCTCGGCGACCGGGTGAGCGTGGAGGTCGCCGGACGCTCGGCCCGCGGCCACGAGCTGTATCTGGTCACCGTCACCGCCCCCGAGTCCGCCGGGCAGGCGCGCGAGCAGGAGCGGATGCGCGAACGGATCGAGAACGCCCCCGCCGCGGCCGCGAAGGACCCGCGGATCAAGGCCGCGTACAAGACCCCGGTCTTCATCAACAACAACATCCACGGCAACGAGTGGGAGGGCACGGACGCGGCCCTGAAGCTGATCGAGGAGCTGGCCCGCGCAACCGACCGCAAGACCGCCGGTCTGCTGGCGACGACCCGCGTCCATGTGAACGTGACCGCCAACCCGGACGGCCGGATCGCCGGCACCCGTGCCAACGGCAACGGCTTCGACCTGAACCGGGACTTCGTCACCGCCTCGCAGCCCGAGACGCGTGCGATGCGGCGGATCGCCATCGAACGGCAGCCGGCCGTGATGCTCGATCTGCACGGGTACGTCAACGGCACGCTGATCGAACCGACGACTCCGCCGCACGGCGAGAACTACGAGTACGACCTCTTCCTGAAGAACGCCTACGCCAACGCGCTCGGCATGGAGAAGGCCGTGAACGGGCTCGGCTACACGGCGGCGAAGGACGGCGTCGAGCCGGCGGTCATCCCCTTCCGGGACTGGCCGGAGGGCTGGGACGACTGGCCGCCGATCTTCACCCCGCAGTACATGCCGTTCCAGGGGACCGTCGCCTCGCACACCGTCGAGTTCCCCCTGACGGTGAACAACGCGGCCTACGAGTCGCTGCCGGTGGCCGAACTGCGCCGCAGGGCGGCCGTCAACGTCGACATCGCGGGTGCGGCGATGCGGGCCACGCTCGACTACACGTACCGGAACCGGTCCTCGGTGATCGCCGACCAGATCGAGACGTTCCGTCGGGGCGCGGCGGGCGAGGCGCAGCGGCCGGTGTCGCCGGAGACGGTGCCGGGCGTGCCGGGGATCGGACCGGAGGATGTGTACACGACCGCGTTCCCGCGCGGGTACGTGATCCCGGCGGGCCGCTCTCAGCGCTCCTCGGTGGCGGCCGCGCGGCTGGTCGACCATCTGATCGCCAACGACGTGCGGGTCGGGCGGGCCGTCGACGGCTCGTACGTGGTGGACATGCGCCAGCCGAAGCGCGGCATGGCGAACGTGATCCTGGCCGAGGGCCGGGACATCAGCGCGGACGTGTCGGCGATGTACGACATCTCGGGGTGGAGCCTGGGGCTGCTGTGGGGGGCGACGGTGCGGAAGGTCACCGACGGCCCGCTGCCCCTCGTCGTGCACACGGTGCGCGCCGCGGCCCCCACCGGGTCGGTCGCGCCGTTCGGGGACCTGCTGCTGCGGCTCGACGACCCCGGGGAGCTGGCCGCGGTCAACGCGCTGCTGGCGCGGGGGGTGACGGTGCGGCGGACGGCGGACGGCTCGGCGCTCGTGCCCGCGTCGGCCCGGCGGGTGGCACGGGAGCTGGCGGACCGGTTCGGGGTGGTCTTCCGTGCCACGGGGGAACGGGGCGGGGCGCCGCTGGAGCGGACCCGGGTCGCGGCCTCGGCGACGGCCGGTGAGCTGACCGCGCTGCGGGGAATGGGCTTCGAGGTGGTGCCCGTCTCCACACGGACGCTGAACGAGGGCTTCGACTGGTCGACGGCCGACGTCCTCTTCGTGTCGCGGGGCCTGGAGTACGGGGAGCTGACCCCGGCGGCCCGGGAGGCGCTGCGGGCGGGCGGCGCGGGCGTGGTGGCGGTCGGCCCGGAGGGCGCGGCGTTCAACGCGGCGGCGGGCTTCCTGGAGGTCACGGCCGTGGAGGGCAACGGGGACGCCAACGGTGTGGTGCGGGTCCGCAACGCGGGCGGGGCGATCACCGGCGGGGCGCCGGCGTACAGCTTCGTCTACTCGCCGGTGTGGTTCACGGAGCTGGGCGCGGGGGTGCGGGCCGAGCAGCTGTACGGCACGGCCGCTCCGCTCGTCTCGGGCCACTGGCGCGGCGCGGAGACGGACGGCCGGGGCGGGCCGACCGACGCGGCGGGCCGGGCGTCGGTGGTCGGCGGCACGGCGGCGCACGGCGCGCCGGTGGTGCTGTTCGGCACGGAGCCGCTCTTCCGCGACCACCCGAAGGGCGTGTTCGCCCAGGTGGGGCGGGCGCTGCTGAGCCGCTAGGCGGCGAGCCGGCCGCGGCGCGGGCACGGCGGGCCCGGCTTCGGCGGGACGGACAGCGAAGAGGCCGCACCCCGGTCGGTCGGGGTGCGGCCTCTCACCAGCTTACGCGCAACTCAGACGGTCAGTTCGACCGTGATGTTGCCGCGGGTGGCCTTGGAGTACGGGCACACCTGGTGGGCCTTCTCGAGCAGGCTCTTCGCGGTCTCGACGTCCACGTTCGGGATGGTCGCCGAGATCTTGACGATGATGCCGAAACCGTCGTCGTTCTTGCCGATGCCGACCTCGGCGGTGACCGTCGAGCCGGATATGTCGGCCTTCTCGTTGCGGGCCACGACACCCAGAGCACCCTGGAAGCAGGCGCTGTACCCGGCGGCGAAGAGCTGCTCGGGGTTGGTGCCGGCACCGGAGCCGCCCATGGCCTTGGGCGGGTTGACGACGACGTCGAGCTGGCCGTCGTCGGTGACGACACGGCCGTCGCGCCCGTTCTCGGCGGTGGCGACAGCGGTGTACAGGACCTCGGACTGCTGGATGGACATCTGTCTCTTCCTTCTGACGATTCGCCGCGACTCGCGCCCACGATCGCGACGGCTGAGGAGAGACTAGCCGGTCACCGAAACGATCATCTTCCCGGTGTTGTCGCCGCGGAGCAGGCCGAGGAAGGCCTCCGTGCCGTTCTCGATGCCCTCGACGAAGGTCTCGCGGTACTTCAGCTCGCCGGAGCGCAGCCATCCGCCCACCTCCTGGACAAACTGCTCCTGGAGGTCGTAGTGGTCGCCGACGAGGACGCCCTGGAGGCGCAGCCGCTTGCCGATGATCATGGCCATGTTGCGCGGCCCGGGCACCGGCTCGGTGTCGTTGTACTGCGCGATCATGCCGCAGATGGTGGCGCGGCCGTGCACGTTGAGCGAGGAGATCGCGGCTTCGAGGTGGTCCCCGCCGACGTTGTCGAAGTAGACGTCGATGCCGTCGGGGGCGGCCTCGCGGAGCTGGTCCCTGACCGGGCCGTTCTTGTAGTTGAAGGCGGCGTCGAAGCCGTACTCCTCGACGAGGAGCTTGACCTTCTCGTCCGAGCCGGCGGAGCCGATGACCCGGGAGGCGCCCTTGAGCTTCGCCATCTGGCCGACCTGGCTGCCGACGGCGCCGGCCGCGCCGGAGACGAAGACCGCGTCGCCCTCCTTGAAGGAGGCGACCTCGAAGAGGCCGGCGTAGGCCGTCAGGCCGGTCATGCCGAGCACGCCGAGGTAGGCGGAGAGCGGGGCCAGGTCGGGGTCGACCTTGGTGGCGTGCCGGACCGGGACCTCGGCGTACTCGCGCCAGCCGAGGCCGTGCAGGACGTGGTCGCCGACGGCGAAGCCCTCGGCGTTCGAGGCGATGACCTCGCCGACCGCGCCGCCGTCCATGGGGTGGTCGAGCTTGAACGGGGGGACGTACGACTTCACGTCGTTCATCCGGCCGCGCATGTACGGGTCGACGGAGAAGTGCACGTTGCGCACGAGCACGCGGCCTTCACCGGGTTCGCCGACGGGGACCTCGCGGAGGGCGAAGTCGGCGGGGGTGGGCCAGCCGTGCGGGCGGGCGACGAGGTGCCACTCACGGCTGGACGCGGGAAGTACGGACATCTGCACGGCCTCCTGGAAAAGCTTCACATCGAGAAAACTTCAGGCTGCTGATACTTCACAACCTCAAACAACCATGCTCCTGGATATTTCATGTTGTCAAGTATCTGGGTACGATGACCCTCATGGCCTCACCCACAGATCCCGTTACCCGCGAAGTCGTCGAACTGATCGGCGCCGTCGTCTCGCGGTACTACGCGGAGTACGAGCAGGCGGCCGCGCAGCACTCCCTCACCGGGGCGCAGGCCCGGGTCCTCGGGCTGCTCTCGCTGGAGCCCGTCCCGATGCGCAGGATCGCGCAGAAGCTCAGGTGCGAGCCGTCGAACGTCACGGGGATCGTCGACCGGCTGGAGTCGCGCGGCCTGGTGGAGCGGCGCCCCGACCCGGCGGACCGCAGGGTCAAGCTGGCCGCGCCCACCCCGGCGGGGGTCGAGACGGCGGGCAGGCTCCGGGAGTCCCTGGACTTCGCCCGCGAGCCGCTCGGGCAGCTCACCGAGGTCGAGCGCGCCCTGCTGAGGGACCTGCTGAAGAGGATGCTGGGCCAGGACGCGGAGTAAGGAACGCGCGCCGCCCGCGGAGGACACCGGGCCGGCCGCCACCGACAGCTGCAGCCGGGCGCTCCCGGCACGGCGGCGGGCGTTCCCCGCCCCGGGCCCGCCGCTACCAGCACCAGAAGAGGACGCAGGTCGACTTGGTGGGCGCCGGGGGCGGCGGGGGCGGCGCGGTCGTCGGCGCGCCGGGGTCGGCGGATCCGGTGGGCGTGGTGCCCGGGGTCGGCGAGCTCTCCCCTGGGGACGGCTCGTCGGCCGGGGCGGACGAGGACGGCGAACCGGAGGGCGTGGCGTCGCCGGGCGGGCCCGTCGGGCCCCCGCCGGAGCCCTGGGAGCCGCCCGTGTCCCCGGTCCCCTCCCCCGTACCCCCCGACCCGCCGTCCGAGGAACCGCCGGACGAACCGCCCGCCGCCGACACCCGCGAGGCCGTCGCGGACACCGAGGCCGGCACGTCGACCGAGCTCGGCCCCTCCGAGGGGCCCGTGCTGTGCGAGGGCACCGGAGGCAGCGACGTCTCGACGATCTCCTCCTCGACGGCGACGGCCGCGCCGTCGTCGCCGGGCGGCTCCAGGGCCAGCTTGGCCAGGCTCAGCGTTCCTGCCGCCAGGACGATC
This sequence comes from Streptomyces sp. NPDC036822, assembly GCF_055609145.1. Classification (NCBI taxonomy): domain Bacteria; kingdom Bacillati; phylum Actinomycetota; class Actinomycetes; order Kitasatosporales; family Streptomycetaceae; genus Streptomyces; species Streptomyces sp. NPDC036822. The sequence goes on from NZ_JBVJPY010000001.1 coordinate 680,758, forward strand.
CCGAGCGTGCCCACCAGGACGTTGCGGCCCCGGCGGCTGCGCGCCCGCCGCCCCTTGCGCGAGGACGCCCGCCCGGACGAGCCGGCCGCTCCGGCACCCCGGCGCGCGGCTCGGCGGCCCCCCGGGTCGGGGCGCGGCGGCTCGACCACGTCCAGTTCGTAGACGTGCTCGGCCGCGGGCGCGTCGTCGGCGGCGCGGGGGGTGTCGTACCTCAGCTCCTCGACGGGGGTCCCGCACCCGGCACAGGCGAGGGCGCCGTTGAGATGCCTTCGGCACCGGTGGCAGTAGTCCATGGAGCCCGCAGGCTATGTGCCCCCCGCACCGCACAGGTACCCATGAACGTGAGGATCCTGTGAGGAAACCCCAGGTCCACGGCGTGCCGTCACCAATCTCCCGCTTCGGGCAGGATGGGCACATGAAGCCGTCAGCGCCGGTCGGGGCCTTCGGGCCGCGGGAGTTCCAGCTGGTCCTGCTGCGCCGGATGGCCGACCACCAGCCGGAGCTGGCCGAGGACGCCATGCGCGCGCTCGGCGCGAGCCGGACCGAGATGCGCGAGGCGAACCGGCGATGGCAGGCGTGGGCCCACGCCCGGCGCGGACCGGGCGAACTCCACCGCTACCGCTCGGCTCTCGGCGAGCCCGAGACCCGCCGGGTCGTCGAGGAGTACTCCTCCGAGATCCTGCGGTGGCCCCTGCCGCTCTGGCCGGAGCTGCGCTGGGAGGTCATGGTCGGCCCGCTCGGCCGTCGCGCCGCCCCGGACGTGTGGGGCCGGGGCCTGGTCAGGGCGCCGGGCGCGCCCTCCCCCGAGCTGCGCACGGAGGCCGACCTGCGGCCGTGGGGCTGCACGCTGAGCGAGGTCGGGAACGCCTTCCCGCCGGCCCGGGTGCGCGACGGCAGCGCACCCACGCGGCTGCGCCTCGACTTCACCCTCCCCGACGGGACCGCGCGGGCCGCCGAGTTCACCTGGGGCCTGCTGCAACGCCTCCTCTGACCTTCCGTCGGCGGAAGGCGGCCCCCCGGGCGGCTCAGCCCAGCGCGCGCCCCGCCCGGCGGAAACGCACGATGCGAACAGGACGCCGAAGCACCACCGCGTACACCTCGCTCCGTGCCAGCACCGCACTCCGGAGGATCTGCCGTGACCGTCAGCCTTGACCAGCTGCGCCGTTGCCATGTCGCCGTCGACCTGGGGGCGGCCCGCACCCGGGTCTTCGTCAAGGGCGCCGGCCTCGTCGTCGACGAGCCCAGCGTCGCCGCCGTGAACACCCGTACCGGCGCGCTGATCGCCGTCGGCGCGCTGGCCGAGAAGATGACCGGTCGCACGCCGGACTACATCCGGGTCGTCCGGCCCGTCTCGGGCGGCACCGTCGTCGACATCGAGATGGCCCAGCGGATGCTGCGCCACCTCCTCGGCGAGAAGCTCCGCCGCCAGCTGCGCCGCAAGCCCCGGCTGCGGGCCGCCGCCTGCACCCCGCACGACAGCGACCCGCTCGCCCAGCGCGCCGCGGTCGAGACCCTGGTCGGCCTCGGGGCGCGGCGGGTGGAGCTGGTCGACACGCTGATCGCGGCGGCCGTGGGCTGCGGACTCCCCGTCGAGCAGCCCACCGCCACCATGATCATGGTGTGCGGGGCGGCGACCACCCAGGTCGCGGTGCTCTCGCTGGGCTCGATCGTCACGGCCCAGCGCATCCCCGTCGGCGGCGACGCGATCGACCACGCCGTCATCCAGCACCTGCGCCACCAGCACGAGCTGATGCTGCCCAGCCAGTCCGTGCGCCCGCTGCAGCTCGCGCTCCGGGGCAACGGCCTGACCCTCCAGGGGCCGACCTCCACGGAGATCCACGGCCGGGACGTGGCGACCGGCCTGGCCCGCTCGGTGACGGTCGACACCGCCGCCGTGCGGGACGCCATCCACACCCCGCTGACCGCCGTCCTGGACGGCATCGGCAAGATCCTGCGCGAGTGCCCGCCCGACCTGGTGGCCGACCTCGCCGAGCGCGGGATCATGATGGTCGGCGGCAGCGCGCTGCTCCCCGGTCTCGACGAGATGCTGCGCGAGGCGACCGGCATGCCGGTGCACATCGCCGAACGGCCCGACGTCTGCGCGATCCTCGGACTCGGCGCGATGCTGGAGGGCAAGATCCAGCCGATGGTCCTGGACCGGGCGGACCCGCTGGCCGAGGTGGAATGACCGGCCCGACATTCCGTTTTCTTCCGCTTGTACGACAATGAGCCCATGTCGATCATGGACGCGGACGAACCGGCCCCCCGCCTGCCGGCGCTGCTCGAAGCGGTCCTCAGCGTCGGCACCGACCTCGAACTGCGGGCCACGCTCCAGCACATCGTGGACTCCGCGGCCGAGCTGACCGGGGCGCGCTACGGTGCGCTCGGGGTGGTCGATCCCGAGCGCCGGCGGCTCACCGACCTGTTCACGGCCGGTCTTACGGAGGCCGAGCGGCAGCGGATCGGGCCTCTGCCCGACAAAGACGCCGGTGTCATCGGCCTGCTGCTCCAGGATCCCCGCCCGCTGCGGCTCGAGGATCTGACGGCCCATCCGCGCTCCGGCGGGGTCCCCGAGGGGCACCCCGCGATGCGCTCCTTCCTCGGCGTCCCGATCCGGGTGCACACCGAGGTGTTCGGCAACCTCTACCTGACCGAGAAGCGGGGCGGCCCGTTCACGGACGAGGACCTGGCGCTGCTGCGGGTCCTCGCCTCCCAGGCCGGGATCGCCATCGGCAACGCCCGGCTGTACGAGACCGCCCGGCAGCGCGAGCGCTGGATCGAGGGCGCGGCGGCGGTGACGACGGCCCTGCTCACCGGGGAGCCGGCCGAGGGCGCGCTGACGACCGTCGCCGAGCAGGCCCGGCTGCTCGCGGGAGCCTCCGCCGGGGTCGTCCTGCAGCCCACCGAGGAAGGTGGCATGGAGATCGTGGCGGCCTCGACGGACGGCGATCCCGGGGACCTGGTGGGCACCACGATCGCCCCCGGTTCCGGCGTCCTCACCCAGCTGCTCGGCGGTGAGGCGGTGTTCGTGGAGGACTCCGCGACCGATCCCCGGATGACCACGCACGTACGGTCGCGCTTCGGGCCCTCGATGATGCTGCCGCTGCAGAGCGGCGGGAGGCTCATCGGCACCCTCGCCCTGCCCCGGCGGCGCGGGGGACCTCCGTACACGGCGGTGGAGCGGCTGCTGGCCTCGCAGTTCGCCTCCCAGGCGGCGCTCGCCCTGGTCCTCGCCGACGCGCGGCACAACCGCGAACGGCTCGCCGTGTACGAGGACCGGGACCGGATCGCGCGTGACCTGCACGACCTCGTGGTCCAGCGGCTCTTCGCGACGGAGATGATGCTGGAGTCGACCCGGCGGCGGGCGGCGGAGTCCTCCGACGAGAACACGCTGCTGGGGCGGGCCGTGGACGAGCTGGACTCCACGATCCAGGAGGTGCGGACGACGATCTTCGCCCTCCAGCAGCCCCCGGCGGACGCCCCGACCTCCTTCCGCGGGCGGGTGCTGCGGGAGACGGGCGGCGCGGCGGCCCTGCTGGGCTTCCAGCCCTCGGTCCACTTCTCCGGCGCCGTCGACACGCTCGTCGACGGCGCGGACGGCGACCGGCTCCTCGCCGCCCTGCGCGGGGCGCTGGCGGCGGCCCACCGCCGGCCGGGCGTCACGGCGCTCACGGTCGAGGTGGCGGCGCCGCCGGAGGGCCCGCGCCTGACCGTCACCGACGACGCGGATCCGCCGACGACGGTGCGCTGGCCCTGATCCGGGGCGCCCCCGGCCGCCCCCCGGACGGCGCAGTCCGGCGCGACCGGCGGAGCGGTGCGACCTTGACTGGTGGGGTGGACACCGACGCGAAGCCCTCCCCGGCCGCCTACCGGAACCTCGTGCTGGCCACGATCGGCTTCACGCTCACCTTCTGGGCGTGGGCCCTGATCGCGCCGCTCGGCAGCTGGTACGGCGACCGGCTCGCCCTCAGCTCCGTCCAGCAGTCCTTGCTGGTGGCCGTTCCCGTGCTCGTCGGATCGATCGGCCGGATCCCGGTCGGCGCGCTCACCGACAGGTACGGCGCGAAGCTGATGTTCCCGCTCGTCTCGGCGTTCACGATCGTGCCCGTCCTGCTGCTGATCCCGGCGAAGAACTCGTACGGCGCGATGCTCGCCGTCGGCTTCCTCCTGGGGCTGGGCGGCACGACGTTCGCCATCGGCATCCCCCTGGTCAACTCCTGGTTCCCGCCCGCCAAGCGAGGGCTGGCCCTCGGTGTCTTCGGCATGGGCATGGGCGGGGTCGCGCTGTCCGGCTACTTCACCCCGCGCATCGCCGAGCACGGCGAGGACCTGCCGTTCCTCGTCGTCGCGGTGGCCCTCGCCGGCTACGCCGTCCTGGCGTTCCTCCTCGTCACCGACCGCCCCGACCGGCCCGTCCCCACCGCCTCCCTCGCCACCCGGCTCGGCCGGGCGGGGCGGCTGCGGGTGACATGGGAGCTGTCGGCGCTGTACGCGATCGGCTTCGGCGGCATCGTCGCCTTCGGCGTGTACCTGCCCACGTACCTGAAGACCTGGTACGCGCTCGACCCCACCGATGCCGGCACCAAGGCGGCCGGATTCGCGCTGGTGACGGTCGTCTTCCGGCCGCTGGGGGGCTGGCTCTCCGACCGGGTCCACCCGGCCCTCGTCACCTCGGGCGCCCTCGGCTTCGTCGCGCTCCTCGCGATCGTCCAGGCGTTCGACCCGCCCCTGAACCCGGGCGGCACGATCGCGCTGCTCTGCATGGCCGCCGGGCTCGGCACCGCCAGTGGATCCGTCTTCGCGCTGGTCTCCCAGGTCACCCCGCAGCCACAGGTCGGCAGCGTGACCGGCATCGTCGGCGCGATGGGCGGCCTCGGCGGCTTCGTCCCGCCCCTGGTCATGGGCGCGATCTACAGCGCCAAGGACTCGTACTCCATCGGCTTCATGCTCCTGTCCGACCTGGCGCTGGCGGGCTGCGTGTACGCGTACGGGCGGATGCGGACCATCCGGCCGACGCGGGACGGGGTCGAGGACCAGCCGCCCGAGGTGAGCAAGGTCGCAGCGCCCCGCCCCTGACGCGCGGGCAGAATGCCTCTCGGCATCCCGCGACGCGAGGAGAACGACCGATGAGCGCGCTCTTCCCGGCCCTTGCGGCCGGCCCGGCCGGTGGTGACCGGCCCGCCCTGCGCTTCGGCGCCGACACCCTGACGTACGGCGAACTGGCCGCCGCGGCGGGCGCGCTGGCCCCCCGGCTGAAGGACGCGGGCCGGGTGGCGCTCTGGGCCACGCCCACGGCCGGCACCGCGGTCGCCGTGGTGGCGGCGCTGCTCGCCGGAGTGCCGGCCGTCCCGCTCAATCCGCGGACCGGCGAGCGGGAACTGGCCCACATCCTCGGCGACAGCGTGCCCGGCCTGGTCCTGGCTGGCGCGGCGGACGACCTCCCGGCGGGTCTGGCGTCGCTGGAGCGGGTCGACGTGGACGTACGGGCACGGGGCCCGGTGGTGGCGGAACCCGACGCCGCCGAGTCGCCCGCCCTGATCGTCTACACCTCCGGCACCACCGGGCCCCCCAAGGGCGTGGTGCTCTCCCGGCGCGCGGTCGCCGCCTCCCTGGACGCCCTGGAGGAGGCGTGGGCGTGGACGGCGGACGACGTCCTCGTCCACGCGCTGCCGCTGTTCCACGTCCACGGGCTGATCCTGGGAATCCTCGGCCCGCTGCGGCGCGGCGGTTCCGTACGGCATCTGGGCACGTTCTCGGTGGAGGGCGTGGCCGGGGCGCTCGGCGAGGGCGGCACGATGCTGTTCGGGGTGCCGACGATGTACCACCGGCTGGCCGACGCGGTGGCCTCCGACCCGGCCCTGGTCCGGGCGCTGGCCGGGGCGCGGCTGCTGGTCTCGGGCTCGGCGGCGCTCCCGCTGCACGACCACGCGCGCCTCGGGGCGGCCACGGGCCGCCAGGTCGTGGAGCGGTACGGGATGACCGAGACGCTCATGCTGACGAGCGTGCGGGTGGGCTCCGACCCGCGCCCCGGCTCGGTGGGACTGCCGCTGCGCGGCGTGGAGCTGCGGCTGGTGGAGGAGGACGGGACGGAGATCGAGGCCCTGGACGGGGAGAGCGTCGGCGAGATCCAGGTCCGGGGCCCGAACCTCTTCAGCGCGTACCTGAACCGGCCGGACGCCACGGCGGCCGCCTTCGACGGGGACTGGTTCCGCACGGGGGACATGGCGGTCCGGGACCCCGACGGGGCCGTGCGGATCGTGGGCCGCAAGGCGACGGATCTGATCAAGAGCGGCGGCTACAAGATCGGGGCGGGCGAGATAGAGAACGCGCTCCTCGACCACCCGGACGTCCGCGAGGCCGCGGTCACCGGCGAACCCGACCCGGACCTCGGCGAGCGGATCGTGGCGTGGATCGTCCCGGCGGACCCGGAGCGTCCCCCGGCCGCCGAAGCACTGTCCGCCCATGTGGCGGCCCTCCTCGCTCCGCACAAGCGCCCCCGGACGGTGCGCTTCCTGGCTGCCCTGCCGCGCAACGACATGGGCAAGATCCTCAAGAAGGCGCTGCCGGGGGCGGCGGCGCTCGATGACTGAGCGACTCACGGCGCGCGAGGTGATCGCGCTGGTGGCGGACGACTTCACTCCGGCGGCCGCTCCGGCGCCGGGGGCCATCGGCCCTGAAGGACGACCCCCGGCCGATGCGGCCGTCCCGGCCCCGGTCGCACAAGCCCCGGGCGGCCCCGGCCCGGACGGGCGAGCGGCGGACGGGCGAGCGGCGGACGCCCCAGGCGCCCCCGCCCCGGACGCACGGGCTTCCGACGGCCCCGCTCCGGGCTCCCCCGCCCTGGACGGGCGAGCTCCGGACGGGCGCGTCGCCGGCAGGCCCGGGTCCGACGGGCCGCTCGGCTGGGCGGGTTACGACGCCTCGCGCGCCCGGGCCGCCGAGCGGACCGGTGAGGACGAGTCCGTGCTGTACGGCGTGGCGACGGTCGGCGGGCGCCCGGTCGTCCTCGTGGCGTTCGAGTTCGGATTTCTGGGGGGCTCGCTCGGGCGGGCGGCCGGTGACCGGCTCGTCGCCGCGTACGACACGGCCCGGGAACGGCGGATACCGCTGGTGACGCTGGTCGCGACCGGCGGCAGCCGGATGCAGGAGGGCATGGTCGCCCTCACCCAGCTCCAGCGCGTGGCGGCCGCGACGGTGCGCCTGCGGGCGGCCGGCGTCCCCCATGTGGCGGTGCTCCGCGACCCGTCCACGGGCGGCGGCTGGGCCACGGTCGGCGCCGGGGCGGACGTCGTCCTCGCCCTGCCCGCCGCCCAGGTGGCCTTCGCCGGCTCCCGGGTCCGCCCGCCGGAGGCCGATCCGGCGGCCTACACCGCCGAGGACCAGTGGGAGCACGGCCACGTCGACGCGATCGTCCCGCCGGAGGAGCTGCGCGACGCCCTCTCGCGCTGGGTGCGGCTGCTGAGCGGCACGCCGGGGCCGGAGCAGGGGCCCGCCCCCGTACCGCGTGCCCTTGCCGCCGCCGGGCCGCCCGGGACGGGGTGGGCCGCCGTCAGCAGGGCGCGCGACCCGCGCCGGGCGCGCGCCGGGGCCTATCTGGACGCGTACTTCGAGGAACGGGCGGCCGTGCGCGGCGACCGGGCCGGTGGGGTCGACCCCGGGGTGGAGTGCGGGTTCGGGATCCACGCCGGCCGGGTCGTCGCGTACGCGGCGCAGGACGGCTCCGCGACCCGGCCCGCGGGATTCCGGACGGCGGCCCGGCTCGTCCGCCTCGCCGACCGGCTCGGAATCCCCGTCCTGACCCTGATCGACACGCCCGGCGCCGCCAACGACGCCGCGGCCGAACGGGCGGGAGCGGGCCCGGCCATCGCGGAGGCGTTCGCCGCGATCGCGGCGGCCGGTGTCCCGGTGACCTCGCTCCTGATCGGCGAGGGCGGCTCCGGCGGCGCGCTCGCCCTGGCCGCCGCCGGGAACACCTGGACCACCCCCGACGGCTACTTCTCCGTCATCGCGCCCGAACTCGCCGCGGCGATCCTCAAGCGGCCGCCCGACCGGATTCCGGCCACCGCCGACCAACTGCGCCTGCGTCCCCAGGACCTGGTCGCCCTCGGCGTGGTGCGCGGGATCGTCACCCCGCAGGACGGATGACGCCGCACGGCGGATGACGCACCGCGCACACGAAGGGCTCGGAACGGCCGCGGCCGTTCCGAGCCCTGGGTCGTGCCCCGCCGGGCACGCATCCGGCCCGGCCGACGGGGTTACCGCACCCCCACCGCCCTGATGATCTCCTGCTTCACCGCGCCGCCGCGGTCGTCGCTCGCGCCGGCGCGCAGCGACACGGACGACGCCCCGTGCGGCACCCGCACGTCACCGGCCCAGCCGCCCCGCGCCGAGGGCTTCAGCGCGACCTTCGTCCAGGTCGTGCCCTCGTCGTAGGAGACCTCCAGCGTTCCGCCGCCGATCCGGCCCGTGCCCGACGCGTCCTCGACGTACTCGGCGAAGATCCGCACCGGCAGCCGCTGCCCGCCGCGGACGTCGCCGCGGAGGTCCGTGTCGACGTCGAAGCCGAGGTTGATCAGCGGCAGGTGGGTGGTGCGGTCGGCCGGGGTCTCGGCCGACCGGAAGGTCCACTCGGCGTGGCCGCGGGTGGCGAGCCGCCAGCGCGCCGGGTCGAGGGTGGTGTCGGTGACGACCCTGTACTCCGCCTCCTCGGCCGGGGCGTCCCAGGCGTACGCGGCGGAGCTCGTCCTGCGGTCGACGCGGACGCCGTTCACGTACACCTCGGTGAACTGGGTCATCGAGTCGTCGCCCCACACGTTGCCGAAGCCGGTGTGGTCGGGCCCGGAGTCGCCCCAGCCGGGGGTGTTGAAGCTCAGGGAGTTGCCGCGGCGCTCCTGGCCCCAGCCGAGACCGGTGCCGAGCCACGCGTGCCAGACCGGTTCGAACCAGTCGAGCGCGTGGTGGCCGCCGCCCCGGTAGGAGTTGACGCCGCCGCGCTGCTCCAGCGAGTCCCCGAGGTCGACCGACTCGTGCCAGCCCTGCCCGCTGCCGGTGGAGACGTACTCGGTGCGCTCCGTCGGGAACGCGATCCGCTCCTTGAAGCCGAAGCCGATCGGGAAGGTGTCGGTGATCGAGTAGCGGAACTCGCCACCGGCTTCCTTCCGGCCCGTGGGCATGTGGAACGCCGAGCGCACGGTGGCCAGTTCGTGCGTGCCGGGGCGGAAGACGAGGTCCGTGCCGATCGCGCCCGGGTGTCCCTCGGAGAGGTCGTAGGTGTACGGGGTGAAGGGGGTGCCGGTCAGGTCGAGCCGGCCGCCGCGCGCCGCGGCGGCGCGGATCCGGGCCGCGTCGGCGGAACCGACGGTGGCGACCGCCAGCGGACGGTCCTGGTAGTCGGCCGTGCCGAACCAGGACATCAGCCGTCCGGGCGCGTCGTCGGTGACGAACAGGGCCTCGGCGCCCGCGTCCTGCGCGTTCTGGGCGATCTGCGCCGTGTCGGCGCCGGGCACCGCGCGGACGAGGACGGCCTTGCCCCGGACGTTCTTCCCGGCGTACTCGGCGGCCGTGCCGGTGCCCGCGTCGACGACCCCGAGGCGGTGCCCGCCTTCGAGCAGCGCGGTGCCGGCCTGCGGAGTGGCGTCGGAGAGCCGCTGCCCGCCGGCGCTCGCCTCCAGGAGCGGCTTGCCCAGCCGCCACACGGTCCGGTACTCGAAGGTGCCGGTGGCGGGCTTGCGGGTGGGGGCCGCGAAGACCGAGTCGTACACCGGCGGGACCTGGACGGCTCCGCCGTAGGAGGCGCCGTTCGCGTCCCGGTCGAACTCCATGAGGAGCTGGCGGGTCTCGGTCCGCTTCTCGACCTCGGCGCGTATCTCGCGCAGCCGCCGTCCGTCGAGGGTGATCTCACGGTCCCGGTCGAGGACGATCTCCGGCTCGGTGAGGAAGCCGAGCCCGAGCGAGTCCTCGCCCTTGGCGCCGCGGACGTCGAGGAAGGTGTCGACGGTGTACGTACCGGGCTGCAGGCGCAGGCGCAGGGTGCCGGACTCGCCGACCGTCTCCGGGAACGGGTCGTGGCCCTCGGCGAGGCGCTGGACGCCCAGGTGGGCGGGGGCGGGGGCGCCGTCGCGGTCCTTGACGTGGACGGTCAGGGTGTAGCGCTCCCCCTCCTTGACCAGGCCGAGCGCGGTGTGCGCGACGGGCACGCCGCCGGCGGAGGCGGTGATCCGGCCGAAGGACTGGCCGACGGGCGCCTTGGTGCCGTCGCCGGTGACGGTGGTCCGGGCGGTGCCGTGCGCGGGCACGGTGAGGGCGGAGTCGGCGAGGGTGGCGACTCCGGCCGGGACGCCCTCGACGGCGAGGTCCAACGCGACGGGCTCGTCGGAGGAGTTGGTGTAGGTGACGGTCCGGGTGCCCGGCTTGCTCTCCTCGTACGGCCAGGAGACGAAGCCGAGGTCGGCGGAGCCGGTCGCGGTCACCCGCGCGGCGACGGCGGCGCCCACGTCGACCCGGCCCGCGCCGAGCGCGTACGGGGAGTCGGCGAGCGTCTTCGACGAGGACATCAGGGCGTCCTTGAGCTGGGCGCCGGTCCAGTCGGGGTGCTGCTCCGCGAGCAGCGCGGCGACTCCCGCGACGTGCGGGGTGGCCATCGACGTACCGCTCATGGACGTGTAGAGCCCGCTGCCCGCGGTGAGCTGCGAGCGGGCGGCGAGGATGTCCACGCCGGGCGCCGACAGGTCGGGCTTGAGCGCCTGGTCGCCGTGGCGGGGCCCTTGGCTGGTGAAGTAGGCCGGGGTGTCGGCCGCGTCGACGGCGCCGATGGTCAGGGCGGAGTCGGCGGCCCCGGGCGAGCCGATGGAGCCGGGGGCGCCGGAGTTGCCGGCGGCGATGACGAAGAGCGCGCCGGTCTCGGCGGAGAGGGTGTCGACCGCCTGGGCCATCGGGTCGGTGCCGTCGCTCGCTTCGGAGGAGCCGAGGCTCATCGACACGATCTTCGCGTCGATGTCCTTGGCGGCCCACTCCATGCCGGCGATGATCTGCGACTGGGTGCCGGAGCCCTCGTCGCTGAGGACCTTGCCGACGGCGAGGGTCGCGCCGGGGGCGACGCCCTTCTCCCTGCCGTCGGAGCCCGCGCCGCTGCCGCCGACGGTCGAGGCGACGTGGGTGCCGTGACCGCCGCGGTCGGCCACCTCCTGGCCCTCGATGAAGCTCCTGGACTCGGCGACACGGCCGGCGAGGTCGGGGTGGGTCAGGTCGGCGCCGGTGTCGAGGACCGCCACCTTGACGCCCTTGCCGGTGTACCCCGCCTCCCAGGCCTCGGCCGATCCGATCTGGGCGTTGGAGTCGGCCATGGCGGCCTCGACCCGCCCGTCGAGCCAGACCTTGGCGAGGCCGGCGGAGCGGGCGGCGGGCCCGGTGAAGCCGCGCCAGAAGGCGGCCGGGTCCTTCGCCTCCACGGCCGCGCCGCCGATGCTGGGCAGGGCGCGGACCGTCTCGGCGCCGCGCGGGGCGGCCGCGCGAGCGCCCTTGCCGTACGTGACGATCAGCGGGAGCGCGTCGGTGATGCCCTGCTCGATGAGGCCGCTGACGTCGAAGAGCCGCCGGTCGAGGACGCCGGAGTCGAGGTAGGCGCGCGCCTCGTCGGGGACGACGGTGACCCGGCCGTCCGTGATCCTGCTGCGGACGGCTCCGGTGGCGCCCCGGGCGCGGTCGACGGTGACCGTCTTCTCGCCGCCGCCGAGGTCGGTGACGGTGACGCGGTCGCCGGTGATCAGCGTGACGGTGGAGCTGCCGCCCCGGGCTCCGGCGAAGGTGTCGGGCACGGGGGTGGCGGTGTTCCCGGCGGCGGCGGTCTGCCCGGCCGAGAGCAGCACGAGGGAGAGGCCGGCGGCGAGCAGCCCCGCTCTCCCTCTGGCGGATGATCCGGTCATCGACGCAACTCCTCGCACACCCGGGGGAAGGGGTGGTTCCGGGTGACGCGACGAGTCTCGGCGGAACAGCGGTAGTTGAGACCACAACGGCCTGGCGACTATGTGCCGTGGCGGTCAACCGCCAGGTCAGGCCGTCGGATTCCGCGCGTCATACCGGCGGAATCCCCGCCCGTACAGGGCAAGCACGGCAACGGCGAGAACGCAGGCGACACCCCCGCCGGTGATCGCGACCGCGGGTGAGGTGAGGTCGGCGACCGAGCCGGCGAGGAAGTCGCCGAGCCGCGGACCGCCCGCCACGACGACGATGAAGACGCCCTGGAGCCGGCCCCGCATCTCGTCGGGGGCGGCGACCTGCATCATCGTGTTGCGGAAGATCATGGAGACGGTGTCGGAGTAGCCGGCGAGGGCGAGGAGCAGAAGTCCGAGCCAGAGGTTCCGGGTGAGCCCGAAGACGGCGATGGCGGTGCCCCAGCAGGCGACGGCGAGCAGGATGGCCTGGCCGTGGTGGTGGATGCGGCCCTGCCAGCCGGAGAGCACCCCGCCGAGGAGCGCGCCGGCCGCGGGGGCGGCGGCGAGGAGCCCGGTGGTGCCCGCGTCGCCGTCGTACCAGACCACGGCGACGACGGGGAACAACGCGCGCGGATGGGCGAGGATCATCGCGCAGAAGTCCGAGAAGAACGTCATCCGCAGGTTGGGGCGGGTGGCGAGGAAGCGCAGCCCGTCGAGGACGGAGGCCCGCTTTGCGCCGGTCCGGTCGGGGAGCATGGCGGGCAGGCGCCACATCGCGTACAGCGCGGCGGAGAAGGCGACGGCGTCGACGAGGTAGGCGGTCTGATAGCCGCCGACGCCGACGATGAGGCCGCCGAGGCTCGGACCGACGAGCGTGCCGAACGTCATCGTCATGGAGTTCAGCGCGTTGGCCGCGCGCAGCTGACCGGGCGGCAGCAGCCGGGGGATCATCGACGTCCGGGCGGGCGAGTTCAGGGCGGCGCAGACGGACTGGAGGGCCACGATCGCGTAGAGGAACCGCACGTCGTGGAGTCCGGCGAAGGCGGACGCGGCGAGCGCGGCGGACAGCACGGCGGAGCCGGTGGCGCTGAACAGGCCGAGCTTGCGGCGGTCGACGGTGTCGGCGATGGCGCCGCCGTACAGGCCGAAGACGATGAGCGGGACGAGGGAGCAGAGGCCCACGAGGCCGACGGAGAACGGCGAGCGGGTGATGTCGTACACCTGGAGCGAGACCGCGAGGGCGGTCATGCCCTGGCCGACCCAGGAGATGGTGTTGCCGAACCACAGACGGCGGTAGTGCGGGGAGATCCGCAGCGGGGTGAGGTCGGCGAGGAGCCGGCGGCGGCCTTCCTCCTGGGTGGCGGTCACGCGACGTCGTACCGCAGCTCGGGGCGGGCCCAGTGGACGTGCCCGGCGGGCTGGACGGTCCCGGTGCGGCGGGCGCCGGTGCGGAGGTAGAAGTCCTCGGCGGGCGGATGGGCGACGACCCGCACGGAGTCGAGCCCGGCGGCGCCGGCCTGCCGCGTCATGTGCTCCATCAGCATCCGGCCGATGCCGAGCCCCTGCGCCTCGTCGGCGACGAAGGCGAGGTCGAGCTCGGCCTCGTCGAGCAGGAGGGCGTAGAACCCGAGTACCCGCCGCGTCTCGTCGACGGCGACGAAGACGGGGTGGTGCTCGATGTAGGACCCTCCGACGACGAAGCCGTCGACCATGGCGGCGTAGTCACCGCGGTAGGCGGCCGATTTACGGACGAGGTGGCTGAGCCGCCTGGAGTCATCGGCGGTGGCGCGGCGGAGGGTGACGGCGGGCATGGAGCGAGTATAGGGACGGGTGGGGTTTCCGGCCCTTACAGGTGACGGATTCCGGCGTCCCCTTCCGGTGTCCTACTCGCAGGCGGCGAAGGCGTCCGGGTCGACACGGTCGAGCCGGGCGGCCAGCGCGGTGAGCTGGTCGCGCAGGCCGCGGATCTCCTCCAGCGTCAGCCCCGTGGCGGAGGCGATCCGCCGCGGCACGCCGAGGGCCTTCTCCCGCAGCGCGGCGCCGGTGTCGGTGACCCGCGCGGTGACGGAGCGCTCGTCCTCGACGCTGCGCCGGCGCTCGACGTAGCCGGCCGCCTCCAGCCGCTTGAGCAGCGGGGAGAGGGTCCCCGAGTCGAGGCGCAGGTGCTCGCCGATCCGCTTGACCGGCAGCTCGCCGTGCTCCCAGAGCACGAGGAGGACCAGGTACTGGGGATAGGTGAGCCCGAGCTCCTTGAGCGCGCCGCGGTAGACGCCGTTGAAGGCGCGGGTCGCGGCGTGCAGCGAGAAGCAGATCTGGTGGTCGAGCCGGAGGAAGTCCTCGTCCGGGGTCGTGTCGAGCGTCTCCATGGCTCCAGGGTACGGGACACCCCTCACGAGCGATTGAGTTGTGCACAACTGAATTGCGCGCTACTATCTCTGGAGACCGCACCGAACGGAAGAGGACTCATGAACGCGATCTACACCGCTGTCGCCACCGCCAACGGCCGCGAGGGCCGCGCCATCAGCTCCGACGGCCACATCGACCTCCCCCTCGCCCACCCGCAGGCCCTCGGCGGCAACGGCCAGGGCACCAACCCGGAGCAGCTCTTCGCCGCCGGCTACGCGGCCTGCTTCGCGAGCGCCATGGGCGTGATCGCCCGTCAGGAGAAGATCGACATCGCGGACGTCTCGGTGACCGCCGAGGTCAGCATCGGCAAGGACGAGGCCGACAGCGGCTTCGGCCTCGCGGTCGTCATGCGCGCCGAGTTCCCCGACCACCTCCAGGGCGAGCCGGGCCGCGAGCTCCTGGAGAAGACCCACGCGTTCTGCCCGTACTCCAAGGCCACGCGCGGCAACATCGCGGTGGAGCTCGTCATCGAGTAACTCCCCGCCTCGGCCGTCCGGGCGACGGCACGAAAAACCCCCGGCGTGTCGTACGTGTCGTACGTCACGCCGGGGGCATTGTGGTCGCCGGACAGGATGGAAACGTTCCTGCATGCGCGACCCCGAGTGGGGCGGGTGGGACTCGAACCCACGGCCGACGGATTATGAGTCCGCTGCTCTAACCGGCTGAGCTACCGCCCCTTAACGGTGTGGCGCGTACATGTGTGCGCGCCGTCTGCCGCAGCATAGCCGCTCATACGATCTCTCGCTGTGGATGGTCGGCAACGCACGACCATGAGGACTTCCGCCGCCGCGACGTGGTTCCCGGAAACGAGAAAGAGGACCCTGAAGGGTCCTCTTTCTCTTCGCTCCCCCGGCTGGACTCGAACCAGCAACCCTCCGGTTAACAGCCGAATGCTCTGCCAATTGAGCTACAGGGGATCGCGCTCCCCCGACTGGACTCGAACCAGTAACCTGCCGGTTAACAGCCGGCTGCTCTGCCAATTGAGCTACAGGGGATTGCTGCGTTTGCACCGAACGTACCCACCTCGGGTGTCCCGAGCGGCGCTCGTTCGCTGCGACACATACATTAGCGCAAGCAGGGGGGTGCTCCGCCAATCGGTATGCCCCGGCCGCTCGTGGGCACCAGTGAAGCATCAGGGAAGCTCCAGGGAAGGGTGGTGCCGCCGTGCGGTACAAGCTGACGTTCGTCGTGGGAGTGGCCCTCGGATACGTCATCGGCACACGGGCCGGGCGCGAGCGCTACGAGAAGCTGAAGAAGTCCGCGCGGGACTTCTCCCAGAACCCGGCCGTGCGCAACGCCGCCGAGTCCGCCGCCCAGACCGGGCGCGAGGTCGCGGGCAAGGCGTTGCACGTCGTGAGCGACAAGGTCGGCGACAAGCTGCCCCCGTCGGTCGCCGACCGGGTGCACGCCCTGCGCGGGCACAACGGCCAGGTCAGGAGCAACATCGCCGAGGACGACTGGGGTACGAGCAACACCTGAGGGCGAGGGGCGGGCCGCCCGCGAGCGCGTCCCGCCCCCCGCTCGCTCCCCCTCCCGCCCCGCGTGCGGCAGAATCTCCCGTATGGGGATAGTCGCCGGTCTGGACAGTTCTGCTGAGTTCACCCGCATCGTCGTCTGTGACGCGGACACGGGCGCCGTGCTGCGGCAGGGGTATGCCCCGCATCCGGGCGAGCCGAAGGCAGCCGACGTCGACCCGCAGAGCTGGCTGCTCTCGCTCGGCGAGGCCGCCGCCGGCGGGCTGCTCGAAGGCGTCCAGGCCATCGGAGTCTCCGCCCAGCAGCACGGACTCGTACCGCTCGACGCGCAGGGCGGCCTGGTGCGCGCCGCGATGGTCGGCAACGACCGCAGGGCGCAGGTGGCCGCCGCCGATCTCGTCGAGGCCTTCGGCGGACGGCAGGCCTGGGCCGACGCCGTCGGCTCCGTCCCGCAGGCCGGTCTGCCCGTCGCCAAGCTCCGCTGGCTGGCCCGCACCGAGCCCGAGAACGCCCAGCGCGTCGCCATGATCATGCAGCCGCACGACTGGCTGGTCTGGCAGCTCCTCGGACGACCCCTGCGGCGCACCACCGACCGCGGCGCCGCCTCGGCGACCGGCTACTGGTCGGCGGCCACCGGCTCCTACCGCCCCGACCTCGTCGACCTGGCGCTCGGCCACCAGGCCGTCCTGCCCGAGGTGCTCGGCCCCGCCGAGGCCGCCGGAACCACTCCCGAAGGCCTGCTGATCTCCGCCGGCACGGGCGAGACGATGGCCGCCGCCTTCGGGCTCGGCGTGGCGACCGGGGACGCGGTCGTCTCCCTCGGCGCGTCGGGCTCCGTGATGGCCGTGCACCACCAGGCGCTCGCCGACCCGCACGGCATGATCACGTCCTTCGCCGACGCCACCGGCATGCACCTGCCCGTCGTCCACACCTCCAACGCCGTACGGGCGCTGCGCGGCAGCGCCGAGATGCTCGGCGTGGACAGCCTGGAGGAGCTGTCGGCCCTCGCCCTGAAGTCGACGCCCGGCGCCTCGGGCCTCGTCCTGCTGCCGTACCTGGAGGGCGAGCGCACCCCCCGGCTGCCGCACACCGCCGGCACGCTCAGCGGGCTGCGCCGCGAGTCCATGAAGCCCGAGCACCTCGCGCGGGCCGCCTTCGAGGGCATGCTCTGCTCGCTCGCCGACGCCATGGACGTGCTGCGCGGACGGGGCGTGGAGGTGCGCCGCGTGTTCCTGCTCGGCGCGGCGGCCGAGCTGCCCGCCGTCCAGGCGCTCGCGCCCGCCGTCTTCGGCGCCCAGGTGGTCGTCCCCCAGCCGGCCGACTACACGGCGCTCGGCGCGGCCCGGCAGGCCGCGTGGGCGCTCGGGGTGGCCCGCGGCACGCTCTCGCCGTCCGCTCCCCCGGCCTGGCAGGGGGCCGCCGCCCAGGTCTTCGAGCCGGGCGAGGAGCTGCCGGTGGGTCAGGCGGTGCGCCAGCAGTACGCGGCGACCCGGGACCAGATCCACCCGGGGGCGTTCGGCTCCTGACCACGCGCCGACCGCACAGGACGCGGCGGCTCCGGCGACACGTGCCGGGGCCGCGGCACGCGCCGGCTCCGGAACCCGTGCCGACTCCGGAACACGCGTCAAAACGAGTCGTAACGTCGAGCGGGCTCGGGCGATAGTGAATCCGTGCTCATAAGACTCCTCCGAACCCACCTCGGACCGTACAAGAAGCCCATCGCCCTGCTGGTGCTCCTGCAGCTGCTGCAGACCTGCGCCTCCCTCTACCTGCCCACCCTCAACGCCGACATCATCGACAACGGTGTCGTCGACGGGGACACCGGCTACATCCTGCGCTTCGGTGCCCTGATGATCGCGGTCTCCGTGCTGCAGGTCGTCTGCAACATCGGGGCGGTGTACTACGGAGCACGGACCGCCTCCGCCCTCGGCCGCGACGTGCGCGCGGCGGTCTTCGACCGGGTGCAGTCCTTCTCGGCCCGCGAGGTCGGACAGTTCGGCGCGCCGTCGCTGATCACCCGCACCACCAATGACGTCCAGCAGGTCCAGATGCTGGTCCTGATGGGATTCACGCTGATGGTCTCCGCGCCCATCATGTGCGTCGGCGGCATCATCATGGCGCTGGGGCAGGACGTGCCGCTGTCGGCGGTGCTGCTCGCGGTCGTGCCGGTCCTCGGGATCGCGGTGTCGCTCATCGTGAAGCGCATGCGGCCGCTGTTCCGGACGATGCAGGTGCGGCTCGACACCGTGAACCGGGTGCTGCGCGAGCAGATCACCGGCAACCGGGTGATCCGCGCGTTCGTCAAGGACGACTACGAGCGCGAGCGGTTCAAGGGGTCGAACACCGAGCTGACCGACGTGTCGATGGCCACCGGCCGGCTGATGGCGCTGATGTTCCCGACCGTGATGACGGTCGTGAACGTCTCCAGCGTCGCGGTGGTCTGGTTCGGCGCGCAGCGCATCGACGGCGGAGGCATGCAGATCGGCGCGCTGACCGCGTTCCTCGCCTATCTGATGCAGATCGTGATGGCCGTGATGATGGCCACCTTCATGTTCATGATGGTGCCGCGGGCCGAGGTGTGCGCCGAGCGCATCGAGGAGGTGCTCGCCACCGAGAGCAGCGTCGTCCCGCCCGTCGAGCCGGTGCGCGAGCTGCGCCGCAGGGGGCATCTGGAGGTCCGGAGCGCGGACTTCCGCTATCCGGGGGCCGAGGAGTCGGTCCTCAGGGAGGTCGAGCTGGTCGCCCGTCCGGGCGAGACGACCGCGATCATCGGCTCGACCGGCAGCGGCAAGTCGACCCTGCTCGGCCTGGTCCCGCGGCTCTTCGACGTGACCGGCGGCGAGGTCCTCGTCGACGGGGTGGACGTCCGCACGCTCGACACCCGGCTGATGTCCCGGACAGTCGGCCTCGTGCCGCAGAAGCCGTACCTCTTCTCCGGGACGGTGGCGACCAACCTGCGGTACGGAAACCCCGACGCGACCGACGAGGAGCTGTGGCACGCCCTGGAGGTCGCCCAGGCGGCCGCGTTCGTGAGGACGCTGGACGCCGGCCTGGACGCGCCGATCGCACAGGGCGGCACCAACGTGTCCGGTGGCCAGCGGCAGCGGCTGGCGATCGCGCGGACGCTGGTGCAGCGGCCGGAGATCTATCTCTTCGACGACTCCTTCTCGGCACTGGACTACGAGACGGACGCCCGGCTGCGGGCGGCGCTGGCCGAGGAGACGGCGGATTCCACCGTCGTGATCGTCGCCCAGCGGGTGTCGACCATCCGGGACGCCGACCGGATCGTGGTCCTCGACGAGGGACGGGTCGTGGGCACCGGACGCCATCACGAACTGATGGCGGGCAATGAGACGTACCGGGAGATCGTGCTCTCCCAGCTGACCGAGGCGGAGGCAGCCTGATGGCCGGTCCTGGCGGACGGATGATGGCCGGCGGCGGCCCCGACCAGCGGTCGATGGACTTCAAGGGGTCGGGCAAGCGGCTCCTGAGGTCCCTGGCGCCCGAGCGGGGCGCCCTGTGGTTGATGCTCGTCGCCGGCGTGCTGAGCGTGGCGGGCTCGGTGGTCGGGCCGTTGATCCTCGGCAGGGCGACCGACCTGATCTTCGCGGGCGTGGTCGGGCGGCAGACGGCCGACGGCACCACCAAGGCGCAGGCGATCGAGGCGCTGCGGGCCAGGGGTGACGACGGGATGGCCGACATGCTGTCCGGGGTCGACTTCATCCCCGGGCAGGGCATCGACTTCTCGGCGGTCGGCGCCGTGCTGCTGTGGGTGCTGGGGATCTACGTGGCGGCCGGGCTGCTGATGCTGGTCTCCACCCGGATGTCGATCAAGGTGATCAACCGCACGGTCTACCGGATGCGGGAGGACGTGCAGGCGAAGCTGTCGCGGCTGCCGCTGTCGTACTTCGACAAGGCCAAGCGCGGTGAGGTCCTCAGTCGCGCGACCAACGACATCGACAACATCTCGCAGACGCTCCAGCAGTCGATGGGACAGCTGATCAACTCGCTGCTGACCATCGTCGGCGTGCTCGTGATGATGTTCTGGATCTCTCCCCTGCTCGCCCTGGTGGCGCTGGTGACGGTCCCGGTGTCGGTGGTCGTCGCGACCAGGATCGGCAAGCGCTCGCAACCGCACTTCGTCCAGCAGTGGAAGTCCACGGGCAAGCTCAACGCCCATGTGGAGGAGATGTACACCGGCCACGCCCTGGTGAAGGTCTTCGGGCGGCAGGACGAGTCGGCCGCCGGTTTCCGCGAGCAGAACGAGGCGCTGTACGAGGCCGGCTTCAAGGCGCAGTTCAACAGCGGCGTCATGCAACCGGTCATGTTCTTCATCTCGAACATCAACTACGTGCTGGTGGCGGTGGTCGGTGGTCTGCGCGTGGCGTCGGGCACGCTGTCGATCGGCGACGTCCAGGCGTTCATCCAGTACTCGCGGCAGTTCTCGATGCCGCTGACGCAGGTCGCGTCGATGGCGAACCTGGTCCAGTCGGGTGTCGCGTCGGCCGAGCGGATCTTCGAGCTCCTCGACGCGGAGGAGCAGGCGCCGGACTCCCCGCTCAGCGAGCACCCCTCCGGCGTCAAGGGCAAGGTCGCCCTGGAGGAGGTCTCCTTCCGCTACGAGCCGGACAAGCCGCTCGTCGAGAACCTGTCGCTGACGGTGGAGCCGGGCCAGACGGTCGCGATCGTGGGCCCGACGGGCGCCGGGAAGACGACCCTGGTGAACCTGCTGATGCGGTTCTACGAGGTGACGGGCGGCCGGATCACCCTCGACGGCGTCGACGTCGCCCGGATGTCACGGGACGACCTGCGGTCGCAGATCGGCATGGTCCTCCAGGACACCTGGCTCTTCGGCGGGACCATCGCCGACAACATCGCCTACGGAGCCACCGGCGAGGTCACCCGCGAGCGCATCGAGGAAGCGGCACGGGCCGCGCACGCGGACCGGTTCGTCCGCACCCTGCCCGACGGCTACGACACCGTCATCGACGACGACGGCGCCGGGGTCAGCGCGGGCGAGAAGCAGCTCATCACCATCGCGCGGGCCTTCCTCTCCGACCCGGTGATCCTGGTCCTGGACGAGGCGACCAGCTCCGTCGACACCCGCACGGAGGTCCTGATCCAGAAGGCGATGGCCCGGCTCTCCCACGGGCGGACGAGCTTCGTCATCGCCCACCGGCTCTCCACCATCAGGGACGCCGACGTGATCCTGGTGATGGAGAACGGCTCGATCGTCGAACAGGGCACCCACGAGGAGCTGCTGGCCGCGAGCGGGGCCTACGCCCGGCTCTACGCCGCCCAGTTCGCCCAGGCGGTCGCCGAGGTCGACTGAGCCGCCGGGCCGTGACGTGACCGCCCTGCCGGGTGCCGGTACCGCTCGTGACGCGGTACGGGCGCCCGGCGGAGGTCACCTGGTGCCATGGGTTCCGGTGCGGGCCGGGCTAGTCGAGGTAACCGCGCAACTGGTCGGCGAAGGCGTGGTCCCGCAGCTTGCTCAGGGTCTTGGACTCGATCTGGCGGATGCGTTCGCGGGTCACGCCGAAGAGGCGTCCGATCTCCTCCAGGGTGCGGGGCCGGCCGTCGTCGAGGCCGTAGCGGAGCTGGACGACCTTGCGTTCCCGCTCGCCGAGGGTGGAGAGGACCGCCTCCAGGTGTTCGCGCAGCAGGAGGAAGGCGGCGGACTCGACGGGGGACGCGGCGTCGCCGTCCTCGATCAGGTCACCGAGGGCGACGTCGTCCTCCTCCCCCACCGGGGCGTGCAGGGAGACCGGTTCCTGGGCGAGCCGCAGGACCTCCCCGACCCGTTCGGGGGCCAGGTCGAGCTGGGCGGCGACCTCTTCGGGCGTGGGTTCGTAGCCGCGTTCCTGGAGCATCCGCCGCTGGACGCGGACGACCCGGTTAATGAGTTCGACGACGTGGACGGGGACGCGGATGGTCCGGGCCTGGTCGGCGAGGGCCCGGGACATCGCCTGGCGGATCCACCAGGTCGCGTACGTCGAGAACTTGTAGCCGCGGGCGTAGTCGAACTTCTCCACGGCCCTGATGAGGCCCAGATTGCCCTCCTGGACCAGGTCGAGCATGGTCAGGCCGCGCCCGACGTACCGCTTGGCGACGGAGACGACGAGCCGCAGGTTGGCCTCGATGAGCCGGCGCTTGGCCATCCGGCCCAGCACGACGAGCCGGTCCAGGTCGAGGGCGAGCCGGGAGTCCAGGTCGGCGGCGGAGGCGAGCCGCTCCTCGGCGAAGAGACCGGCCTCGACCCGGCGGGCGAGCTCGACCTCCTCGGCGGCCGAGAGCAGGGGTATGCGGCCTATCTCGCGCAGGTACTGGCGGAACAGGTCGGAGGAGGGCCCGCTGCCGCCGGCGTCGGCCCGGCGGGGGGCGGTCTCCGGTTCGGGCGCCTCGTCCGCGAAGTCGGCGGGCTCGGCGGGTTCCGCCGCCTCGGAGGACTCCGGCGCCTCTGCGCGCGGGGCGGCCGGCCGTTCGGGCGCGACGTCCGTCGGGGACAGGGTCTGGGTCTGCACGGGGGCGACCTCCAGGTGATCGCTGCCGGTGCTCCGGGGGCTCAGGCACCGCCCCCAGTGTGGGGTACGACACATCGCTGCCACGAGGGGCGTGCGGTGACTTTTTGAGTTCGGCATGTCACCGAACGTCAGAGCCGGCGGGAGAGCCCGGCCCGGGCGGCCCGAAGGGGCTTCAGAGCGCCGCAGCTCCGTTGTTCCGCAGCGACTGGCCGTACTGGGTCAGGACCCACAGCTCGTTCTGCACGGCCGCCAGCCGCTCC
The DNA here is from genome assembly GCF_055609145.1 of Streptomyces sp. NPDC036822. Taxonomy (NCBI): domain Bacteria; kingdom Bacillati; phylum Actinomycetota; class Actinomycetes; order Kitasatosporales; family Streptomycetaceae; genus Streptomyces; species Streptomyces sp. NPDC036822. The sequence continues at coordinate 703,353 of NZ_JBVJPY010000001.1, forward strand.
GGGTCGCCGTTCGCGCCGAGGCGGGCGAGGGTGCCCTGCACGTCGCGGATGCGGCGGTCGACCGCGCGCAGCCGGACCGTGACGAGCTGGTCGCCGGCGTACGCCTCGTCGACGACCTTGGCGAAGATCGCCTCGACGGCGAGTTCGGTGACGAGCGCCCGGACGGTGTCGTTGGGCGCGGCCTCGCGGACGGTGGCCAGATAGTCGGTGGGGGCGCCGGTGGCGCCGCCCGCGTCCTGGATGCACTGGCGCACGGCGGCGTAGGGCGGGGCGGTGAACTCGTCGATGCCGTACGCGTCGAAGGCCGGGGAGACCAGTTCGGGGCGCTGGAGGGCCAGCTTCAGCAGCTCGCGTTCGGTGCGGTGGGCGGGGCTGCGCAGGTTGAGCGCCGGGCCGGACTGGGCGGCGGGTGCCTGGATCTGCGCGGGGGCCTGGCGGCCGCGCTCGGCGGAGGCCGGGCCGCGGCCGCCCCGGTCGCGTGACCAGCGGGCGATCTGGGCGACGCGCCTGACGACGAAGGGGGTGTCGAGGATGCCGAGCATGCCGGCGAGCTGGACGGCGACCTCGTGCTGGGAGGCCACGTTCTTGATCCGGGCGACGATCGGGGCCGCCTCGTCGAGGGCGGCGGCCCGGCCGGCCGGGGTCTCCAGGTCGTAGCGGCCGACGATCTGGCGCAGGGCGAACTCGAAGAGCGGGGTGCGCGGCTCGACGAGGTCGGCGACGGCCTGGTCGCCCTTGGCCAGGCGCAGGTCGCAGGGGTCCATGCCGTCGGGGGCGATCGCGATGTACGTCTCGGCGGCGAACTTCTGGTCGTCCTCGAAGGCGCGCAGGGCGGCCTTCTGTCCCGCAGCGTCGCCGTCGAAGGTGAAGATCACACGGGCGGAGCCGTTGTCCATCAGGAGCCGGCGCAGGATCTTGATGTGGTCGCCGCCGAAGGCGGTGCCGCAGGTGGCGATCGCGGTGGTGACGCCGGCGAGGTGGCAGGCCATGACGTCGGTGTAGCCCTCGACGACGACGGCCCTGCTGACCTTGGCGATGTCCTTCTTCGCCAGGTCGATGCCGTAGAGGACCTGGGACTTCTTGTAGATCGGCGTCTCGGGGGTGTTGAGGTACTTGGGGCCGTTGTCGTCGTCGCGCAGTTTGCGCGCGCCGAAGCCGACGACCTCGCCGCCGACGTCCCGGATCGGCCACATGAGGCGGCCGCGGAAGCGGTCGATGGGGCCGCGGCGGCCCTCCTGGGAGAGCCCGGAGAGGATCAGCTCCTTGTCGGAGAAGCCCTTGCCGCGCAGGAAGCGGGTGAGATGGTCCCAGCCGGCCGGGGAGTAGCCGACGCCGAAGTGTTCGGCGGCCGCCTGGTCGAAGCCGCGCTCGGCGAGGAACTTGCGGCCGATCTCCGCCTCGGCGCCGCCGAGTTGGTCGGCGTAGAACTGGGCTGCCGCCTTGTGGGCCTCCACCAGGCGGATCCGCTCGCCGCGCTGGTGGCCGGGGTTGTAGCCGCCTTCCTCGTACCGCAGGGTGATGCCCGCCTTGGCGGCGAGGCGCTCGACCGTCTCCGAGAAGGAGAGGTGGTCGATCTTCATCACGAAGGCGATGGTGTCGCCGCCCTCCTGGCAGCCGAAGCAGTGGAACAGGCCCTTGCTGGGGCTGACCTGGAAGGAGGGGGACTTCTCGTCGTGGAAGGGGCACAGGCCCTTCAGATTGCCGCCACCGGCGTTGCGCAGCTGGAGGTACTCGGACACGACGGCGTCGATCGGGACCGCGTCCCGTACCGCCTTCACGTCGTCATCGTTGATCCTGCCTGCCACGCGTGAAGTCTACGGCCGGTCCGGCCGGCCGCCCCCCACGGACGACGCCGCCGGCGGCGGGCGGCCGCCGGGTCAGGCGAGGCTCTCCAGGGGGACGGAGGGGTCGGCGAGGGCGTCCGGGTCCAGCCGCGCACCGGATCGGATGAGGCGCTGGATCTGCTCTGTGACGTCCCACACATTCACGTTCATGCCGGCGAGCACCTTGCGGTCCTTCAGCCAGAAGGCGATGAACTGCCGCTTGCCGGCGTCGCCGCGCAGCACGACCTGGTCGTACGAGCCGGGCGGCGCCCAGCCGGAGTACTCCATGCCCAGGTCGTACTGGTCGGAGAAGAAGTAGGGGACGCGGTCGTAGGAGACCGTGCGGCCGAGCATGGCGCGGGCGGCGGCGGGGCCGCCGTTGAGGGCGTTGGCCCAGTGCTCGACGCGCAGCCGGGTGTGCAGCAGCGGGTGGTGGGCCGCGGCGACGTCGCCGGCCGCGAAGATCTCGGGGTCGGAGGTGCGCAGCGACTCGTCGACGGCGATGCCGCCGCCGTGGGCGCGGTCGACGAGGGCGAGCCCGGCGGCTTCGGCGAGGGCGGTGCGGGGGGCCGCTCCGATGGCGGCGAGGACGGCGTGGGCGGGGTGCTCCTCGCCGTCGTCGGTGCGGACGGCGAGGACCATGCCGTCCTGGCCGACGATCTCGGTGAGCCGGGCGCCGAAGTGAAAGCGGACGCCGTGCTCGGCGTGCAGGTCGGCGAAGAGCTGGCCGAGCTCGGGCCCGAGGACGTGGTGGAGGGGGGCGGGCTCGGACTCGACCACGGTGACCTCGGCGCCGTAGCCGCGGGCGGCGGCGGCGACCTCGAGGCCGATCCAGCCCGCGCCGGCGATCACCAGATGGCCGTTGTCGCGGCCGAGGCCGGCGAGGACCTGCCGGAGCCGGTCGGCGTGGGCGAGCCGGCGCAGGTGGTGGACGCCGGCGAGGGCGGTGCCGGGGATGTCGAGGCGGCGGGGCTCGGCGCCGGTGGCGAGGAGGAGCCGGTCGTAGTGGATGGTGGTGCCGTCACCGAGCCGCACGGTGCGGGCCTCGCGGTCGACGGCGGTGACGGGCTGGCCGAGGTGCAGCTCGATGTCGTTCGCCGCGTACCAGGCGGGCTCGTGGACGAAGACGGTGTCCCGCTCCTCCTTGCCGCTGAGATACCCCTTGGAGAGGGGCGGGCGTTCGTACGGATGGTCGCGCTCGTCGCCGATGAGGATGACCCGGCCGTTGTACCCCTCCGACCGGAGCGTCTGCGCCGCCTTGGCTCCGGCGAGCCCTCCGCCGACGATGACGAAGGTCTGATCTGCGTCGACCACGTTGATTCCTCCTCGTTGCGACCGGTTCCACGCTACGCCTCCGGGCGTTCGGCGAGCCGTACCGCCCCGGACCCCCGGACGAGCCTCCCGTACGCACGGTGATGACGGAAGGGGGCGGCCCGGCGGTCGGCTTCCCCCGGCCCGGCGGTGGGCCACGCCCGGCGCGGCGGTGGGGCTACGTGTGGCGCGGCCGGAGGCGGGCGTGAAGGGCGCGGGCGGAGGCGTCGGTCAGGGAGGAGATCTGGTCCACGATCACCCGCTTGCGCGCCCGGTCGTCACCGGCGGCGTCGTACAGGGCGCGGAACTGCGGGTCGAGACCTTCGGGAGCGCGTGCGGTGAGCCCCTCGGCGAGTTCGGCGAGGACGACGCGCTGGTCGGCGCGGAGGACCTCCTGCTCGGCGCGCTGCATGACGTACCGGTCGGCGACGGCCTTGAGGACGGCGCATTCGTTGCGGGTCTCGCGGGGGACGACCAGTTCGGCGGCGTACCGGGTGAGGCGGCCGGTGCCGTACCGCTCGCGGGTGGCGCCTTCGGCGGCGAGGCAGAAGCGGCCGATCAGCTGGCTGGTGGCGTCCTTGAGGCGGGCCTGGGCGACGGCCGATCCGTCGTAGCCGTGCGGCCACCAGTCCTGCTCGACGAGGCGGTCGAGGGCGGCGGCGAGTTCGGCCGGGTCGGTGTCCGACGGGACGTAGCGTCCGATGGCGACGGTCCAGATGTCGGCGCGCTCGGGTTCGGCGAAGAGCATGTTCGGGTCGATGTGGCCGGCGTGCAGTCCGTCCTCGAAGTCGTGGACGGAGTAGGCCACGTCGTCGGACCAGTCCATGACCTGGGCCTCGAAGCACTTGCGGTGCTCGGGGGCGCCCTGCCGGACCCAGTCGAAGACCGGGAGGTCGTCCTCGTACACCCCGAACTTCGGCGAGTGGGGGTCGTCGGGGTGACCGCCGCGCGCCCAGGGGTACTTGGTGGCCGCGTCGAGGGCGGCGCGGGTGAGGTTGAGGCCGACGCTGACGACGCCGCCGTCGGTCTCGACGAACCGCTTGGGCTCGATCCGGGTGAGGAGGCGGAGCGACTGGGCGTTGCCCTCGAAGCCGCCGCAGTCCTTGGCGAAGTCGTTGAGCGCCTGTTCGCCGTTGTGCCCGAAGGGCGGGTGGCCCATGTCGTGGGAGAGGCAGGCGGCTTCCACGAGGTCGGGGTCGCAGCCGAGTGCGGCGCCCAGCTCGCGGCCCACCTGGGCGCATTCCAGGGAGTGGGTGAGCCGGGTGCGGGGACTGGCGTCCCAGGCGTGGCTGCGGGTGCCGGGGGTGACGACCTGGGTCTTGCCGGCGAGGCGGCGCAAGGCGCTGGAGTGCAGCACGCGCGCACGGTCCCGCTGGAAGGCGGTGCGCCCGGGCCGTTTGTCGGGCTCCTGGGCCCAGCGCTCGGTCGCGGTGTCGTCATAGCCGGGGGTGTCCGTGATGCCTTCCATGCACCGAAGGTAACCGCCGGGACCGACAGGCATGCCCTCAAGCGGAGGCGAGTTCCCGTGGGCAGGCCGGGAGGGGGGCGGCGAGGGCCCGGTCGTAGCGGTGCAGGACCAGGCGGGCGAGGGCGGGGTGGGCGCCGAGGGGGGCGGCGGCGATCCAGGGCGCCTCGGCGGCGGTGCGGGCGGCGAAGAGGCCGGGCGCGGTGAAGCAGGAGGCGACGGCGACGCGGTGCCGGCCGCGGGCGGCGAGGAGGCGCACCGCGTCCTGGACGGTGGGGGTGGCGGCGGAGGCGTAGGCGGGGACGACGGGGACCCCGCCGAGGCGTTCGCCGAGGAGCGCGGCGGTACGGCGGATGCCGGCGAGGGAATCGGGGTCGCGGGAGCCGGCGGAGGCGAGGACGACGGCGGTGGAGCGCGAGGCGCTGTCGGCGGGGGTCCAGCCAGCTTCGGCGAGCCGGTCCGCGAGGGCCTCGACGAGCAGCGGGTGCGGGCCGATGGGGGCGGCGATCCGGGTCCTTACGGCGGGCGCCGCATCGGCGGCGGCGGGCAGGTCGTGCTTGACGTGGTAGCCGCGGCCGAAGAGGAGCGGGACGAGCACGGCGTCACGGGCGCCCGCCTCGGCGAGCGTGGCGAGCGTGTCGTCAAGGAGCGGGGCGTTCAGTTCGACGTGGGCGAGCCGCACGTCGAGCGCGGGGCGCAGCTCCCTGACCCGGTCGAGCAGGAGGGCGAGGGCGGCGCGGGCCCGGGGGTCGCGGCTGCCGTGGCCCACGGCGATGAGGGTGGGGGCGGGGGTACGGATACCTCGGTCGCTCATGGGCGGGCGCGTTTCGTCGGGGTGCACAAGGGTCTCGACAGTGATTCGGCCGGGGCGCCCGGTCGGATGCACCCGGCCCGGACCGGCGCCGAGGCGCGCCCTGATCCGGGCGAGCGGCTCGGCGGTGCTGGAGAACAGGGGGTGCGGCTCCGTCATGTACCGATCGTGACCCCGGCACGTTGCCTGCCCGTTGCGTGGACGTCACGAGTGTTTACGGCGCCCTCACCCACCGCCCGGCCGGTGTGTCAGGCACAGGCCCCGAACCGGGGGCGGAAGGACCGCCGCGAGGGGCCGGGCACCGGCCTCGAACCGGGCGCGCGGGGAAACGCCGCCCCCGGGGCAGGCATGCGCGCCGCACCGCGCGCGAAGGCGGCGCCACCGGGGCAGGCACGGGCGCGCGGAAGCCCGACGGGCGAGCACCGGCCCCCAACCGGGCGCGCGGAAGGACCGCCGTCGTGTCAGGCGCCGGCGTCGAGCCAGACGCGCAGGGGGCCGGTCTCCCGGAAGCCGAGGGAGAGGGCGGGGGGCAGGTCGTCCCCGGATTCGTAGCCGACGACGGGGCGGGTGGCGTCGGGAAGGGACAGGCAGCCGGCCCATGCCTCGGCCGGGTCGGTGCCCTCCGCGGCGAAGAGGTTGGAGACCCCGGTCACCGGCCCGCTGTCGCTGAGCACCGCGCCGCCGACGATCCGGTGGTCCGGGCCGTATCCGGCGACGATCGTCGTCGCGGGGTCGGCGAGCAGCGCGGGGCGGAAGAGGGCGGCCTCGTCGGGGTCGCCGCCGCTCCAGGCCGCCGCCCAGGCGTCGAGTTCCGCCGGGGTGCGGACCGGGCGCCACGTCGCCCGCACCGAGGGGACGGGGAGTCCCGCGGGGCGGTGGATCCAGCGGGCCTCGAAGAGGATCCGGAAGCCGTCGGCCTCCAGGTCGAGGCGGGCGAAGGCGTCCTTGACCGACGCGCCGGGGGCGCCGCGGTCGATGCCGTCGAGAACGTCCCGGGCGGACGCCTCGGCGGTGAGCGTCACGGCGTCGGGGTAGTACGGCGGCGTTCGGCGGCTGTTGGTCCAGGCGCGCGGCGCGAAGGCGCCGGGGCGGCCGTGGGCACGGCACATCGCCTCGCACCACTCGGCGTTGTTGCGGACGGCTTCCGTGATCATGTGCGGATCGTACAAGAGCGGCCCTATTCCCAAGCTTCCACACTGCGGAATATATTTTCCACTATGAGAACCCCGTCGTCCGTTCCCCGGCTCCGCAGACGCGTCGCCGCCGAACTCGTGGGCACCGCCGCCCTGGTCGCCGTTATCATCGGGTCCGGCATCCGCGCCGACGCCCTCAGCGAGGACATCGCCGTACGGCTCCTGGCGAACTCGCTCGCCTCCGCCGTCGGGCTCGGCGTCCTCATCGCGCTCCTCGGGCCCCTCTCCGGCGCCCACTTCAACCCCGTCGTCACGCTCTCCGAGTGGTGGGCCCGCCGGGGCGAGGACGGGGCCCCCGCCGTCCGCGAGGTCGGCCTCTACGTCGGTGCCCAGCTCGCCGGGGCCGTCGTCGGCGCCCTGCTCGCCGAGGCGATGTTCGGCCGGCCCCCGGGCGGCTGGGCGACGCAGGTGCGGTCGGACACCCCGCTGCTGCTCGGCGAGACCGTGGCCACCGCCGGGCTCGTCCTGGTCGTCCAGGGCCTGCGCCGCATCGGCCGCCCCTCGCTCGCCCCGGTCGCCGTGGCCGCCTACATCGGGGCGGCCATCTGGTTCACCTCCTCCGGTTCCTTCGCCAACCCGGCGGCCACGGTCGGCCGCTCCTTCACCGACTCCTTCACCGGGATCGCCCCGGGCTCGCTGCCCGGCTTCATCGGGGCGCAGCTCCTCGGAGCCCTCCTCGGCATCGCCCTGGCCGCGGTTCTGTACGGGCACGACGAACCGAGAGGCCCCGTACTGCGTCGAACGGGGTGACGGCGCGGGCAGGATCCGCGCAGACGGTATCCACGGAGGTTCGTCCATGCGACGCGTACGCCCACCCGCCCGGCCCCAGGGGCCCGGGCGGCCGAAGCGGCCCGTGCGGTGGCCGCTGCCCCGCACCACGCGCGCGCGCCGCCGCACGGCGCAGGCCCTGATGCTCGGGGCCGTCCTGGCGCTCGCCCCGGCGACCTGGATGCACGCCGCCGCCGACGGCCGGCTCCGTACCGCGGCCGACGTGCCCGCCCAGGACGTCGCCGTCGTCTTCGGCGCCGGTCTGTGGAAGGGCCGCCCCACGCCGTACCTCGCCCACCGGCTGGACACCGCCGCCGAGCTCTACCGCACGGGCAAGGTCAAGGTCGTCCTCGTCACCGGGGACAACAGCCGGGTCGCGTACGACGAGCCGGACGCCATGCGCGCGTACCTCACCGGGCGCGGGGTGCCGGACGGCCGGATCGTCAGCGACTACGCCGGTTTCGACACCTGGGACTCCTGCGTCCGCGCCAAGAAGATATTCGGCGTCGACCGGGCGGTCCTGGTGACCCAGGACTTCCACATCGAGCGGGCCGTCGCGCTGTGCGGGGCGGCCGGCGTCGAGTCGTACGGCGTCGGGGTCGCCGAACCGCACGACGCCACCTGGTACTACGGCGGCACCCGGGAGCTGTTCGCGGCCGGCAAGGCGGCCCTGGACGCCGCCCTCCGCCCCGACCCGCACTTCCTCGGCGACCGCGAACGGGGCGTGACGGAGGCCCTGGCCTCGGCGCGCTAGCCGGCCCGCGCCACCCGGTCCCGCGCGGGAAGCGCCAGGCGGTGAGCGCCGACCGGTCCCGCAAGGAGCGCGAGAGCAGTCCGCGCCGGCCGCCCCCGCGAGGAGCGCGAGAGCAGTCCGCGCCGCCCTGTCCCGCGAGGAGCGCCAGGCCGTTCACGCCGACCGGTCCCGCGAGGCCGGCGGACACCCCCGGCGGGGCCCGGCCGGGGCCCGCCGGGGCCGCCGCGCCCTCACCTCCGGTCGCCCGCGCGGCTGAGCACGATGCACCGCTCCCGTAATCCGGCGCGTCCCCGGACGTAACACGGCCGTCGCACGCTTTCGTCCATGTCCGAGGTCCTCACCACCCCCACGCACTGCCCCTACTGCGCCCTCCAGTGCGGTATGTCGCTCCGCCCCACCGGTGAGCGCTCCGGCGAGCGGTCCGTCGAGGTGGTCGAGCGCACCGACTTCCCCGTCAACCGGGGCGCGCTGTGCGGCAAGGGCCGCACCGCCCCGGCCGTACTCTCCTCCCGGGTCAGGCTGACCGAGCCCCTGGTCCGCTGCCCTGACACAGGCGCGCTGCGTCCGGCCACCTGGGAGGAGGCACTCGCCGCGGTCGCGGACGGGCTGCGCCGGACCCGTGCCGCGCACGGACCGGACGCGGTGGGCGTCTTCGGCGGCGGCGGCCTCACCAACGAGAAGGCGTACACGCTCGGCAAGTTCGCCCGGCTCGTCCTCGGGACCTCGCAGATCGACTACAACGGCCGCTTCTGCATGTCGTCGGCCGCGGCCGCCCACGGCAAGGCGTTCGGTCTCGACCGGGGGCTCCCCTTCCCGCTGGAGGACATCCCGCGCACCGGCTGCGTCATCCTCGTCGGCTCCAACCTCGCCGAGACCATGCCGCCGGCCCTGCGCTACCTCACCGAGCTCAAGGAGAACGGCGGCAAGCTGATCGTCGTCGATCCGCGCCGCACCAGGACCGCCGAGCAGGCCGACCTCCACCTCGCGCCCCGCCCCGGCACCGACCTCGCGCTCGCGCTCGGGCTCCTCCACCTCGTCGTGGCCGAGGGCCGCACCGACGAGGAGTTCATCCGGGAGCGTACGGAGGGCTGGGAGGCCGCGCGGGCCGGGGCGATGTCCCACTGGCCGGAGCTGGTCGAGCGGATCACCGGGGTGCCGGTGCCGCTGCTGCGGGACGCCATGCGGATGTTCTGCGACGCGGAGAGCGGGATGGTGCTCACCGCGCGGGGCCCCGAGCAGCAGGCCAAGGGCACCGACACGGTCGGCGCGTGGATCAACCTGTGCCTGGCGACGGGACGGGCGGGACGGCCGCTCAGCGGCTACGGCTGCCTCACCGGCCAGGGCAACGGCCAGGGCGGCCGCGAGCACGGCCAGAAGGCCGACCAGCTCCCCGGCTACCGCAAGCTCACCGACCCCGCCGCGCGGGAGCACGTCGCGCGGGTGTGGGGGGTGGCGCCGGAGTCGCTGCCGGGCCCGGGACGCAGTGCTTACGAACTCCTCGACGCGCTCGGCGGGGACGTGAAGTCCCTTCTCGTCATGGCCTCCAACCCCGTGGTCTCCGCCCCGCGCGCCGCCCATGTCGAGGAACGCCTGCGCTCGCTGGACTTCCTGGTCGTCGCGGACGTCGTCCTGTCGGAGACCGCCGCGCTGGCCGACGTGGTGCTGCCCGTGACCCAGTGGGCGGAGGAGACCGGCACCATGACCAACCTGGAGGGCAGGGTGCTCCTGCGGCAGCGGGCGATCACGCCGCCGCCCGGGGTCCGCAGCGACCTGGAGGTGCTGCACTCCCTCGCCGGGCTCCTCGGCTGGGAGAAGGGCTTCCCGACGGACCCGGAGGAGGTCTTCGACGAGCTGCGCCGCGCCTCGGCGGGCGGGCCCGCGGACTACTCGGGCATCAGCTACCGCCGCATCCGGGAGGAGAACGGCGTCTTCTGGCCCTGTCCGGACGTCAGCGACGCGGCGTCCGGCTCCGGCGGGGCGGTCGAGGCGGAGGAGGCGGGCACGAGCCCCGTGGGCGTCCATCCGGGCACCCCGCGGCTGTTCCTCGACCGGTTCGCCACGCCCGACGGGCGGGCACGGTTCGTGGCCGTCGTCCACCGGGAGGCCGCCGAGGAGACGGACGGCGAGTACCCCGTCGTGCTGACGACCGGGCGGGTCGTCTCCCACTACCAGTCCGGCGCGCAGACCCGGCGCGTCGACGAGCTGAACGCCGCCGCGCCCGGCTCCTTCGTGGAGCTCCATCCGCGGCTCGCCGACCGGCTGGGGGTGGCCGAGGGCGAGCGGGTCGCGGTGATCTCGCGGCGCGGCCGGTCGGTGGCCCCCGCGCGGATCACCGCGGCCATCCGCCCCGACACCGTCTTCATGCCCTTCCACTGGCCGGGCGAGGGGCGGGCCAACACCCTGACGAATCCGGCGCTCGACCCCGACTCGCGGATGCCGGAGTTCAAGGTGTGCGCGGTCCGCCTCGAACGGGAGCGGCCGCCCGCGTGACCCAGTCGCCGCCGGGTATCACCGGCCCGGGCAGCGCGCCCGGCGCCGCGAGGTAGGCCCAGGCCGGGACGGACGCCCCGTCCCGGAGCCGGACCACCGTCCGTTCCACCCGCTCGTAGAGGTTGCGGGGATGGCCGGGGCCCCGGTACTCCTCCAGGCGGTCGAGCACGCCGAGCAGTTCGCCGTACGCGCCGGGCGCGGCCGTCACCAGGTCGCCGGCGATCCCGCGTACGGCCATGGGACCGTCACCGGTGCCGGCGTCGTTCCCGCCGTCGTCCCCCTCGGCGGTCCCGGCCGCGACGGCGTACGGGTAGCCCGGACCGTCGTACAGCCGCGCGTCCGGCAGCAGGGCGGGTTCCTCGCCGGCCGTGCGGCCCCGCAGGAACAGGCCGTGGTTGTACTGCCCCGGGCGCAGCGTCCCGTACACGAAGAACGGCAGCTCCCGCGCGGTCGTCACGGCGCGACCGTCTCCGCCGCGAGCCAGGCGAGATAGCCGGCCGAGCCCCGGACCACGGGGGTGGCGATGATCTCCGGCGTCTCGTAGTCGTGCGCGGCCAGGAGATGGGCTTCGAGGGCGGCGTAGCAGGCGTCCGTCGTCTTGAAGAGCACCTGCCACTCCTCGCTCGTCTCGATCGCCCGCTGCCAGTGGTAGACGGAGGTCACGGGCCCGGAGATCTGGGCGCAGGCGGCGAGCCGCGCCTCGACGACGCTCCGGGCCAGCGCCTCGGCCTTGTCGGCGCTGTCGGTGGTGGTGAGTACGGTGAGTGCGAGGGTCACGCCCTCACCGTACCGAGGCGCCCGCCGGGCTCGCCCCCCTTCAGGCCGCGGGCGCGAACTGGGCGGCGTAGAGCCGGGCGTAGGCCCCGCCGGCCGTCAGCAGCTCCTCGTGGGTGCCCTGTTCGACGATCGAGCCGTTCTCCATCACCAGGATCACGTCGGCGTCCCTGATGGTGGAGAGGCGGTGGGCGATGACGAAGCTCGTCCGGCCGGCGCGCAGCGAGGACATGGCCTTCTGGATCAGGACCTCCGTGCGGGTGTCGACGGAGCTGGTCGCCTCGTCCAGGACGAGGATGCTCGGCTCGGAGAGGAAGGCCCGCGCGATGGTGATGAGCTGCTTCTCGCCGGCGCTCAGCCCGGCGCCGTCGTCGTCGATGACGGTGTCGTAGCCGTCGGGCAGGGTGCGGACGAACCGGTCCGCGTGCGCGGCCCGTGCCGCTTCCTCGATGCGCTCGCGGGAGACGTCCCCGGTGGCTCCGTAGGCGATGTTGTCGGCGATGGTCCCGCCGAAGAGCCAGGTGTCCTGGAGGACCATGCCGATCTGCGACCGCAGGTCGTCCCGTGACATCCGGGCGACGTCGACGCCGTCGAGGGTGATCCGGCCGCCCGTCACCTCGTAGAACCGCATCAGCAGGTTCACCAGGGTCGTCTTCCCGGCGCCCGTCGGGCCCACGATCGCGACCGTCTGGCCCGGCTCCACCGTCAGCGACAGGTTCTCGACGAGCGGCTTGTCCGGCTCGTAGCGGAAGGCCGTCTTCTCGAAGGAGACCCGGCCGGCGGCGGGAGGCCGCGCCGTCGCGTCCCGGTCCGGGCGCCCGGGCGCGGCCGGGGCGGGTGACTCCTCGTCCGCGTCGAGCAGGTCGAAGACGCGTTCGGCGGAGGCGACGCCGGACTGGAGCAGGTTCGCCATGGCGGCGATCTGGGTGACCGGCCCGTTGAAGTCGTACGAGTACTGGATGAACGCCTGGACGTCGCCGATCGACAGGGAGCCCGTGGCCACCCGCAGTCCGCCGACGACCGCGATGAGGACGTAGTTGAGGTTGCCGACGAAGGTGAGGGCGGGCTGGATGAAGCCGGACATGAACTGGGCGCGGAAGCTCGCCGTGTAGAGCTCCTCGCCGAGTTCGTCGAAGCGCGCCACGGCCTCCTCGCGGCGCCCGAAGGCGACGACCTCGGCGTGGCCGGTGAACATCTCCTCGACATGGCTGTTGAGGCGGCCGGTGACGGCCCACTGCCGGACGAACTGCGGCTGGGCGCGCCTGCCGATCCGCGCCGCCACGACCACCGAGACCGGCACGGTCGCCAGCGCGACGAACGCGAGGAGCGGGGAGATCCAGAACATCATCAGCAGCACGCCGACGAGGGTGAGCAGCGCCCTGATCATCTGGCTGAAGGCCTGCTGGAGGGTCTGGGTGATGTTGTCGATGTCGTTGGTGGTGCGGCTGAGGATCTCGCCGCGGGGCTGCCTGTCGAAGTACGACAGGGGCAGCCGGGAGAGTTTCCGCTGGGCGCCGGCGCGCAGCCGGTGGCCGGCCCGCTGGACGACCGCGGTCGCGAGGCGCTGCTGCAGCCAGTTCAGCGCGGCGGAGCCGACGACCAGGGCGACGGACAGGGCCAGGGCCCGGGCGACCGCGGGGAAGTCGACCCCGGCCGGGCTCCGGGCACCGGAGACGACGAGGTCGGTGGCGTGCCCGAGGATCAGAGGGCTGAGGACGGCGAGGCCGACGGCGGCCGCGGCGGTGGCGAGCGCGGCGAGGATGAGGGGGCGTTCGGGGGCCATCGTGCGCAGCAGCCGCAGACCGGAGGAGCGGAAGTCCAGGGACCTCTCGAGGGCGGGGGCGCTCAGCCCGGGCCCGCGCTGCTGGAGGGCGGGGCCGCGGCGCTCGGGGGTCCGGGAGGCGGGCCGGGTGCCGGGGGCGGGCGAGGTGGGTGAGGTCCGTGGGGACTGCGGGGCGCGAGAGGGACCCGGGGCGCCCGAGGGGTCCGGTGTGCGCGGGGCGGGCCCGTCCTTCGGGCGGGTGTCGCTCATGCCGCTTCCTCCTCGGTGAGCTGGGAGAGGACGATCTCCCGGTAGGTGGGGTTGTCGCGCATGAGTTCCTCGTGGGTGCCGCTGCCGACGGCCCGGCCCTGGTCGAGGACGACGATCCGGTCGGCGCCCCGGATGGTGGAGACGCGCTGGGCGACGATGACGACGGTCGCGTCGGCCGTCTCCCGTGCGAGCGCGTCGCGCAGGCGCGCGTCGGTGGCGTAGTCGAGGGCGGAGAAGGAGTCGTCGAAGAGGTAGACCCGGGGGCGGGCGACGAGGACCCGGGCGATCGCGAGCCGCTGGCGCTGGCCGCCGGAGAGGTTGGTGCCGCCCTGGGCGACCGGCGCGTCGAGCCGTTCGGGAAGCTCGTGGACGAAGTCGGCCGCCTGGGCGACCTCCAGGGCGTGCCACAGCTCCTCGTCGCTCGCCTCGGGCCGGCCGTACCGCAGATTGCTCGCCACCGTCCCGGAGAAGAGGTACGGCTTCTGCGGCACGAGGCCGACCGTGCGGGCGAGCAGGGTGCGGTCCAGGGAGCGGACGTCGACGCCTCCGACGCGGACCTCGCCGCCGGTCGCGTCGAAGAGGCGCGGGACGAGGCCGAGGAGGGTGGTCTTGCCGCTGCCGGTGGAGCCGATGACGGCGGTGGTGCGGCCGGGGAGGGCGGTGAGGTCCACCGCGCGCAGGACGGGTTCCTCGGCGCCGGGGTAGCTGAAGTCGGCGCCGCGGATGTCGAGCCGCCCGGGGCCGTGCAGGTGCCGGACGGGGGCGAGGGGCGGGGCGACGGAGGGTTCGGTGTCGAGGATCTCCCGGATGCGTTCGGCGCTGACCTCGGCGCGGGGCATGTGCATCAGCAGGAAGAGGACCATCATCACCGACATGAAGATCTGGAGCAGGTAGCCGAGGAACGCGATCAGCGAACCCGCCTGGAGCGCGCCGGAGTCGATCCGGTGGGCGCCGACCCAGATGATGCCGACGGTGGCCAGCTCCCAGACGATCAGCACGATCGGGAACATCAGGGCCTGGAGGCGTCCGGCGCGCATGCCCACCGAGAGCAGTTCGTCGTTGGCGGCCGCGAACCGGCGCTGCTCGTGCCGGTCGCGGACGAAGGCGCGGACGACGCGGATGCCGGTGATCTGCTCCCGCATCACCCGGTTGACCCGGTCGACGCGCTCCTGCATCCCCCGGAAGAGGGGCCGCATCCGGACCACGACCGTGCCGACGGCCCCGCCGATCAGCGGGACGAAGACGAGCAGGAGCAGGGCGAGCGGGACGTCCTGGTCGAGCGCCATCACGATGCCGCCCACGCACATCAGGGGGGCGGCCACGAGCATCGTGAGGGCGAGGACGGCGAACGTCTGGACCTGCTGGACGTCGTTGGTGGTGCGGGTGATGAGGGAGGCGGTGCCGAAGCGGCTCATCTCCCGTGCGGAGAAGTCCTGGACGCGGCGGAAGGCGGTGGCCCGCAGGTCACGGCCGATGCCCATGGCGATCTTGGCGCCGAAGTAGACGGCGGCCGCCGCGGCGGCGGCCTGGAGGAGGGTGACGGCGGCCATCAGGCCGCCGCCGGACAGGACGTGCGCGGTGTCCCCGCGCAGGACGCCCTGGTCGATGACGTCGGCGTTGAGGGTGGGCAGGGTGAGGGAGGCGAGGATCTGCAGGAGCTGGAGGAGGACGACGAGGGCGAGGGTCCGCCGGTGGGGCCGCAGCCGGCCGGCGACGAGTCGCAGGAGCATGGATGTCCGTCCCGCTCAACTGGCATAGGCGCGGACGGACTTGGCGTCGCGCAGGGCGCGCGCCCACCAGGCGGTCTGGTCGAGCATCGTCTTCGCGGCGGCGTCCGGCCCGGTGGGGTCCTTGTGCCGGCCGTCCTCCCCGAACTGCCCGTGGACGAAGGGGAAGGCGACCGAGTCCCGCATGGTGACCGCGTGCAGCTCCGCGTAGATCTGGCGCAGTTGCTCGACCGCCCGCAGACCGCCGGAGATTCCGCCGTAGGAGACGAAGCCGACCGGCTTGGCCTGCCATTCGGTGTAGTGCCAGTCGATGAGGCTCTTGAGGGAGGCGGGGAAGGAGTGGTTGTACTCGGGGGTGAGGACGACGAAGGCGTCGGCGGCGGCGAGGACCGGGGAGACCTTGGCGAGTTCGGCGCGGGCCTCGGGGCCCGGTGAGTGCGAGAGGGAGGTGGGCAGGTGGACGTCGGCGAGGTCGACGATGTCGGCCCGGAAGTCCTGGCGCTCGGCGACCCGGTCGAGGAACCAGTCGGCGACGACGGGTCCGAACCGGCCCTCGCGGTTGGAGGCGATGACGACGGCGAGCTTGAGCGGCATGACGGAGTCGGCGGACTCCGTGGAGTCGATGAGGTCCATGCGGATGATCGTGGTACCTCAAGTTTGGTTGAGGTCAAGCGCCGTTTCTCCCGGTGTCCTCCGGCATACGGTGGAGCCATGACCACGGCACCCGTGCACGTCGAGATCGACGGCTCCCCCGCGTCCGACCCCGCCCTGTCGGCCACGCTGATGAGCGGCTACGGCCACTTCACCGCGATGCAGGTCCGTGACGGTCGGGTACGGGGCCTCGGCCTCCATCTCGACCGGCTCGACCGCTCGACCCGCGAACTCTTCGACCGGGCGCTCGACCCCGGGCACGTCCGCGCCCTGGTGGCGGGCGCCCTGAAGGCGGCGGGGAGGCGTGACGCGGCGGTCCGCGTCCACGTGTACGAGGGCGTACGGCTCGTGGTGACGGTCCGGGAGCCTGCCTCGATGCCTCGCACCCCGCAGAGCCTGAAGTCCGTGGACTACTGGCGTCCGGCCGCCCACATCAAGCACCTCGGCGGCTTCGGCCAGGGCTACCACGGCGGCGCGGCCCGCCGGGCCGGCTTCGACGAGGCGCTGCTGACCGGTCCGGGCGGCGAGATCGCGGAGGGGGCGGTCGCCAACATCGCCTTCTGGGACGGCGCCTCGCTGGTCTGGCCGTCGGCGCCGGCCCTGCACGGGATCACGATGGCGCTGCTGGAGCCGCGGCTGGGGTCGGTACGGCGCCGCGTCACGCTGGAGGACCTGCCGGGGTTCCGCGCGGCCTTCGTGGCGAACTCACGCGGGATCGCGGCGGTGGAACGGATCGACGAGACCCGGTTCGACGTCGACGGGGAGTTGATGGAGCGGGTGTACGCGGCGTACGACGCGGTTCCCTGGGACGAGATCCGAGCAAGGCCACGGGAGGCCAACTGCGAGTGACAGCGGCGCCGTTCACCCGCTCCGGTACCATCGACGGCTCCAGGCGAGGGCATCGGGGGTCCGGGAGATGGTCGCGAGGTACGTGGTCTCGCCGCGCGGCGGCCGTCGCGCCCATCCCGACATCTCATCCGCCCTGCGCGCCGCCGCCGCCCGGGGGCGGGCCGCGGTGATCGAGATCGCTTCCGGCCATTACGAGGAGACGCTCACCGTCCGGGGCGAGGTCCGGCTGGTCGCGGCCGACGGTCCCGGCTCGGTGAGGGTGAGCCGGGCGCACGGGGCCGTCCTGGACGTCTTCGGCGCGGTCGAGGCCGTCGGTCTCGCGCTGACCGGCCGCGGCGCCGACGTCGTCGCCTGCCACGGAGGGCGGCTCACGCTGGAGCGCTGCGAGATCCGGGCCCACGACGGCGTCGCCCTGCACGCGCGGCCCCACACCTTCGTCACCCTCCGGGACAGCGTCGTCCTTTACGGCCGCACCCTCTTCACCGGCTCGGGCGGACTCGTCGAGCGGTGCCGGTTCACCGGGGCCGCCGACAACGCGATCGCCGCGATCGAGGGGGCCCACGTCTCGGTCCGGGCCAGCCGGATCGAGGACAGCCGGATCCACGGCGTGCGCGTCAGCGACGCCCGCGCCGAGGTCACCGGCTGCGAGCTGACCGGCACCGGGCAGGCGGCCCTCATGGCGGACACCCGGGCGGAACTCACCGTGACGGACTGCGCGATCACCGCCGTGCACGCCGAGGGAGTCATGTTCCTCGACCAGTCCCGGGGGACCGTGGAGGACACGCACGTGACGGACGCGCTGCACGGGATCGCCGCGGCGAACGGCTCCGACCCGGTGGCGCGCCGCTGTGTGCTCACCGCCTGCCGCGACACCGGCATCAACGTCCGTGCCTCGGCCCGGGGCAGGTTCGAGGACTGCGGGGTCGTCGACGCGGGCAACGTCGCCGTGTTCTCGACGCAGGGCGGCGCCCCCGAGGTCCACGGCGGCCACATCACGGGGGGCAACGTCGGCATCGCCGTCACCGACGGCGGCCGGGGCCGCTTCGCCCGCGTCGAGATCCGGGATCTGACGGGCACCGCGCTGCGGGTCCGGGACGGGTCCCGGGGCGTCTTCGACCACGTCCGCGTCGACCGCTGTCCCTCGGGCCTGGACACCACCGGCGACGGCGGCACCACGGCCGAGCTGACCGACGTGGTGTTCCGCGACTTCGACATCACCGCGGTGACCGTCCTCGGCCAGTCCAGGGTCACGCTCAGGAACGTGACGGCGCAGCGCGGCACGGTGGGCTTCGGCGCCGGCGAGGAGGCCCAACTGCTCGTCCACGACAGCCGCGTGGCAGCGGTCCGGGTCGGCGGCGCGGTCGCGTACGACAGGGCGAGGCTCGTCGCGCGAAACCTCACCGTGGCCGGGTCGGAGGGGTGCGGCCTGAGCGCCTCCCACTCCGCCTACGTGGACGTCGCGAACGGCGAGTTCACCGACTGCGCGACCGCGGGCGCCGCCTTCACCGACGAGAGCGCCGGCCGTCTGGTCGAGTGCTCGGTGAGCGGGACGGGCGAGACCGGCGTGCTGCACAACGGCCGCGTCGACCTCGTCTCGGTGCACACGTCCCTGCCGGTCGTCAGGAAGACCGTCCGCACGGTCGAACCGACCCCGACGGTGATCCACAACCATCACATGGGCCCGGTCATCTACGGCCCGGTCAGCAATGCCCAACTGGCCTGGAACAACGAGCAGGTCATCCAGCAGCAGTCCGAAGGGGAGGATCCCGGCACATGAGCGACCCGCGGAACCCGAGCGACCACCACGGCCCGCGCTTCGGCGCGTCCGTCTCCCACGCGCAGTTCGCGTGGGGCAACGAGTCCGTCACCCAGAACCAGCAGAACGTGGGGAGTCACGGCACGGTCGCCCCCGGCTTCGAGGCCCTCGCCGAGCTGGTCACCGAGCTGCTCCGGCAGCTGCCCCAGGCCGGTCTCGCCGACCGGGACCGCGAGGACGCCGAGGCGGCCGCCGACGAGGTCCTCGCGACGATCACCCGGCCGGACGCCCCGGAGCCGGGCAGGGTGCGCCGCGCGGTGGCCGCGCTCAAGGGGGCACTGGCGCCGGTCGCGACGGGCGTGGTGGCCGGCACGGCGGTGGGGGCGCAGGAGTGGGCCCGGGCGGCGATCGAGGGCCTGACCGGCCTGGTCTGAACCGGGCCGGGGTCCGAAGCGGGCAGGGGTCCGCAGCGTGCCGGGTCCGAAGCGGCTTGCCGATGGGGGGCCTGGTCCGAAGCGGCCTGCCGGCGGGGCCTGGTCCCGGTGGGGGCCTGCCCCCGGAGCGGCCTCGTCCCGAACGGACGGCCGGGTCCGAAGCGGCCGGGCCCGACGGCACGACTGCCCCCGCCCTGGACTCACCCGTTCGGCGCGCGTCGCCGGCAGCCACCTCAGCACTGGCCCTGACCTGCGCAAACAAGGCCGGGGCAAGCCGACACACCGCACCGGACAGCGTAATTCTGACCCTCCATCAGCAGGCGCGTGGCGCGCCGCGGCTCTTATCTCGGACAAGAGGAGACGGCTCGCAACGGCCGCTCGGAAGACCGCTCGCGCGCCACGGAGGACCCCATGCGCACCACTGCCCGCCTGCTCACCGGTACCGCGTTGTCGGTCGTCGCGATCGGCGCCTTCGCCGCACCGGCCGCGTACGCCGGGGACTACCACACCCTTGAGGTGTACCCGTCCTCCGCGACGCCGGGCACGACCATCACCGTCAACACCCTCGCGTGCGGCCACAAGGGGCACGGCATCGGCGACGCGCAGTCCCTCGGGGCGGGCGACTTCCAGCTGAACCCGAGCACGCACAAGGAAGTCGTGGTCGGCCAGTTCACGGTCCCGCAGCACACCCAGCCGGGTACCTACGGCATCAGTGTCGCCTGCGACAACGGCAAGACGGCCCGCGGTGACCTCGTCGTCAAGCACCGCGGCCCGAGCGGGCACGTCCAGACCGGCGTCGGCGGCAGCGTGGGCCCCGACACCGCCCAGGTCACGGCGGGCGCGGCGGTGCTGGCCGCGACCGCCGTCGGCGGTACCTGGCTCCTGCGTCGCCGGGCGAGCGGCGCGCAGGGCCGTTAGCCGTACCGCACGTCCTGCCCCCGTCGCGCGCCCGCATACGGCCCGGCGGGGGCAGGGCCACATCCGGACGACGACACCGACGACACCGACGGCGACGCGCGCGACAGCGCCGCCCCGGGAGCCGAGAAGGGAGACCGAACACCGTGAGCAACAGGAGCAAGGGCTGGGGCATCGCGGTCGCCGCGTGCGTCGGCGTCTGGCTCGTCCAGAACGGGTCGGAGAACGTCACCCCGCCCGTCCCCTCCGCCGCCCAGGCGTTCGCCGCGGGCCCCAACGAGCACACCGACGCAGCCGCCGACCCCCTGCCGCCCTCGGCCCCGGTCCGGCTGCGCATCCCCGAGATCGACGTCGACACGCCGATGACCCGGCTCGGCCTGGACCCGAAGGGCTCGCTCGAGGTGCCGCCGGCGAGCGACCGCAACCTCGCCGGCTGGTACGAGGACGGCACCACGCCCGGCGCCAAGGGCACCGCGATCGTCGCCGGC
Organism: Streptomyces sp. NPDC036822; assembly: GCF_055609145.1. NCBI lineage: Bacteria > Bacillati > Actinomycetota > Actinomycetes > Kitasatosporales > Streptomycetaceae > Streptomyces > Streptomyces sp. NPDC036822. The sequence continues at coordinate 723,594 of NZ_JBVJPY010000001.1, forward strand.
CATGTCGACAACGCCCAGGGACCGGCCGTCTTCTACGCCCTGGGCGCGCTCCGGAAGGGCAACCGCGTCGAGGTCGACCGCGAGGACGGGCGTACCGCCGTCTTCACGGTCGACGCCATCGAGGTCTACGACAACAAGGACTTCCCGGACCGGAAGGTCTACGGCGAGCGGGACCGGGCCGAGCTGCGGCTGATCACCTGTGGCGGCGGCTTCTCCGAGAAGTCCGGCTACCAGGGGAACGTGGTCGCCTTCGGGCACCTCATCGGGGTGCGCGGGACGGCCTCATGACCCGGTGACCGGGCGGCCTCGCGGCCGCGGTGACCGGGGGGCCTCATGACCACTGGTCGAAGGCGAGCTTCGCGACCAGGGAGAGCACGACGACGAGCAGCACCCCGCGGACGAACTCGGCGCCCTTGCGCAGGGCCATCCGCGCCCCGATCATCCCGCCCGCCAGGTTGAACACGGCCATGATCGCGGCCAGCTGCCACAGAACCGTGCCCTGGTAGGCGAACATCGCGAGCGCCCCGGCGTTGGTGCAGACGTTGACGATCTTGGCGGTGGCGGAGGCGGTCACCAGGTCCAGATGGAGTACGGCGGTGAGCGCAAGGACGAGGAAGGTGCCGGTCCCGGGACCGAAGAGGCCGTCGTAGAAGCCGATCCCGCCGCCGACCAGCACGATCGCGGTGACGACCCTGGCCCGGCCGACGGGCGCCTCGCTCCCGCCCTGGGTGCCGAAGGACGGCCGCAGCATCACGAACGCGGCCACGGCGAGCAGGACGACCATGATGACCGGGCGCAGCACGTCGCTGCTGATCCCGGCGGCGAAGAAGGCACCGCCCATGGACCCGGCGAGGGCCGCGAGCCCGATGCGTACGGCGGTCTTCACCTGCACCGGGGCCTTGCGGACGTACGTGACGGCGGCGCCGGAGGTACCGACGATGGCGACGGCCTTGTTGGTGCCGAGGATGTGGGCGGCGGGCACGTGCGGGAGCCCGAGCAGCAGCGCGGGCAGCAGGAGCAGCCCTCCTCCTCCGACCACGGCGTCGATCCAGCCGGCCACGAGGGCGGCGGCGCAGAGCAGCAGAAGCGTGGTCAGGGATATGTCAGGCATGATCCCGAGCCTAGGGAGGGGATGGTTGGCCCGTCCATCGATCCCGGGAGCCCTGAGCTACATCTGAGGTTGCCGCCCACCGGCCACCGCCCGCCGTCTGCCGCCCGCCGCCCGGAAACGGCCCGCCAGCGGCGCACCCGCCCCGGAGGAGCGGCCCGCGAGCCGGTGAGGGTGATCGCCGGTATACGGGAGATCAGCGGCGCGGAGCCGCCGAGGCTCACACCGCCGCCCGCACGCCCGTGAGAGGCGCGCGCCTCACAGCGCGCTCCTCGGCAGGCTGAGATCAGCGTTCCGTACGGGAAACAGTCGGGATGCCGACGGGTAACACCGGCCCCGCACTCTCGTGTCATGAGTACACGGATCGTGGTGGTCGGCGGCGGAACGGCGGGCGCCCGGCTCGCCCAGCGCCTGCCGGTCACCCTCCTCGGCGAAGAGCCGCACGCCCCCTACAACAGGGTGCTGCTCGCGGACGTCCTCGCCGGGCGGTACGCGCCGGAGGTGATCGCGCTGCCCGCTCCGCAGGAGCCGGTGCGGCGCGGTGTGCGGGCGGTGCGGATCGACCGCGCCGCCCGGATCGTGGAGTGCGAGGACGGGACGGCGGTCGGCTACGACCGGCTGGTCCTGGCGACCGGCTCCAACCCGGTGCTGCCCCCGCTGCGCGGACTGCGCGGCTCGCGGCTGCCGTCGGGCGTCCACCCGTTCCGTACGCTCGACGACTGCCTGGAGCTGCGCGCGCTGGTGCGTCCCGGGATCCGCGCGGTCGTCATCGGCGGCGGACTCCTCGGAGTCTCGGCCGCCCGCGCGTTGGCCGCTCTGGGCGCCGAGGTCGTGCTGACCCAGCAGGGCGAGCGCCTGATGGAGCGGCAGCTGGACGAGCAGGCGTCGGTGCTGCTGCGGGAGCACGTGGAGTCCCTCGGGGTGGAAGTGCACACCGAGTGCCGCGTCAGCGGGCTGCGCCAGGCGGACGGCGCGGTGACGGCCGTCGAACTCGCCGACGGTTTCGTGCTCGACGCCCAGGTCGTGGTGCTGGCCTGCGGGGTCAGGCCGCGTATCGGCCTGGCCCGGGACGCGGGCCTCGAGGTCCGCACCGGCATCGTCGTGGACGACGAGCTGAGGACCTCCGACCCGTTCATCCACGCCATCGGTGACTGCTCCGAGCACGACGGCCGGGTCTACGGCCTGGCGGGCCCGGCCCTGGAGCAGGCGGACGCCCTGGCAGGCGTCCTGCTCTCCACCACCACGGCCGATGCCTCCGACGCGGCCCGCACGGCGTCCGTGCCGTCGGCACCCGCCCCCGCCGGACAGGGCGCCCCGGCCCCCTACACCGGCACCCGGGCGCTGACCCGCCTCACCCTCGGCGGTGCCGAGTCGCTCGATCTCGCCGCCTTCGGCGACGCCACCCCCCGGCCGGGCGACGACGTCGTCCAGCTGACCGACGCCACCCGCCGCGCCTACCGCAAGGTCGTCGTCCGCGGAGACCGCCTGGTCGGCGGCGTGCTGCTCGGCGATCTCGCCGCGGTCGGTGCGCTCGCCCGGGCCTGGGAGGGCGACGAAGCCCTTCCGCCCGCTCCCCTGCTCCACCTGCTCACCCACGACGGAGGCTCCTGAGATGTCGACCATGCCCGCGCACACCCCCACTGTCGTCCTGGTCGGCCACGGAATGGTCGGCCAGCGCTTCCTGGAGGCACTGGCGGACCAGGGCGTCACCGAGCGCGCCCGGATCGTGGTGCTCTGCGAGGAGCCCCGCCCCGCCTACGACCGCGTCCAGCTGTCCTCGTACTTCAGCGGCCGCACCCCCGACGACCTCTCGATGGTCGAGGACGGCTTCATGGAGAAGCACGGCATCGAGCTGTACGTCGGCGACCCCGCCGAGGCGATCGACCGCGAGGCCCGTACGGTCACCGCCCGCTCCGGGCAGGTCTTCCCGTACGACACGCTGGTCCTGGCCACCGGCTCGTACCCCTTCGTGCCTCCCGTCCCCGGCAAGGACGCCCGCGGCTGTTTCGTCTACCGGACGATCGAGGACCTGCTCGCCATCGAGGAGTACGCGAAGACCTCGACGACCGGCGCGGTCGTCGGCGGCGGTCTGCTGGGCCTGGAGGCGGCCGGCGCGCTCAAGGGTCTCGGAATCGACACCCACGTCGTGGAGTTCGCGCCGCGGCTGATGCCGGTGCAGGTCGACGAGGGCGGTGGCGCGGCGCTGCTGCGCACGATCGAGCAGATGGGGCTGAGCGTCCACACGGGCACTGGCACCCAGGAGGTCGTGACCGAGGACGGCGTGGTCACCGGGATGCGCCTGTCGGACGGCTCCGAAGTGGCCGTCGACATGGTGGTCTTCTCCGCCGGTGTCCGGCCCCGGGACCAGCTGGCCCGCGACTGCGGCCTCACCGTCGGCGAGCGCGGGGGCATCGCGGTCGACGAGCAGTGCCGGACCTCCGACCCCGCCGTCTTCGCGATCGGCGAGTGCGCGCTGGCCTCGGACGGCCGGGTGTACGGCCTGGTGGCGCCCGGTTACGAGATGGCGCTGACGGCCGCGGCGACGATCGCCACCGCCGAGGAGCGGTCCTTCACCGGGGCGGACATGTCGACGAAGCTGAAGCTGCTCGGCGTGGACGTGGCGTCCTTCGGCGACGCGCACGGCACGGCCGAGGGCTGCCTCGACGTCGTGTACTCCGACTCCCGCTCCGGGGTCTACAAGAAGCTCGTGATCGACCAGGAGGGCAGGCTGCTCGGCGGTGTGCTGGTCGGTGACGCCGACTCGTACGGCATGCTGCGGCCGCTCACCGGCTCCGTGCCGCCCGTCTCCCCCGAGCAGCTGGTGCTTCCGGCGGGCGCCGGTGCCCCGGTCGCGCTCGGCCCGTCCGCGCTGCCGGACGACGCCGTCATCTGCTCCTGCCACAACGTCACCAAGCACGCGATCACCCAGTGCTCGACGCTGCCCGAGGTCAAGAAGTGCACCAAGGCAGGTACGGGCTGCGGCAGCTGCGTCAAGCTGATCGGCCAGCTGCTGCCGTCGGCCACCGACAAGGGGCTGTGCGGCTGCTTCTCGTACACCCGCAGCGAGCTGTACGAGATCACCCGCACGCTGCGGCTGACGTCCTTCGCCGAACTCCTCGACTCGCACGGCCGGCCCGAGGCGCGCGGCGGTGAGGGCTGCGAGGTCTGCAAGCCGACCGTCGGCTCGATCCTCGCCAGCCTGGCCCCGGCGCTCGAACTGGGCGGCTACATCCTCGACGGCGAGCAGGCCGCCCTCCAGGACACCAACGACCACTTCCTGGCCAACATGCAGCGCAACGGCTCCTACTCCGTCGTGCCGCGCATCCCGGGCGGCGAGATCACCCCGGAGAAGCTGATCGTGATCGGCGAGGTGGCCCGCGACTTCGGGCTCTACACCAAGCTCACCGGCGGTCAGCGGATCGACCTGTTCGGTGCCCGGGTCGACCAGCTGCCGGCGATCTGGACCCGGCTCGTCGACGCCGGCTTCGAGTCGGGCCACGCCTACGGCAAGTCGCTGCGCACGGTGAAGTCCTGCGTCGGACAGACCTGGTGCCGTTACGGCGTGCAGGACTCGGTGAAGATGGCGATCCAGCTGGAGCTGCGCTACCGCGGCCTGCGCTCCCCGCACAAGCTGAAGTCGGCGGTCTCCGGCTGCGCCCGCGAGTGCGCGGAGGCCCAGTCGAAGGACTTCGGCATCATCGCCACGGCCAACGGCTGGAACCTGTACGTGGGCGGCAACGGCGGCGCGACCCCGCGTCACGCGGACCTGCTGGCCAAGGACCTCTCGGACGCCGAACTGGTGCGGCTGATCGACCGCTTCCTGATGTTCTACATCCGGACGGCCGACCGCCTGGAGCGCACCTCGACCTGGCTGGAGCGGCTGGAGGGCGGGCTCGCCCACCTGAAGGACGTGGTGGTGCACGACTCGCTGGGGCTGTGCGACGAGCTGGAGGCGCTGATGGCGGCGCACGTCGATGACTACCAGGACGAGTGGGCGCAGACGCTGGACGACCCGGACAGGCTGCGCCGCTTCGTCTCCTTCGTCAACGCGCCGGACGCGCCGGACCCCTCGGTCAAGTTCGTCCCGGAGCGCGACCAGATCAAGCCGGACCTGACGGTCCTCACCATCGGATCTCTGGAAAGGGTCTGAAGCAGATGAAGCTCGAACTCTCCCACGACGTGGCGGCGGACGCGTGGACCGCGATCTGCGACGAGTCCCGGCTGACGCCGGGCCGGGGCGTGGCGGCGCTGCTGCCGGACGGCCGGCAGGCGGCGCTCTTCAAGGACCGCTCGGGCCGCGCGTACGCGATCGACAACCGCGATCCCTTCACCGGCGCGCAGGTGCTGTCCCGCGGGCTGCTGGGGTCGGCGGGCGGGCGGCCCTTCGTGGCCTCGCCGCTGCTGAAGCAGCGCTTCGACCTGGAGACGGGCCGGTGCCTGGACGACGACGAGGTGACGGTGACGGTGTATCCGGTCCGCACGATCTGACGCGCTCCGGACGGTCCGACGGTCTCCGCACAACGGGGTGCGGGGCCCGGAGGCCGGCCGGAGACGTTGTTGACCGATCGTTCCAGATTGATCTAGGGTCGCGATCGTGGCCAGGACCAAGGAATTCGATCCGGACGCCGCGCTCCACGCAGCGCTCGAGCTGTTCTGGGAGCGCGGTTACGAGGCGACGTCGATGTCACACCTCGTGGAGCACCTGGGGATCGGCCGCGCCAGCATCTACGCCACCTTCGGCAACAAGCACCAGTTGTACATGAAGGCGATGGACCGCTACCTCGCGACGCGGGACCCGCTGATGACCGAGGAGCTGTCCCAGCCGGGGCCGGCGCTGCCCGCCGTGCGCACGCTGGTGCGGCGGTTCGCCGCCGAGGCGGGGGCGGACGGGACCCGGACGCACGGGTGTTTCCTCACCAACTCGGCGGCCGAGCTGGGCGCGCGCGACGACACCGTGGCGCGCCGGGTGGAGCTGAGCTGGGAGCAGATGGAGACCCTGCTGCACGCCTCGCTCACCCGGGCACGCGCCCAGGGCGAGCTGCCCGCGGACCGCGATCCGCGGGCGCTGGCCCGGATGCTCCTGGTCCTGATGCAGGGCATCCGCCTGGTCGGCAAGGCCTCGTCGGACCCGGCGAGGGTCCGGGACGCGGCGGAGCAGGCACTGGCACTGCTGGACTGAGAACGGAAGAGGAGGGCGCCCCGCGGCGCCCCTTTTTTCGGACCGAATACTGGAACGTACGGTCAAGAAAAACCTGGGAGTCGATACCGCATGCCCGCACGCTTCACGCACAAGACCGTCCTCGTCACCGGCGCCGGCACCGGCCTGGGGCGGGGCATCGCGCTCGCCTTCGCCGCCGAGGGCGCGAGGGTGGTCGTCTCCGGCCGCCGCGCCGCCCCCCTGGACGAGACCGTGTCCCTGATCGAGGCGGCCGGCGGCACCGCGGCCGCCGTCACCGCCGACGTGTCCCGGGCCGAGGACGCCCGCGCGCTGGTGGCCCGGACCGTCGAGATCTTCGGTGGCCTCGACGTCGCGGTGAACAACGCCGGGATCTTCCGGGGCGGGCACGCGGCCGCCGACTTCCCGCTGGACGACTGGCGGGCCCTGCTCGACGTCAACGTCACCGGCGTCCTGCACGCGCTCCAGGCCGAGGTCGCCCACATGCGGGCCCACGGCGGGGGCGCCGTCGTCAACATCTCGTCCAACCTCGGCGCGCACGTCCGCATCCCGGGCGTCTTCGGCTACCAGGTCTCCAAGGCGGCCGTCTCCGCGCTCACCCGCGCAGCAGCCCTCGACCACATCGCCGACGGCGTCCGGATCAACGCCGTCAGCCCCGGCCCTTCGGAGTCCACGATGTCGCTGCTGCCGGGCGAGACCGAGGGCGAGCGGGAGGTCCGGATGAAGGACCAGTCGCCGCTCGGCCGCATCTCGTCCGCCGCGGAGGTCGCGGCCGCGGTGCTCTATCTCGCCTCGGAGGACGCCGGCTCGGTCGTGGGTGCGGACCTGGTGATCGACGGCGGCGTCTCCGCCTGACGCCCCGGGCGGGATCTCAGCCCTCGATTGCGTCCATCCAGGCCAGCTCCCAGTGGTGGCCGTCCGGGTCCGTGAAGGACCGGCCGTACATGAAGCCGTGGTCCTGGGCCTCCGCCGCCGGAGAGCCGCCGCTCGCCAGGGCCGTGTCGGCGAGCCGGTCGACCTCCTCCCGGCTGTCCGCGCTGAGCGCGAGCAGCACCTCGGAGGTCTTCGAGGCGTCCGCGATCTCCTTGCCGGGCGCGGTGAAGTCCTTGAAGCGGGGCTCGGTCATCAGCATCGCGAAGATCGTGTCGCTGATGACCAGACACGCGGTGTTCTCGTCGCTGAACTGCGGGTTGAAGGAGTAGCCGAGCTTGCTCCAGAAGCTCTTCGAGGTGTCGAGGTCCTTCACCGGCAGGTTCACGAAGATCATCTGGGCCTGGCGGTCTCTCCTCTGTGCGGCAGGTGCGTCGCGCGCTCCGTTGCGGCGCTTTCACGAGGTAAGACGTCGGGGGCGGGCGGAACTCATCGCCGCTCCGAAGATTTTCCCGGAGATTTTTTGCGGGGCCCGGCAGAACGCCCCGCCCCCGTCGGGTCCGGGCCGGGCCGCCGCCCGCGCGCCCGTCACGCAGAGCCATCAGGCACCCGCCGCTTCCCCTTCACCGGGTGTTGCTGCACAGTCAATGCGGCACCTCTAGCTTCCGGAAGCGCGCGACCCCGCCGCCGACCGGGCGGCGGGGCGGTCATCACCACCCCCTCTGGAGTGAGACGTGGAGCGACGCAGTTTCCTGCGTGGAGCGGTCATCGGCACGTCGGCCGCCGCCTTCGGCGGCACCCTCATGCGCGGGGCCGCCTACGCGGCCCCCGCCCAGCCCGGCGCCGGTCCCTACGGGGCCCTGGGCGCCGCCGACGCCAACGGCATCCAGCTGCCCAGCGGTTTCACCAGCCGGGTGATCGCCCGGTCCGGCCAGAAGGTCGGCGGCACGGCGTACACCTGGCACAACGCCCCGGACGGCGGCGCCTGTTTCGCCGACGGCTCGGGCTGGATCTACGTCTCCAACTCGGAGATCAATCCCGGCGGCGGCGCGGGCGCGGTGAAGTTCGACTCCGCGGGCTCCGTCGTCGGCGCCTACCGCATCCTCTCCAACACCCGCACCAACTGCGCGGGCGGCAAGACCCCCTGGAACACCTGGCTCTCCTGTGAGGAGGTCAGCCTCGGATACGTCTACGAGACCGATCCGTACGGCGTGAACGCGGCCGTACGCCGGGACGCGATGGGCCGCTTCAAGCACGAGGCCGCCGCGGCCGACCCGGTCCGCAAGGTGATCTACCTGACCGAGGACGAGACCAGCGGCTGCTTCTACCGGTTCATCCCCACCACCTGGGGCAACCTCTCCTCCGGGACGCTCCAGGTCATGGTCGCCGGAACCGCCACCTCCGGCTCCTTCACCTGGCAGAACGTCCCGGACCCGGACGGTTCGCCGACCGTGACGCGCAGCCAGGTCGCCGCCTCGAAGAAGTTCAACGGCGGCGAGGGCTGCCACTACGCCAACGACACCGTCTGGTTCACCACCAAGGGCGACAACCGCCTCTGGCAGCTCAACCTCACCAACAACACCTACGAGCTGGCCTACGACGACTCGCTGGTGTCCGGCGGCGGCGCCCCGCTCACGGGTGTCGACAACGTCACCGGCTCCTCCTCCGGCGACCTGTTCATCGCCGAGGACGGCGGCAACATGGAGATCTGCATCATCACCCCGGACGACGTCGTCGCCCCCTTCCTGCGGATCAACGGCCAGTCCGGCTCCGAGATCACCGGACCGGCCTTCTCCCCCGATGGCAGGCGGCTGTACTTCTCCAGCCAGCGGGGCACGACCGGCAGCTCCTCCGGAGGCATCACCTACGAGGTGACGGGCCCGTTCCGCGCCTGACGCCCGTGAGGTGGCGGGCCGTTGCGCCGTTGAGCCTCACGACGTGACGGGCCCGTTCCGCACGTAGCACCGTTCCTCCGCGCGCCGTTGGGCGCTGCCCAGCAGGGCGGCGCCCAACGGCGTCAGCGTGTGCAGGACGGCGTTGCCGTGGCGCAGGGTGGAGACGAGTCCCGCCTCCCGCAGCACGCCCGCGTGCTGGCTCGCGGAGGCCAGCGACACCCCTGCCCTGCGGGCCAGTTCGCTGGTGGTGCCGCCGTCGCCGATGGCGTGCAGGACGGCGGAGCGGGTGTTGCCCACCAGCTTCGCCAGCGAGGAGCCGCCCGGCGCGCGCACCGTCGGGGCCTCGCAGTGCGTGACCGGGTAGACGAGCACCGGCGGCAGCGCGGGGTCGCGGAGCACCACCGGGGTGCCGCGGCAGAAGTACGAGGGCTGGAGCAGCAGCCCCCTGCCGTCGAGGTGGAGGTCGCGGTCGACGGGATAGTCGGCCTCCAGGACCGGCGAGCGCCAGCGGAGCATCGGCGGGAGGGAGGCGAGCAGTTCGTCGGCTCCACCGTCGAGCAGGGCGCGGCCGCGCACGGCGCGGTCGGCCTCGACGCGGGCGCGGACGTCGGGCCAGTACGGCTCGATGGCGGCCCGGTGGTAGCCGCGCAGGGCGCCGATGAGCCGGCTGAACGGTTCCGCGCCGCCTTCGGCGAGCGCGCGCAGCGAGTGCGGCACGGTCCGGCCGCCGGCGCGGTCGGCACCAAGCAGCGACAGTTCGGTGTGCAGCCGGGCGGCCGGGGTCGCACGGACCGCCTCCAGGCCCTCGTCGAGGCCGCTGACGCCCTCGGCGGGGGTCAGGAAGTCGGGGAAGTAACCGCGACTGGGGATGAGGGCGGCGAGCAGTCGCGTCTCACCGTTGAGCCGTGTGCGGGTTTCCGAGCGCCATTCTCCGTAGACGACGGGCCCACGCCGGTCCCTTAAACGGTGAAAACTGAGAATCGTTTCCCATAGAACGTCCGGCCGGGCTGCCATGCGCACCCCCGCCAAGTCGTTTCCTGTGAAATGAATCCGGAGCATCGAACCCCCACCTGTGCACTCGCAACCACCCCCTTCAATGAGTATGCACAGCATCACTGCACGTTACCAGGGTGTTTCAGCCACACTTGAAAAGCATCGCGGAGGACGGGGGCAAACCGAAAAGCTGTGCGTGTCGGGCAGGAAACCTTCAGGACCGAGGTGACGTGACGAAGACCGTGGGGGGCTTCGCACGTCCGGCGGCGGTCGGCGAGGTTGCGGCTCACCTGCCTGGCACGGGTAAACGGGCGCGGCCACCGGGTGGGGATCCGGTGGCCGCGCCCAGCTCGTTCTTTGCGGTACCAATCGTGAAAAGGTTCAACGGCGAATAATCCAACCGCGCGTAATTGAACAGGAACTCACATCCTGCCCAACACCCGGGTGCGGGACGAACCGGCACTATGCGCGCGGACGAAATACGACGGGGCGGACACCTCCGCACAAGGTGTCCGCCCCGTCTCTCTTGCGACCCGGAGCCGCCGCCCGCCGGTGAGGGTGGTGTTGACCGACGGCGGCTCCGGTGGCCTTTGCTACTGAACGGGAGTTCAGCGGCTGTCGCTGCCGCTCGACTGCGCCGCCGCGCGGCCGGCCTCCAGGCGCGCCACCGGGATCCGGAACGGCGAGCAGGAGACGTAGTCGAGGCCCACCTCGTGGAAGAAGTGCACCGACTCCGGGTCGCCGCCGTGCTCGCCGCAGACGCCGAGCTTGAGGTCCGGGCGGGTGGCCCGGCCGGCCTCCACCGCGCTGCGCACGAGGGCGCCGACGCCGTCCTTGTCGATGGTCTCGAACGGCGAGACACCGAAGATGCCCTTCTCCAGGTACGCGGTGAAGAAGCTGGCCTCCACGTCGTCGCGGGAGAAGCCCCACACCGTCTGGGTGAGGTCGTTCGTGCCGAAGGAGAAGAACTCGGCGGCCTCGGCGATCTGGCCGGCGGTCAGCGCGGCACGGGGCAGCTCGATCATGGTGCCGAGCGCGAGCTTCAGCTCGACGCCGGTCTGCGCCTGGACCTCGGCGATGACGCCCTCGGCCTCCTCGCGGACGATCTCCAGCTCCTGGACGGTGCCGACGAGCGGGATCATGATCTCGGCGCGCGGGTCGCCCTTGGCGTCGATCCGCTGGGCCGCGGCCTCGGCGATCGCCCGGACCTGCATGGCGAAGAGGCCGGGGATGACCAGGCCGAGGCGGACACCGCGCAGACCCAGCATCGGGTTCTGCTCGTGCAGCCGGTGCACGGCCTGGAGAAGGCGCAGGTCGTTCTCGTTCGCGTCCTTGCGGGACTCGGCGAGGGCGACGCGGACCGACAGCTCGGTGATGTCGGGGAGGAACTCGTGCAGCGGCGGGTCGAGCAGCCGGACCGTGACGGGCAGGCCGTCCATGGCCTCGAACAGCTCGATGAAGTCCTGCTTCTGCTGCGGCAGGAGGGCGTTCAGGGCCTCCGTGCGCTCCTCGTCCGTGTCGGCGAGGATCAGCTTCTCGACCATCTCGCGGCGCTCGCCGAGGAACATGTGCTCGGTGCGGCACAGGCCGATGCCCTGGGCGCCGAAGCGGCGGGCCCGCAGGGCGTCCTCGGCGTTGTCGGCGTTGGCGCGGACCCGCAGCCGGCGGACGCGGTCCGCGTAGGCCATGATCCGGTGCACGGCGGAGACCAGCTCGTCGGCGTCGTCCGCGCCGGCGTGCATGCGGCCCTCGAAGTACTCGACGACCGGCGAGGGTACGACCGGTACCTCGCCGAGGTACACCTTGCCGGTGGAGCCGTCGATGGAGACGACGTCGCCCTCCTCGACGACCTGCCCGCCGGAGGTGGTCATCCGGCGGCGCTTGGTGTCGACCTCGAGCTCCTCGGCCCCGCAGACACAGGTCTTGCCCATGCCGCGGGCGACGACGGCGGCGTGCGACGTCTTGCCGCCGCGCGAGGTCAGGATGCCCTCGGCGGCGATCATGCCGTCCAGGTCGTCCGGGTTGGTCTCACGGCGGATCAGGATGACCTTCTCGCCGGAGCGGGACCACTTGACGGCCGTGTACGAGTCGAAGACGGCCTTGCCGACGGCCGCGCCCGGCGAGGCGGCGATGCCGCGCCCGATCTGCTCGACCTTGGTGTTCTCGTCGAACTTGGGGAACATCAGCTGGGCGAGCTGGGCGCCGTTGACGCGCTGGAGCGCCTCGGCCTCGTCGATCAGGCCCTGGTCCACGAGCTGGGTGGCGATCCGGAAGGCGGCACCGGCGGTGCGCTTGCCGACGCGGGTCTGCAGCATCCACAGCTGACCGCGCTCGATCGTGAACTCGATGTCGCAGAGGTCCTTGTAGTGGGTCTCCAGCGTCTCCATGATCTGCATCAGCTGGTCGTACGACTTCTTGTCGATCGACTCGAGTTCGGCGAGCGGCACGGTGTTGCGGATACCCGCGACGACGTCCTCGCCCTGCGCGTTCTGCAGGTAGTCGCCGTAGACGCCCTGGTGGCCGGAGGCGGGGTCGCGGGTGAAGGCGACGCCGGTGCCGGAGTCCGGGCCGAGGTTGCCGAAGACCATCGAGCAGACGTTCACGGCGGTGCCGAGGTCGTGCGGGATGCGCTCCTGGCGACGGTAGAGCTTGGCGCGGTCGGTGTTCCAGGAGTTGAAGACGGCCTCGATGGCGAGGTCCATCTGCTCGCGCGGGTCCTGGGGGAACTCGCGGCCGGCCTCGGCCTTCACGATCTTCTTGAACTGCTTGACGAGCTTCTTCAGGTCGGCGGCGTCGAGGTCGGTGTCGACGGTGACCTTCTTGGCGGCCTTGGCCTCGTCGAGCGCGTCCTCGAAGAGCTCGCCCTCGACGTCGAGGACGGTCTTGCCGAACATCTGGATGAGGCGGCGGTACGAGTCCCAGGCGAAGCGCTCGTCCCCGGCCTGGGCGGCGAGACCGGCGACGGACTCGTCCGACAGGCCGATGTTGAGGACCGTGTCCATCATGCCGGGCATCGAGAACTTGGCGCCCGAGCGTACGGAGACGAGCAGCGGGTCGTCGGCCTGGCCGAGCTTCTTGCCCATCTTCTGCTCGAGAGCGTCGAGGTGCGCGCTCACCTCGTCGCGGAGCTCGACCGGCTCGGAGCCGCTGTCGAGGTAGACCTTGCACGCCTCGGTGGTGATCGTGAAGCCGGGAGGTACCGGCAGGCCGAGGTTGGTCATCTCGGCCAGGTTCGCGCCCTTACCGCCGAGGAGGTCCTTCAGGTCCCTGTTGCCCTCGGTGAAGTCGTACACGAACTTCTGATCTTTGTTTTCCGACACGGGTCTCGACTCCTCGACGACTCGGTGGCTGCCCTGACGGCGAGGAACATACCCAGATCGAAGGCTTCTGGGGAGGTACGCCTAGCGGTCATCAGGGCTTAACCACCCGTCCGCCACCAGATCGAAAGTAACCGAGGGGTAGCTTCCGCTTTCAGGCTCCGAAGCCCACTTGACTCATTCCTGAGCTTACGCGCTCAGGCGAGCGCATGGGCGGGCATTTGCGTTCACCTTCTGAACGCAAGAGGGGTGGCACCCAGTGCCACCCCTCCAGGAGTCCAACGCCTCGTAATCCGCTCATCTGAGCACACCCCCTATCAAGGGTGGTGAGGATCACGCCGCGAAATCGGCTTGTTTCCCATCATCCGGACGGGACGAGGGCCGTTCGTGGACAGCTCCGGATCGCGCGCTCCGCACCCGTGTCAGCCCCCTGACGTGTCGAGTTCCGCCTCTTCGCCGACGCCCGCGCAGTCGTAGGGGTCCTTCAGCCAGCCGTCCGGAAGCACCACCCGGTTGTTGCCCGACGTGCGCCCCCGGGGGCCGTCGGCACCCACCGGCCAGGGCTGGTCCAGGTCCAGCTCGCTCAACTGAGCGCTCAGCTCCTCCAGGGACGAGGTGATCGCCAGTTTCTTGCGCATCTCGGACCCGACGGAGAAGCCCTTGAGGTACCAGGCCACGTGCTTGCGGAAGTCGATGACCCCGCGCGACTCGTCCCCGAGCCACTCGCCGAGCAGCCGCGCGTGCCGGACCATCGCGTCCGCGACCTCCCGCAGCCCCGGCTGGGCGTAGGAGCCCCTGCCCTCGAAGCCGGCGACGAGATCGGCGAAGAGCCACGGCCGGCCCAGGCAGCCGCGTCCCACGACCACACCGTCGCAGCCGGTCTCGCGCATCATCCGCAGCGCGTCGTCGGCCGACCAGATGTCGCCGTTGCCGAGCACCGGGATCTCCGGCACGTGCTCCTTGAGGCGCGCGATCGCGTCCCAGTCCGCCGTGCCGCCGTAGTGCTGGGCCGCCGTCCGCCCGTGCAGGGCGATCGCCGTGACGCCCTCCTCCACGGCGATGCGCCCGGCGTCGAGATAGGTGATGTGGTCGTCGTCGATGCCCTTGCGCATCTTCATCGTGACCGGCAGGTCGCCCGCGTTCGACACGGCCTCGTGCAGGATCGCGCGCAGCAGCGGCCGCTTGTACGGGAGGGCCGAGCCGCCGCCCTTGCGCGTGACCTTGGGCACCGGGCAGCCGAAGTTCAGGTCGATGTGGTCGGCCAGGTCCTCGTCCACGATCATCCGCACGGCCTTGCCGACCGTCACCGGGTCGACGCCGTACAGCTGTATGGAGCGCGGCTTCTCGCTGTCGTCGAAGCGGATGAGCTGCATCGTCTTCTCGTTGCGCTCGACCAGCGCCCGCGTCGTGATCATCTCGCTGACGAACAGCCCCTTGCCGCCGCTGAACTCGCGGCAGAGGGTGCGAAAGGGGGCGTTGGTGATGCCGGCCATCGGGGCGAGCACCACCGGCGGCTGCACGATGTGCGGCCCGATGGCGAGAGGGGAGAACGCGGTCATGGAGCCATTGTCCCGCACCGCCGGAGCCTTCCGTCCGTGGAGGGCCAGGCCGCTACCTACCCGGATGGCACAGGGTGCCTCCCGCACGCCGACGCCGCCACGCGCCCTCGGCGCCCTTCACCCCTCGACGGTGGGCGCACGGGCGCGGCGAGGCGCCCGTGAGGTCCGGGCGCCCCGGAGGGGGCCGCGCACGAGGGCCCGGGTCGCCTGCGCGACCCGGGCCCTCGACGTCCTGCCTGTTCCTACTTCTCGCCGCCCGTGGCGCCTTCGGCGCTCTCCGCGGCTTCGCCGCTCCCGGTGCTCTCCGCACCCAGCGCGCGCTCGCGCATCTTCCTCAGCAGCTCCTGCTTGTGGTCGACCGCCGCCTTGCGGTCGGCGCTGCTGTTCTGGACGGCGCCCTGCTGGTCGGCGCGGGACAGCTTCTTGCGCTGCCCGCCGACGCCGAGGAGGTTGTTGCGGCCCTTGGACATGGGGTTCTCCCATCAGTGAGGAATGCGGTGGTCGATCGGCCGGAGCCGCGCGGGGGTCGCGCCCGCGGCGCTCTCACTCGTAGATCTGGAAGAACGAAGACATGCCGAAGACGCTACCTCCCCGCCGTAGGGGGGTCACACCGTTTTTCCTCTCCACAGGACGAATGACAAACATTGAAATCTGTCAGCCGTCATGCCATGGTTGTCATGCGTCACTCCCCCGACGCTTCGCCCCCCTCTTCCGAGGAGACCTCCATGTCCTCCGCCCGCACCCTCCCCGCCCGCGCCCTCGGCGCCACCGGCCCCCACGTCTCCGCCCTCGGCCTCGGCTGCATGGGCATGTCCGCGCTGTACGGCGAGAGCGACCGCGCCGAGTCGATCGCCACCCTGCACGCCGCACTCGACGCGGGCGTCACGCTCCTGGACACCGGCGACTTCTACGGCATGGGGCACAACGAACTGCTGATCAACGAAGCCCTGCGGACAGCCCCCGCCGCCGCCCGCGAGAGGGCGCTGACCAGCGTGAAGTTCGGCGCTCTGCGCACGGTCGAGGGCGGCTTCACCGGCTATGACGGCCGCCCGGCCGCGGTGCGGAACTTCGCCGCGTATTCCCTCCAGCGTCTGGGCACGGACCACATCGACATCTACCGCATCGCCCGCGTCGACCCCGACGTGCCGATCGAGGAGACCGTGGGCGCCATCGCCGACCTGGTCGAGGCCGGCCACGTGCGGCACATCGGCCTTTCCGAGGTCGGCGCGGACACGCTGCGCCGGGCGGCGGCGGTCGCCCCGATCGCCGACCTCCAGATCGAGTACTCCCTGCTCTCCCGCTCCATCGAGGAGAAGATCCTCCCGACCGCCCGCGAGCTCGGCATCGGCATCACGGCGTACGGCGTCCTCTCGCGCGGTCTGATCAGCGGCCACTTCCCACGCGACCGCGAGCTGGCGCCGAGCGACTTCCGCGGGATGAGCCCGCGCTTCCAGGGCGACAACCTCCACCGGAACCTGGACCTGGTGGACCGGCTGCGGGCCGTCGCCGAGGCCAAGGGCGTCACGGTCGCGCAGACCGCGATCGCCTGGGTCCTCGCCCAGGGCCCGCGGCACGGCGCCGACATCGTCCCGCTGATCGGCGCCCGCCGCCGGGACCGCCTCGCAGAGGCGCTCGGCGCCCTGGACGTGACGCTGGACGCCGCCGACCTCGCCGCGATCGAGCAGGCCGTCCCGGCGGGCGCCGCGGCCGGCGAGCGCTATCCGGCGGCCCAGATGGCCCACCTGGACAGCGAACACTGATTCGCTCGGTGGCTGACAGGTACTGTCATTCCATGCCCACCGAGACCCTGACCGCCGAGCGCATCCTCGAAGTCACCGAGGAGGTGCTGCGGCGCTACGGCCCGGCGAAGGCCACGGTCGTCGACGTGGCCCGGGCCCTCGGCGTCAGCCACGGCAGCGTCTACCGCCACTTCCGTACGAAGGCGGCGCTGCGGGAGGCGGTGACGGGACGCTGGCTCTCCCGGACCGAGGCCGCCCTCGCGGACGTGGTCGCCGCCCCGGACCGCCAGGCGCCCGAGAAGCTGCGGGCCTGGCTCGCCACTCTCTTCGAGGCCAAGCGGCACAAGGCGGGCGACGACCCGGAGCTCTTCGCCACCTATCGGGTGCTGCTCGGCGAGAACAGCGGTGTGATCGAGGAGCACGTGAGCGCGCTGGTCGGACAGGTCCGCCACATCGTCGAGGAGGGCGCCCGCGAGGCGGAGTTCACCACCCCCGACCCCGAGGCCACGGCGCGCGCCGTCTTCGACGCGACCGCCCGCTTCCACGACCCTGCCTACGCCCCGGAGTGGCGCCGCCCCACGATCGACGCCGAGTTCGACGCGGTGGTGGACCTGCTGCTGCGCGGCCTGCACGCATAGGTCCCCGGCGGTCCCGCCGGGACGGCGCGGCGCGCGGGCCTGCCGCACGGTCGTGACGCATGCCGAGAGGCCCCCGGTTCCAGCTAGGAACCGGGGGCCTCTCGGTAGGGGCGGTGCGGTCGTCAGCAGCCGAGGAGGCGGCTGCCGAGGTAGCCCTGGATCTGGTCCAGGGAGACGCGCTCCTGCTTCATGGTGTCGCGCTCGCGCACGGTCACCGCGTTGTCGTCCAGGGTGTCGAAGTCGACGGTGACGCAGAACGGCGTACCGATCTCGTCCTGGCGGCGGTAGCGGCGGCCGATGGCGCCGGCGTCGTCGAACTCGATGTTCCAGTTCTGCCGCAGGTCGGCGGCGAGGCCCTTGGCCTTCGGCGACAGCTGCGCGTTACGGGACAGCGGAAGCACGGCGACCTTGACCGGCGCGAGGCGCGGGTCGAGGCGCATCACGGTGCGCTTCTCCATGACGCCCTTGGCGTTCGGGGCCTCGTCCTCGTTGTACGCGTCGAGCAGGAAGGCCAGCATGGCGCGGCCGACACCGGCGGCGGGCTCGATGACGTACGGCGTCCAGCGCTCCTGGGTCTCCTGGTCGAAGTAGATGAGCTCGTTGCCGGAGGCCTTCGAGTGCGCCTTCAGGTCGTAGTCGGTGCGGTTGGCGACACCCTCGAGCTCGCCCCACTCGCTGCCGCCGAACTGGAAGCGGTACTCGATGTCGGCGGTGCGCTTGGAGTAGTGGGAGAGCTTCTCCTGCGGGTGCTCGAACCAGCGCATGTTCTCCTCACGCATGCCCAGGCTCGTGTACCAGTTCCAGCGCTGCTCCATCCAGTACTCGTGCCACTGCTCGTCCTCGCCCGGCTTGACGAAGAACTCCATCTCCATCTGCTCGAACTCGCGGGTGCGGAAGATGAAGTTGCCCGGAGTGATCTCGTTCCGGAAGGACTTGCCCATCTGCGCGATGCCGAACGGCGGCTTCTTGCGCGAGGTCTGCTGCACCTGGCCGAAGTTGGTGAAGATGCCCTGCGCGGTCTCGGGGCGCAGGTAGGCGACCGAACCGGAGTCCTGGGTGGGACCGAGGTGGGTGGAGAGCAGACCCGAGAACTGCTTGGGCTCGGTGAAGGTGCCCTTGTTGCCACAGTTGGGGCAGTTGAGGTCCTTGAGGCCGTTCTCGGGGAGACGGCCGTGCTTCTCCTCGTACGCCTCCTCCAGGTGGTCGGCGCGGTAGCGCTTGTGACAGGAGGTGCACTCGGTCAGCGGGTCCGTGAAGGTGGCGACGTGGCCGGACGCCTCCCAGACCTCGGTGGCCAGGATCACCGACGAGTCGATACCGACGACGTCCTCGCGCGCGGTGACCATGTAACGCCACCACTGACGCTTGATGTTCTCCTTCAGCTCGACACCCAGCGGTCCGTAGTCCCAGGCGGCCTTCTGGCCGCCGTAGATCTCACTGCACGGGTAGACGAAGCCACGGCGCTTGCTCAGGCTGACGATGGTGTCGATCTTGTCGGCGGCCACGGTGCTCTCTTCATTACGACGACGAAGTGCGAATGCCTCAGATTACCGGCGCCGCCACCCCCCGTATCAAATCGGTTCGGCCCCCGAGCCCGCCCGGGACCGCCCGGGCCGGCCGTGGGCGGGACCACAGGAAGCACAATTGACAATCGTTTCCAGTTTTGTTGAAAATGAGTGTCATGAACGTACGTCGCCTGATACCCACCACCGCCGTCGCCGGAGCCGTCACCCTCGGCCTCCTCACTCTTTCCGCCTGCGCCGGAAACTCCGGCGCCGCCGACAAGGCGAGCGACGGCAAGCTGAGCGTGGTGACGTCGTTCTACCCCATGCAGTACCTGGCCGAGCAGATAGGCGGCGACCACGTCTCCGTCGACACGCTCACCAAGCCGGGCGTCGAGCCGCACGACCTGGAGCTGAAGCCGAGGCAGATCGGCGAGCTCGGCGAGGCCGACTACATCCTCTACCTCAAGGGCGTCCAGCCCGCCGTCGACGAGGCGATCAAGCAGGTCGGCGTGAAGCACACCGTCGACGCCGCCACCCTCACCACGCTCGAGGAGCACGGCACCGAGGCCGGTCACGACCACGCCGGCGAGACCGCCGAGGAGCACTCCGCCCACGAGGGCGAGGCGCACGCCGACGAGCACGGCCACGAGTCCGAGGCCGGCGCCGACCCGCACATCTGGCTCGACCCCGTGAAGTACGCCGAGGTCGCCAAGGGTGTCGGCGCCTCCCTGCAGAAGGCCGACCCGGACCACGCCGCCGACTACAAGAAGAACACCGACGCCCTGGTGAAGAAGCTCGGCGACCTGGACACGGCGTTCGAGACCGGCCTGAAGAACGCCACCACCCGGACCTTCATCACCACGCACTCCGCCTTCGGCTACCTCGCCGAGCGCTACGGCCTGGAGCAGGAGGGCATCACCGGCATCGACCCCGAGTCCGAGCCGAGCCCCGCCCGGATCAAGGAGCTCCAGGAGATCGCGAAGAAGGACAAGGTCACCACCGTCTTCTTCGAGACCCTCGCCAGCGACAAGACCGCCAAGACCCTCGCGTCCGACACCGGACTGAAGACGGACGTCCTGGACCCCCTGGAGGGAATCACGGACACGTCCAAGGGCGATGACTACATCGAGGTCATGCGGTCCAACCTCGCCGCGCTGAAGACGGCGCTCGGCGCCAAGTGACACCCACGTACGCATCGGAGGCACGAGCCATGGGCATGGATCCCGTCATTTCCGTCCGCGGAGCCACGGCCGCCCTCGGCTCGCGCCCCGTCCTGCGTGGCATCGACCTCGGCGTGCACCGCGGCGAGGTCGTCGCGCTGCTCGGCGCCAACGGCTCGGGCAAGTCGACGGCCGTCCGTGCGGTCATCGGCCAGGTCCCGCTGACCGGCGGGTCCATATCCCTGTTCGGTACGGAGCAGAAGCGGTTCCGCGACTGGGCCCGCGTCGGATACGTACCGCAGCGCACCACCGCCGCCAGCGGTGTGCCCGCCACGATCCGGGAGGTCGTCTCCTCCGGCCGGCTCTCCCGCCGCAGGCTCGGCTGGCCGGCCAAGGCCGACCGGGCCGCCATCGAGCGGGCCATCGAGCTGGTCGGCCTGGCCGACCGCGCCAAGGACTCGGTGAGCGCCCTCTCCGGCGGCCAGCACCAGCGGGTCCTGATCGCCCGCGCGCTCGCCTCCGAGCCCGAGCTGCTGATCATGGACGAGCCGATGGCCGGGGTCGACCTCGCCAGCCAGGAGATCCTCGCCCGGACCCTGCGCGAGCAGGTCGCCGAGGGCACCTCCGTGCTCCTCGTCCTGCACGAGCTGGGCCCGCTGGAGCCGCTGATCGACCGGGCCGTGGTGCTCCGCGACGGCTGTGTGGTGCACGACGGCCCGCCGCCGCAGGCCGTGGGACAGCACGCCCTGCCCGGCCACGACCACGTCCATCCGCACGCGGCCGACGAGCCGCTCCGCACGGGTCTGCTGACCTGAGGAAGCTGACCTGATCATGGAATTCCTCGAACCCGCCTTCATGCAGCGGGCGCTCCTCGCGGCCGTCCTCGTCGGCATCACCGCCCCCGCCGTCGGCATCTACCTCGTCCAGCGGCGCCAGGCGCTGATGGGCGACGGCATCGGCCATGTCGCCATGACCGGCGTCGGCCTCGGCTTCCTGCTGAACTCCAGCCCCGTGTGGATGGCGACCCTGGTCGCCGTCGCCGGTTCGGTGGCGATGGAGCTGATCAGGGCGTACGGCAGGACCCGCGGCGACCTCGCGCTCGCCCTGCTCTTCTACGGCGGCATGGCGGGCGGCGTCCTGCTGATCAACCTCTCGCCGACCGGCTCCAACGCCAACCTCAACTCGTACCTCTTCGGTTCGCTGTCCACCGTCTCCACCGAGGATGTCACCGCGATCAGCGTCCTGGCGGCGTTCGTGGTCCTGGTCACGGTCGGTCTGCGCCGACAGCTCTTCGCGGTCAGCCAGGACGAGGAGTTCGCCCGCGTCACCGGCCTCCCGGTCCGGGCGCTGAACCTGCTCGTCGCGATCACCGCCGCCGTGACCGTCACGGTCGCGATGCGGGTGGTCGGCCTGCTGCTGGTCAGCGCGCTCATGGTGGTCCCGGTCGCGGCGGCCCAGCAGCTCTCGCGCTCCTTCCGTACGACGTTCGTGCTCGCGGTCGTCATCGGCACCGGCGTCACGCTGGGCGGCACCGTCACGTCGTACTACCAGGACGTGCCGCCGGGTGCGACGATCGTGCTGCTCGCGATCGCGGTCTTCATCGCCCTCACCCTCCTCGCGACACCCCTGGCCAGGCGCCGGGCCCGGGCCGCCGAAGCGGCTTCGGCGGAGTGCGACATGGCGGTTCCGGTCACCCGCAGGCCGACGGACGACGTCACGCTGTAGCGGCCTGGCAGAATGACGGGGGCAACGAAGACAACAAGGAGGCCCCTGTGGCGACGGCAGGACCCCCCGTACGCGGTCGCTCGACCAAGCAGCGGGCCGCTGTGTCGGCCGCACTGAACGAGGTCGACGAGTTCCGCAGCGCCCAGGAGCTGCACGACATGCTCAAGCACCGCGGTGACTCGGTCGGCCTGACCACGGTCTACCGCACGCTCCAGTCCCTCGCGGACGCGGGCGAGGTCGACGCGCTGCGCACCAGCGAGGGCGAGACCGTCTACCGCCGCTGCTCGACGGGCGACCACCACCATCATCTGGTGTGCCGGATGTGCGGCAAGGCGGTCGAGGTCGAGGGCCCGGCGGTGGAGCAGTGGGCGGAGACGATCGCGTCCCAGCACGGCTTCGTGAACGTGGCCCACACGGTCGAGATCTTCGGCACCTGCGCGGAGTGCGCGGCGAAGTGACGTGACACCCGGCTCATGACGAGGGCCCGCACCGGATGTTCCGGTGCGGGCCCTCGCCGTGTGCGGTCAGCCGGTCACGACTTGTCGAGGACGGCCATGTCCTCCGCCGAGACCCCGCCGAAGCGGCGGTCGCGCGAGGCGTACTCGACGCACGCCCGCCACAGGTCGCGGCGGTCGAAGTCCGGCCACAGCACGTCCTGGAAGACCATCTCCGCGTAACTGCTCTGCCAGATGAGGTAGTTCGAGGTGCGCTGCTCGCCGCTGGGGCGCAGGAAGAGGTCCACGTCCGGCATGTCCGGGTAGTAGAGGTACTTCTGGAAGGTCTTCTCGTTGACCTTCGAGGGGTCCAGCTTCCCCGCCGCCACGTCCCGCGCGATGGCCTGCGCCGCGTCCGCGACCTCCGCTCGGCCGCCGTAGTTCACGCAGAAGTACAGCGTCATGGCGTCGTTGCCGACGGTCTGCTCCTGGGCGACCTGGAGTTCCTGGACGACCGACTTCCACATCTTCGGCATCCGGCCGACCCAGCGGATGCGGATGCCGAGCTCGTCCATCTCGTCCCGCCGGCGGCGGATGACGTCGCGGTTGAAGTTCATCAGGAAGCGGACCTCCTCGGGGGAGCGCTTCCAGTTCTCGGTGGAGAAGGCGTAGAGGGAGAGGTTCTTGACGCCCATCTCCAGGCATCCCTTGAGCACGTCCAGGACGACGCCCTCGCCGACCTTGTGGCCCTCGGTGCGGGGCAGGCCGCGCTCCTGGGCCCAGCGGCCGTTTCCGTCCATCACGCAGGCCACGTGGTTGGGCACCAGCTCGGCGGGGAGCTTCGGCGGGGTCGCGCCGGACGGGTGCCGCTCGGGGACCTTGTACTCCCGGCGCTGCCGTCCGAGGATTCCGCGTCGTGCGATGGCCATGGCGATGAATCTCCTAGCTCTTCTCTACATACCGCAGGGAGCGCAGGCCGCGCTCCAGGTGCCAGTGGAGATAGGCGGACACCAGCCCGCTGCCCTCCCTGACGTGACGCGGCTCGCACGCGTCCGCCGTCGCCCAGTCGCCGGTGAGCAGCGCGCTGAGCAGGCCGATGGCCTCCGGAGAGGGTACGACGCTTCCCGGCACCCGGCAGTCGCCGCATATGACGCCGCCGGCCGCGACCGAGAAGAACCGGTTGGGGCCGTGGATGCCGCATTTCGCGCAGTCCTCGAAGCTGGGCGCGTAGCCGTTGACCGCGAGCGAGCGCAGCAGGAACGCGTCCAGGATGAGATGGGGCGCGTGCTCGCCACGGGAGAGGGTCCGCAGGCCCCCGACGAGCAGCAGGTACTGCTGGACGGCCGGCTCGCCCTCGTTGTCGGTGAACCGCTCCGCCGTCTCCAGCATCGCCGTCCCGGCGGTGTACCGGGCGTAGTCGGTGACGATCCCGCCGCCGTACGGCGCGATGGTCTCGCTCTGCGTGCACAGCGGCAGCCCGCGCCCGACGAGGTCGCTCCCGCGCGCGAAGAACTGCACGTCCACGTGCGAGAACGGCTCCAGCCTCGCCCCGAACTTCGACTTCGTCCGCCGCACCCCGCGCGCCACGGCGCGGACGCGGCCGTGGCCGCGCGTGAGGATCGTGATGATGCGGTCCGCTTCGCCCAGCTTCTGGGTGCGCAGCACGATGCCGTCGTCGCGGAACAGACTCATGCGCCCATTCTCGCGTACGGATACGACACCCCGGGCCGGTCCGGTGCCGGGACCGCGGCCGTCAGGGGACCTCGCCCCGGCTCCGGGCGTTGGCGTAGGCCGTCGCGGCGCGCAGGCGCTCCGCCGCGGTGGCCACCCGCACCCCGTCCGGCTCCGCCTCCCACTCCCGCCCGCCGCCGAGCGGTCTCAGCCGGAGGTACGGGCCTTCGTGCCCCATGACAGTGCCGACCTTCCCGGTGCGGATGTCGACGGCGTACGAGCCGATGGGCAGTGTCACGGCCGTCCCCCTTCCCGTGGCGGTACGGCGGCCACCCTGCCCGCCGTCTCCACCGTGCGTTCTCCGGCCTCTTCCCGAAGCTCTCCTACGGCCCCGGTCCGTGGCCGCTCGTGTTCTTCCTTCACCCCCGCGTCCTTCTCCGAATCGCTTTCCCGTTTACCGCATCCGGGGCGGTGCCACCTCCCTAGAATCGGCAGATGCGGAGGTCCCGGGACCGCACCGACGGGATCTCCAGCCTCCGCTTTGAGAAGTCATAAGTTCGCCTTATGAGGTCATAGACAGGGGGCGGGTACCGGTTCTCGCGAGCGAGTAATTAGGGTGACCTAAGTGACGGCAGTCCTCGCCGTCACGTCGCTTGCGAAGGGAACCCAGACATGCCCCGCCCTCTCCGGGTCGCGATCGTCGGCGCCGGCCCCGCCGGGATCTACGCCGCCGATGCGCTGCTGAAGTCCGAGGCCGCCGCCGAGCCGGGCGTGTCGATCGACATCTTCGAGCGGATGCCGGCTCCCTTCGGTCTCATCCGCTACGGCGTCGCCCCCGACCACCCCCGCATCAAGGGCATCATCACCGCCCTGCACCAGGTGCTCGACAAGCCGCAGGTCCGCCTCTTCGGCAACATCGACTACGGCACCGACGTCCACCTGGACGACCTGCGCGCCTTCTACGACGCCGTGGTCTTCTCGACGGGCGCCATGGCCGACCGCGAGCTGCGCATACCCGGCGTCGAGCTCGACGGGTCCTACGGCGCCGCCGACTTCGCCTCCTGGTACGACGGGCACCCCGACGTGCCGCGCACCTGGCCGCTGCACGCCGAGAAGGTCGCCGTGCTGGGCGTCGGCAACGTGGCCCTCGACATCGCGCGCATCCTCGCCAAGACCGCGGAGGAGCTGCTGCCGACCGAGATCCCGCCGAACGTCCACGAGGGCCTCAAGGCGAACAAGGCGGTCGAGGTCCACGTCTTCGGCCGCCGTGGCCCCGCGCAGGCGAAGTTCAGCCCCATGGAGCTGCGCGAGCTGGACCACTCCCCCACCATCGAGGTCATCGTCAACCCCGAGGACATCGACTACGACGAGGGCTCGATCGCGGAGCGCCGCAAGAACAAGCAGACCGACATGGTCGCCAAGACCCTGGAGAACTGGGCGATCCGCGACATCGGCGACCGCCCGCACAAGCTCTTCCTGCACTTCTTCGAGTCGCCGGTCGAGATCCTCGGCGAGGACGGCACGGTCGTCGGCCTGCGCACCGAGCGCACCGAGCTGGACGGCACCGGCAACGTCAAGGGCACCGGCGCGACCACCGACTGGGACGTCCAGGCCGTCTACCGCGCCGTCGGCTACCTCTCCGACGAGCTGCCCAAGCTCCCCTGGGACGCCGTCTCCGGCACCGTGCCGGACGAGGGCGGCCGGGTCATCGAGGAGGGCGGCGCGCCCATGCCGTCGACGTACGTCACCGGCTGGATCCGTCGCGGCCCCGTCGGCCTCATCGGCCACACCAAGGGCGACGCCAACGAGACGGTCGCGAACCTCCTCGACGACTTCGCGAACGGCCGGCTCCTCACGCCCGAGAACCCGGAGACGGACGCGGTCGTCGCCTTCCTGGAGGGCAAGGGCCTCACGTACACCACGTGGGAGGGCTGGTACGCCCTCGACGCCGCCGAGAAGGCGCTCGGCGAGGCCGAGGGCCGCGAGCGCGTGAAGATCGTCGAGCGTGAGGACATGCTCCGCGCGAGCGACGCGGTCACCCCGCGGCGGTAGCGGCACCCACGCCGTTCGCCCGGACCGGGCCCGACTCGAGGCAATCGCTCACGAATCGGGCCCGTTCCCGTGCGCCCGGCCTCCCCCGCGATCCGGGGTTTTCCGCGATCTCCGTCTCCTTCAGGCCCCTCCCCCGGGGAGCGGGGGCGCGGCCGGGCACGCGCTCCTACCCTGGAGAGGCGGAAGGGAAGTGAGCGGCGATGGCCGTCCCCGTCGGAGAGGCACCGGTCCTGGAGCGGGCGCGGGACGCGGGGGCCCGGGAGTCCTGGGCCGAGGCGTACGCGCTGCTGCGCGAGGCCGACCTGCATCCGTCCGCCGCCCTGGACCCCGGCGACCTGGACGTCCTCGCCGACGCGGCCTGGTGGACGGGGCACGTCGACGGGTCGATCGCCGCCCGGCTGCGGGCCCAGGCCGGGTACGCGGCGGCCGGTGACCACCGCGGGGCGGGGCGCGCCGCCTGGTGGCTGTCCTTCGAGTACCGCCGTCTGGGCCGGCCCGCTGCCGCCGCCGGCTGGCTGCACCGGGCACGGCACCAACTGGAGCACGCGCCGGACAGCCCCGAGCAGTGCTATCTGGCCTGGAGCGACGCGCAGGAGGCGCAGGAGCACCACGACCTCGGCGCCGCGCTCGCCGCGGCGCTGCGCATGGACCGGGTCGCCCGCCGCTCCGGCGACCCGGACCTGATCGCCCTGGGCCGCCAGGCGCTGGCGGCCGTCCTGCTGGCGAGCGGCCGCCGGTCGCGCGGCCTGGCGCTCCTGGACGACGTGATGGGTCCGGTGACGGCGGGCGAGCTGAGCGCGATGACCACCGGCAGGCTCTACTCGCTCGTCCTGACCCGCTGCCTGGAGGCGGCGGACCTCGGCCGCGCGGTGGCCTGGACGGACGCGGCGATGGCGTGGTGCGAGACACCGTGGTCAGGCCGCCGCCGGGACGCGGCGGCCCGGAGGGACGAGCCCCGCACGACACCCGCGCCGACCGGTCCGCCAGGAGCCGGCAGACCCCCGGCCGCACCGGACGGGGCACGGGCCGGCGGGGCGCGCCCCGCGGGCCCGGGTCCGACGCCGGTCGGCCCGGCGGGCCGGGACGCCGGGGTCGAGGGTCTTCGTACGGGGTTTCCCACCGGTGCGTGGCACGGCACCGGCAACCCGTTCCGGGGCCTCTGCCGGATCCACCGGGTCGAGGTGCTCGATCTGCTGGGGATGTGGACGCTCGCCGAGGCCGAGGCCGCGCGGGTCTGCACCGAGGTGCTCCCGGACGGCCTGGAGGCGGCCGCGGCGGCCCACTATGCGGCCGGGGAGATCCGGCGCCGGCAGGGGCGGCTCGACGAGGCCGTCCGGTCGTACTCCCACGCCCACGCGCTGGGCCGCGTCCCGCAGCCGGGCCTCGCGCTGCTGCGGCTCGCCCAGGGCCGGACGGACGCCGCCGTGGCCGGGCTGCGGCCGGCGCTCCTGCGTCGGAGCGACCCGCCGCACGATCTGCTGGGCCGGGCCCGACTGCTCGCCGCGCGGACGGAGGTGGCGCTGGCGGTCGGGGACGTGGACGGCGCGGCGCGGGCCGTGGCGGAGCTGAAGGGGTTCGCCGGTGACGCGCCCCTCCTGGACGCCGTGGCCGGCACCGCTCGGGGCGCCCTGGCACTGGCCCGGCACGAGCCGGCACGGCGGCCGCTGCGCCGGGCCCTCGCGGGCTGGCGGGAGCTGAGGGTGCCGTACGAGGCGGCGCGGGTATGGCTGCTGCTCGCCGCCGCCGAGCGGGCCGCGGGCGACGAGGGCGCCGCCCTGCGCGCGCTGACGGCCGCACGGACGACGTTCGAGGAGCTGGGCGCCCTGCCGGACGCCGCACGGGCGACGACGGCCCTCTCCCCGGGCGGGCGGCCCGGGGCGGTGGTCTAGGGCGGTGGTCTAGCGAGGTCCCCGCGTCAGAGCAGGGTCCTCGCGGTGGCCAGCAGGCGGGCGGTGTCGTCGGCGCACAGGGCCAGCGCGTTGCCGACGGTGCACAGGACGTCCCGCTCGGCCGGGCTGTACGCCCCGTCGGCGAGGGCGATCCGGGCTCCCTGGAGCAGGATCGTCTCGCGCCCGGAGGCCGCCAGGTGCGGGGTGAGCGGTTCCAGGGCCTCGTGCAGCTCGATCGCGAGGGCGGCGCCGCCCTCGCCCACGTCGGGGAGGAAGCGGCCGGTGTCGGCGGCCAGCGCCTCGACGAGGTCGGTCAGCTGGGTGGCGGTGCACTCGTCGAACCCGGCGGCGCGCACCGCCGTGACCGCGGTGTCCACCGCCGTACGGGAGGAGGTGCCACCCGCGGCCAGGACGGCGAGGGCGACGGTGTGCACGGCGTCCCGCAGCATCGCGGAGAAGCGGCTCGTCGTCGGGTGGTCGAGCACCTCCGTACCGAAGTGGGTGTGGCAGGCGGCGCACTCGACGACCGGCCCGGCGTACCCGCGGGGCAGGACCGGCACTCCCAGGACGGCGAACCGGCGACGGCCGGTGCGTCGTCGGTAGTTGCGGTCGCCGCCGCACTCCTCGCAGAAGAACTCGCCGTCCCCGACGGTGTTCCAGGAAGTACGAATGCCGCAGACGCCCACTTTGCGACCACGTGACTCTCGGGCAGACCGCACGTCGCACCTCCCTTAACGACACGGCAACACTGCCGACGTGGGCGTGATGTTAGCCACATCCGTGATGTGACGTCAGCACCTCGGCGGCAGATCGCCGCCGACATGGCCGAGACGCACCACGGGCTCCGCCCGCCCCGAGGAGGCGTGCGGACCCCGAAACAGGCGGCTCCACCGACGGCTTCCCGGCCACCCGCCCGGCCTCCGGGCCGGTCGGGACGGCCGGGACGGGGTGCGACGCGAAAAACCCTTGGCCGGAATCGATCGGTGGGCCGATGCCCGTACGAGGGTCAGCGCGCGGCGCGGTTGACGGCCGAGATGACCGCCTTCAGGGAGGCGCGGGTGGTGTTGGCGTCGATGCCGATGCCCCACAGGACCTTGCCGTCGATGGCGCACTCGATGTACGAGGCGGCCTGCGCGGAGGCGCCCTCGCTCATCGTGTGCTCCTGGTAGTCCAGCAGCCGGGCGTCCACGCCGATCGACTGCAGGGCGGCGAAGAAGGCCGAGATCGGGCCGTTGCCGGAGCCGCTCAGGACGGTCTCGGCGCCGTCCACGACCGCCTCGACGGTCAGGGTGTCGGTGCCGTCCGTGTCGGAGGTGGTCTGGCCGGAGCGCAGCTGGATGCGGCCCCAGGCGTTGTCCGGGTTCGGCAGGTACTCGTCCTGGAAGACCGACCAGATCGCGGCCGGGGTGATCTCGCCGCCCTCGGTGTCCGTCTTCTGCTGGATGATCTTCGAGAACTCGATCTGCATCCGGCGCGGCAGGTCCAGCTTGTGGTCGTTCTTCAGGACGTACGCGATGCCGCCCTTGCCGGACTGCGAGTTGACCCGGATCACGGCCTCGTAGGAGCGGCCGACGTCCTTGGGGTCGATGGGCAGGTAGGGAACGGCCCACTCGATGTCGTCGACCGTCTTGCCCGCGGCGGCCGCGTCGGCCTCCATGGCGTCGAAGCCCTTCTTGATGGCGTCCTGGTGGGAGCCGGAGAAGGCGGTGTAGACCAGGTCGCCCGCGTAGGGGTGGCGCGGGTGGACCTCCATCTGGTTGCAGTACTCGGACGTGCGGCGGATCTCGTCGATCTGCGAGAAGTCGATCTGCGGGTCCACGCCCTGCGAGAACAGGTTCATGCCCAGGGTCACCAGGTCGACGTTGCCGGTGCGCTCGCCCTGGCCGAACAGGCAGCCCTCGATGCGGTCGGCGCCGGCCATGATCGCCAGTTCGGCGGCCGCCACCGCCGTACCGCGGTCGTTGTGGGGGTGCACGGACAGACAGATGTACTCGCGGCGCGTCAGGTTCCGCGACATCCACTCGAACCGGTCCGCGTGCGTGGACGGCGTCGAACGCTCCACGGTGGCGGGCAGGTTCAGGATGATCTCGCGGCCCTCCTCGGGCTGCCAGACGTCGCAGACCGCCTCGCAGACCTCCAGGGCGAAGTCCAGCTCGGTGTCGGTGAAGATCTCCGGGCTGTACTGGTAGCCGAAGATCGTCTCGTCGCCCAGCAGCTTGTCGGCGTACTCCATGACCAGGCGCGTGCCGTCGACGGCGATCTGCTTGATCTGCTCCTTCGAGCCGCGGAAGACGACCCGGCGAAAGGTGGGCGCGGTGGCGTTGTACAGGTGGACGGTGGCGCGCTTGGCGCCGACCAGTGACTCCACGGTCCGCTCGATCAGGTCCTCGCGGGCCTGGGTCAGGACGGAGATGGTCACGTCGTCCGGGATCGCGCCCTCTTCGATGATGGAGCGCACGAAGGCGAAGTCGGTCTCGCCGGAGGACGGGAAGCCGACCTCGATCTCCTTGTAGCCCATGCGTACCAGCAGGTCGAACATCTCGCGCTTGCGGGCCGGGGACATCGGGTCGATCAGGGCCTGGTTGCCATCGCGCAGGTCCGTGGACAGCCAGCGGGGGGCCTGGGTGATCCGCCGCTCGGGCCAGGTGCGGTCGGGGATGTGCACGGCTTCGTACTGGCCGTACTTGTGGATCGGCATCCCGGACGGCTTCTGCATACGGGTGGCGTTGGTGACGGGCGTGGGGCGGCCAACGGGCTGGGACATCGCGTAGGGCTCCTCGGGTCCAGCGGGAGTGGGGGTCCCCCCTGCTTCTGAGAGCTCGGGGGAGGCCGACTGTTCTGAACGCAACACCAGGTCCCGCGGGGAGGGGGTCGGCCTACGACTACAGGCCCTCGCCGCGGCAGCTAAGGAGAAGCAGCCCGAAACGCATGATGTGCCGCAGCCTAGCTCAGGACGGTGGAGGCGGACGTCCCGTTTCAGTATGCGGGACGGTCGGGGCGTCAAGCCCAAAGAGTGACCATCATCCCATTTCGCCAATCATCGTCTCAGCTCGTGACAGTGGGGTCACGGAGTGCGACATTGCCTGGCATGACCTCCCCCGCGCGCATCCACGCGCAGCACCGCCCCGTCTTCTGCTCGATCGTGCCTCCGCACCTTCTGGAGAAGCTGGCCCGCAGCGAGAACCCGGCGGTCGCGGCCACCGCCCGCCACACCCTGATGGCGGACGCCCGCCACCGGACCGGCCGCGGACTCACCGCCTCCCTCACCACCACGACGCCCACCGCGCCCGCCGAACCCGCCTCCCGAGCGGCCGAGGCCCGCCCGCGGCGCACCGTGTTCGACGCGCGGCGCCGGACCGCGCTGCCGGGCGTGGAGGTGCGGGGCGAGGGGGACGAGGCGACCGCCGACGCCACGGTCAACCGCGCCTACGCCGGGCTCGGCGCCACCTTCGGTCTCTTCCTCGACGCCTTCGGCCGGGACTCGATGGACGGCGCCGGCCTGCCGCTCCGGGCGACGGTCCACTACGACGAGAACTACGGCAACGCGTTCTGGAACGGCGAGCAGATGGTCTTCGGGGACGGGGACGACGAGATCTTCCTCGACTTCACCCTTCCCGTGGACGTCATCGGCCACGAACTGACCCACGGCTTCACGCAGTACACCGCCAATCTGGAGTACTTCGGCCAGTCCGGCGCGCTCAACGAGTCGGTCTCGGACGTCTTCGGCTCGCTGGTCAAGCAGTACACGCTCGACCAGAGCGCCACGGAGGCCGACTGGCTGATCGGGGCGGGGCTGTTCCACCCGGACGTCCAGGGAACCGCGCTGCGCTCGATGAAGGCGCCGGGCACGGCGTACGACGACGACGTCCTCGGCAAGGACCCGCAGCCGGGCCACATGGACGACTACGTCCGCACCAGCCAGGACAACGGCGGGGTGCACATCAACTCCGGCATCCCCAACCACGCCTTCTACCTGACGGCCGTGGAGCTCGGCGGCCACGCCTGGGAGCGGCCGGGGCAGATCTGGTACGACGTGATGACAAGCGCGTCGCTCACCCCCGAGACGCGGTTCACCGAGTTCGCGCGGGCCACGGCGAAGGCGGCGAAGGCGAGGTACGGCGACGGGCCGGAGATCCAGGCCGTCCTGAAGGCGTGGGCGGCCGTGGGCGTCCCGACGGACTGACGCCCGGACGGGGCGGGGCTGCCGTCCCGGCGGCTGACGTCCGTCGGACGGGCCGGGAGGCGGCGGACGGGCTGGTAGACAGGACGCATGCGGATTCGAGTGCGGCGCACCGGCGGCTTCGCCGGCATCGAGCGTTCGGCCGAGGTGGACACCTCGGCCCTGTCCGACGCCGTGGAGTGGCACACCCTGGCCGTCACGGTCCTCCAGGAGGGCGCGGACGACGGCCGGGGGGTGCCGGACGGCTTCTCGTACGAGATCACGATCGACGGCGAGACGGTCCGCTGCGGGGACCCCCGGGTGACCGAGGCGCAGCGGGCCCTGATCAGGAGGGTCCTGAAGGAGGGCGCCTGACACCCTCCCGCCCCGCTCCTTCTCGCGCCGGGGCTTCCTAGAAGCCGAGCTTGCGCAGCTGCTTCGGGTCCCGCTGCCAGTCCTTGGCGACCTTGACGTGGAGGTCGAGGAAGACCGGCGTCCCGAGCAGCGCCTCGATGTGCTTGCGGGACTTCATGCCGACCTCCTTCAGCCGACTGCCCTTCGGGCCGATGATGATGCCCTTCTGGCTGGGACGCTCGATGTAGACGTTGGCGTGGATGTCGAGCAGCGGACGGTCCGCCGGGCGGTTCTCGCGCGGGATCATCTCCTCGACCACCACGGCGATCGAGTGCGGCAGCTCGTCGCGCACGCCTTCGAGCGCGGCCTCGCGGATCAGCTCCGCGACCATCACCTGCTCCGGCTCGTCCGTGAGGTCGCCCTCCGGGTAGAGCGGCGGGGATTCGGGCAGCAGCGGGATCAGCAGGTCGGCGACAAGCTGGACCTGCTGGTCGCCGACGGCGGAGACCGGGACGATCTCCTGCCACTCGAAGCCCAGCTCCTTGGAGAGCTGGTCGATGGCGATGAGCTGCTCGGCGAGGGTCTTGGAGTCGACCAGGTCGGTCTTGGTGACGATCGCGACCTTCGGGGTCTTCTTGATCCCGGCCAGCTCCTTGGCGATGAAGCGGTCGCCGGGGCCGAGCTTCTGGTCGGCGGGCAGGCAGAAGCCGATCACGTCGACCTCCGCCCACGTCGTGCGCACGACGTCGTTCAGGCGTTCCCCGAGGAGCGTGCGCGGCTTGTGCAGGCCCGGCGTGTCCACCAGGATCAGCTGCGCCTCGGGGCGGTGCACGATGCCGCGGACGGTGTGCCGGGTGGTCTGGGGCCGGTTGGAGGTGATCGCCACCTTCTGGCCGACCAGAGCGTTCGTGAGAGTGGACTTGCCCGCGTTGGGGCGGCCTACGAAGCAGGCGAAGCCGGCCCGGTGGACGGCTTCGGTTTCTGGGTTACGAGCGCTCATGGAGGCCATTCTCCCCGATGCGGGACCTCGTCACGTACGCGGAGCCCGTCGGCGTCGCAGCCGCAGGCCGATCAGCGCCGCCGCTCCCCCGGCGAGGACGGTCGCCGCGGCGAGCCACGGCAGCGCCAGGAAGGGTACGCGCGCCGTCTCCCGTACGTCCTTCGCCGTGGCCGTCAGGGTCACGTCACCCCAGTCGAACCGCGGTGATCCCCTCCACCGCTCCGTCAGGCGGATCTTCTGCCGGGGCAGCAGCTCGGCGGGGATCCCCGCGAGGTCGCGGTCGAGGAGGGTGCGGCCGATTAGGCCCTCGGCGCGCAGGACGACCTTCGGGTCGAGGGTGACGTTGCCCCGGTTGTGCAGGGAGAATTGTCCGGTGATTCCTCGCCGGCGCGCGAAAAGGGGCCCGGTGTGACGCCGGGCCCCTGCGGCGCGTCGTCGCCGCCGGTGAGCCTTGTGGCCCCGGAAGCTCGTCCGCAGCCGTCCGCGAGTCCTTCGGGCCGGTCCGTCGGGTCGGCCCTCCGGGCAGTCCTTCGGGTCGACACGTCGGGGCCCTGCGGCCTCAGCCGGCCGTGACCGCCACGCGCAGCTGCCCGTCCGGACCGGCGAGCAGGACCGGGGTCTCGGGCCCGCCGAGGTCCCGTACCGCCGCGCGGTCCGCGTCGGAGGCGGCGTCGGCGTTCGAGACGACGGCGGCGGCCTCCAGCGACCGGGCCCCGCTGGCCACGGCCATGGCGACCGCGGTCTGCAACGCGCTCAGCTTGAGCGACTCCAGGGCCACGGTCCCCGCCACGTAGGTGCGGCCGGTCTCGTCTCGTACCGCCGCGCCCTCCGGCACACCGTTGCGGGCGCGGGCGCTGCGCGCCAGCGTGATGATCTTGAGGTCCTCGGCGCCGAGATCGCCGTGCTCGCGGTTGAGTGTCATGCCCCGAGGATAGGCCGGGGCACGGGGTCAGCTCTGGGCGCCCTTGACGAACTTGTCGGTGGCGACCTTGGCGAGCGCGTCGAAGTCCTTCTTCCCCGCGGCGTCGGCGAGGTGCAGGAAGCGCATCACACCGGCGCCCTGGCGAACGAGGACGATGTTCGGCTCGATCGTGATGCCGGGCGCGACCTCCGTCGACATCTGCAGGGCGAGCGCCTCCTCGGCCCCCTGCGGGGCGGTGATCTTCTTGACGGCCACCTTCATCTTGCTGCCGTCGACGTCGGCGGTGAAGGTGGGGCAGGCGTCCAGAGCGGTGCCCAGCTTCTTGATGTAGTCCGCGGCGCCGGCATCCGCGAAGGTCACGACCTCTTCGGAGATCTCGGAGTCGTTGTTGCCCACGGCGAAGTCGGCGCTCGCACCCTTCGTGGCGCCGGCGATGTCGCCGCCCAGCATGGGGGCGAGCGGCTCGCACTCGGGCTTGTCGACCTTGTAGACGGCCGAGGACTCCTCGTGCTTGGTGGTCTTCCAGCCCGACGGCAGGTCCTTCAACTCCAGGACCGCGGCCTTCATCTGCGCGGACGTCAGCGGCGAGGCGGCCGCCGGGGCAGCCGACGTGGTCTGCTCGGCGGGCTTGTCGGCGGCCTTGTCCTTGCCGCCGTCCTTGCCGCCGTCCGAGCCGCCGCACGCGGCGACCAGGGAGAGCGCGGAGACGGTGAGAGCGGCCGCCAGGCCGTGGCGGATGCGAGTGCGCATGGTGAACGGAACCCCTAGTGGGTGCGAGTGAGTTGGGAGAAACCGGCACCGATGG
This sequence comes from Streptomyces sp. NPDC036822, assembly GCF_055609145.1. NCBI lineage: Bacteria > Bacillati > Actinomycetota > Actinomycetes > Kitasatosporales > Streptomycetaceae > Streptomyces > Streptomyces sp. NPDC036822. The sequence goes on from NZ_JBVJPY010000001.1 coordinate 758,565, forward strand.
GAGGGGGAGCGGCCGGATCTTGAGGAGGATATACGCCGACTGTGACGGTCCCGTGAGCAGGTACCGCCCCCCGGCCCTCCCGGATAGCGGCCGCCCCGGACCGCTCCGTTCAGCCCGCCACCGGGAACATCGCCCCGCGCCGGCCCTCCGGGGAGACCAGCCACTCCAGCTTCGCCTCCGTGTCCGCCTCCGCCAGCGGGGTGTGCATCACGATCACCAGGTCAGGCCGGGCCGGGACCCTGAGCTGGGTGGACTCGACGACCAGGGTGCCGACCAGCGGGTGTTCCAGCTCCTTGCGGACCTGGCCGCCCGGCATGACGTCCCGCCGCTCCCACAGCGCGGCGAACTCCGGGCTCGCCTCCCGGGCCTCCTCGATCACCGCGCGGAAGCCGTCGTCCTCCGGGCGGTCCGAACAGGCGGCCCGGTACTGGGCGACGACCCGGGGAGCGAGTTGGGCCCAACTGTTCACCCGGGACCGGTAGAGCGGGTCGGTGAAGAAGGCGACGAGGCAGTTCTGGGAGCTCTCCGGCCGCATGCCGAGCACGATCGCCGCGGCGTCGTTGTACATCACCGTGTTCCAGTAGGCGTCCATGATGTGCGCCGGGAACGGCATCCACGCGTCGATGAGCCGCTTCAGCCCCTGGCAGATGTCCCGGGCCGCCGGGTCCACCTCCGGGGCGGGCGGGTTGAGCGAGGCCAGGACGTACAGGTGGCGGCGCTCGGCCGGGCTGAGCCGCAGGACCCGGGCGACGGAGTCGAGGACCTGCGGGGAGACGGTGATGTCCCGGCCCTGTTCGAGCCACTGGTACCAGGAGACGCCCACCCCCGCCAGGACGGCGACCTCCTCGCGGCGCAGACCGGGCGTGCGACGCCGGGCACCACCCTCCGGAAGACCCGCTTCCGCCGGGCTGACCCGAGCCCGACGGCTCATCAGGAACCCGCGCAGTTCGGCGAGTCGCCGCGCCTTTGCGTCGGTCCTCTCCACCGCAGTGGCCACGTCTGCTTCCTCCCCCGGGATGCCTGGTGGTACGGCCAACAGGATAAGTTCCCGCTCCCCGGCGTTGTTCCCGTGCGCCGAAGGTGAGGACATGGCAACCCTGACCTCTCCCCCGACCTCTGCGGCCGGACCCACCGCTCCCCCGGTCCTGACCAGCCGCTCCCGGCTCATCCTCTTCGTCCTGTGCGCCGCCCAGTTCATGGTGGCGCTCGACTTCTCCGTCCTGAACGTGGCGCTGCCGGTGCTCGGCGCGGACCTCGGCCTCGGGCACTCGGCCCTCCAGTGGGCGGTCACCGCCTTCGCCCTGCCCGCGGGAGGGTTCCTGCTGCTCTTCGGGCGGATCGGCGACCTCCACGGGCGCCGGAGGCTGTTCCTCGGCGGCCTGGTGCTCTTCGGAGCGGCGTCGCTGCTCGCCACCTTCGCCTGGGGGCCGGGCTCCTTCCTCACGGCCCGCGCTCTGCAGGGGCTGGGAGCGGCGGCGATCGTCCCGGCCGGCATGTCGCTGCTGACGACCACCTTCCCCGAAGGGCCGCTGCGGGACCGGGCGCTCGGCATCTCCGGCACCCTGCTCTCCCTGGGCTTCACCGTGGGCATGCTCCTCGGCGGGGTCATGACCGACACGCTCGGCTGGCGCTCCACGATGGCGTTGCTCGCGCTCTTCGCCGTGGTGGTGCTGCCGCTCGCGACGGTCCTGCTGCCGGAGTCGCGCAACCCCGAGCGGCCGCGCCTCGACGTGCCGGGCGCGGTGACCGTCACCGGCGGCCTGTTCGCCCTGATCTACGCCCTGTCGACGGCGGCCGAGCGCGGTTTCGGCGGGGTGGACGTCGTGGCCGCCCTGGTCGTGGGCGTGCTGCTGCTCGTGGTCTTCGCGGTGGTCGAGTCGCGGCACCCCGCTCCGCTGGTCTCGCTGGCGATGCTGGGGCGTAGGACGGTCGCCTTCGGCAATCTCGGCGGTCTGATCACCTTCTCGATGATGTCGACCGTCGTCTTCGTCCTGACGCTCCACCTCCAGGAGACGCTGGGGCTCTCCGCCTTCGCCACCGGGCTGGTCTTCGGCGTGCAGGGCGCGCTGTCGGTCCTGGCCGGCACCCTCGCCCCGAAGGTGATCGGCCGGCTCGGCGCCCGCCGCACCCTGGTCGCCTCCCTCGCCGGGCAGGGCCTGCTCACGGCGGCGCTCCTCGGCGTCGGCGCCACGTCGGGCGTGGTCCTGGCGACCGTCGCGGTCTCGCTGGCGTCCATGTGCCACCTCGGTGCGATCATCTCGTACGGCCTGACCGTCACCTCCGGCGTCCCCGACTCCGAGCAGGGCCTGGCCACCGGTCTGGTGACGACGACCCAGCAGGTCGGCCTCACCGTCGGCATCCCGCTGCTCGGGGTCCTCGCGACCACCGGAGGGGACCTCTACGGCGGTGTCCGCACCGTCCTGGCCGTCGACGCGGCGGTCGTCCTGGTGACGGCCCTGGTGGTGGCCGCGGGCCTGCGCAAGCGCGGCTAGGGCCGGCCCGGTGTTCTCAGGGGCGGTCCAGGCGGAGGCGTACCGCCTTGGGGAGGCCGGCGACCACCAGGTCGTAGGAGTCCTCGATGAGCTCCCGGACCATGCGGTCCGGGAGTCCGCCGACGGTCACCGTGTTCCAGTGCCGCTTGTTCATGTGGTAGCCGGGGGCGACGGCCGGGTGCTCCTCCCGGAGGCGTTCCGCCTCCTCCGGTTCGCACTTGAGATTGATCCGGAGCGGCTCCGCGTCCAGCGCCGAGAGCGCGAACATCTTTCCGGCGACCTTGAAGACGGAGGTCTCCGGGGTGAAGGGGAACTCCTCCGTCGCGTCGTTGAAGTCCAGGCAGAAGGCGCGCAGCTCGTCGGGGGTCACTCCGGCGTCCCCTCCGGTTCCACCAGGACGGTGACGATCTTGTTCCGGCGGCCGGCGGGGGACTCGGCCGTCAGCCGCAGCGAGCGCCCGTCCGGCAGCTTCACGGCCGCCTTGGCACCGGCGATCGGCACCCGGCCCAGCGCCTTGGCGAGGAGGCCGCCGACGGTCTCCACGTCCTCGTCGTCGTACTCGTCGGCGCCGAGGCCGTACAGCTCGCCGAGGTCGCCGATGTCGAGGCGGGCCGTGACGCGGTAACGCTCGTCGCCCAGCTCCTCGACCGGCGGCAGCTCACGGTCGTACTCGTCGGTGATCTCGCCGACGATCTCCTCCAGGATGTCCTCGATGGTGACGATCCCGGCCGTGCCGCCGTACTCGTCGATGACGACGGCGACGTGGTTGCGCTCCTGCTGCATCTCCCGCAGCAGGTCGCCGGCGTTCTTGGTGTCGGGGACGAACGCGGCCGCCCGCATCGCCGTCGAGACCAGGTCGGCCTCGGCGTCCCGGTTGATGTGCGTCTTGCGGACCAGGTCCTTCAGATACACGATGCCGACGATGTCGTCCTCGTTCTCGCCGGTGACGGGGATGCGGGAGAAGCCGGAGCGCAGGGCCAGCGTGAGGGCCTGGCGGACGGTCTTGAACCGCTCGATGCAGATCAGGTCGGTCCGCGGCACCATCACCTCGCGGACGAGCGTGTCGCCGAGCTCGAACACGGAGTGCACCATACGGCGCTCGTCGTCCTCGATCAGCGACTCCTGCTCGGCGAGGTCGACCATGGCCCGCAGCTCCGCCTCGGAGGCGAAGGGGCCCTTGCGGAACCCCTTGCCGGGGGTGAGGGCGTTGCCGATGAGGATGAGGAGCTGCGGGATCGGGCCCATGATCCTGGCCAGCGGCAGCAGGACGTACGCGGCGGCTGTCGCCGTGTTCAGCGGGTGCTGGCGGCCGATGGTGCGGGGCGAGACGCCGACGGCGACGTACGAGACGAGGACCATCACCCCTATGGCGATGAGCAGCGCCTCCCAGGTGCGGGAGAACTCCTCCAGGCAGGCGTACGTGACGAGGACGCCGGCCGCCATCTCGCAGGAGACGCGGACGAGCAGCGCGACGTTGAGGTAGCGCGTGGGGTCGGCGGCGACTTCGGTGAGCTTGTCGGCGCCGCGCCGCCCGGACCGTACGGCCTCGGCGGCGCGGAAGCTGGAGACGCGGGCGATCCCGGCCTCGGCGCAGGCGGCGAGCCAGGCGACGATGACCAGGGCGACCGCGCCGAGGATCAGCGATGCGTTCATCGGGTGCCGCGCGCCGTCAGGAGACGGTCGGGGCGGGGGACGGGCCGGTGTGGCCCTTCTCCGCGCGCCAGCCGTCGACGATGGCCGCCTGCAGGCCGAACATCTCGGCCTTCTCGTCGGGCTCCTCGTGGTCGTAGCCGAGGAGGTGCAGCACGCCGTGGACGGTCAGCAGCTGGAGCTCCTCGTCCATGGAGTGCCGGGTCGGCGCCTCCTCGCCCTGCTTCTTGGCGACCTCGGGGCAGAGCACGATGTCGCCGAGGAGCCCCTGCGGGGGCTCCTCGGTGTCCTTCGACGGCGGGCGCAGCTCGTCCATCGGGAAGGACATGACGTCCGTCGGGCCGGGGAGGTCCATCCACTGGATGTGCAGCTGCTCCATGGCCTCTTCGTCCACGACGATCACCGAGAGCTCGGAGAGCGGGTGGATGCGCATCCGGGCGAGGGCGTAGCGGGCGATGTCGAGGATCGCCTGCTCGTCGACCTCGGTTCCGGACTCGTTGTTGACGTCGATCGACATGGTGCGGCTGGTCTACTTCCCGTTGCGGCTGTCGTACTGCTCGTACGCGTCGACGATACGGCCGACGAGCTTGTGCCGTACGACATCGTGGGACGTGAGCCGGGAGAAGTGGACGTCGTCCAGGCCTTCCAGGATCTCCTGGACCTGGCGCAGACCGCTCTTGGTGCCGCCGGGCAGGTCGACCTGGGTGATGTCGCCGGTGATGACGATCTTCGAGTCGAAGCCGAGCCTCGTCAGGAACATCTTCATCTGCTCGGGGCTGGTGTTCTGCGCCTCGTCGAGGATGATGAACGCGTCGTTGAGCGTGCGACCGCGCATGTACGCCAGCGGGGCGACCTCGATCGTGCCCGCGGCCATCAGCTTCGGGATCGAGTCGGGGTCGAGCATGTCGTGCAGCGCGTCGTACAGCGGCCGCAGATACGGGTCGATCTTCTCGTAGAGCGTGCCCGGCAGGAAGCCGAGACGTTCGCCCGCCTCGACCGCCGGCCGGGTCAGGATGATCCGGGTGACCTGCTTGGACTGCAGGGCCTGGACCGCCTTGGCCATGGCCAGGTACGTCTTGCCGGTGCCGGCCGGGCCGATGCCGAAGACGACCGTGTGCTTGTCGATGGCGTCGACATAGCGCTTCTGGTTGAGGGTCTTGGGGCGGATGGTGCGTCCGCGGCTGGAGAGGATGTTCTGCGTGAGCACCTCGGCCGGGGTCTCCTGGCCTGCCTCCGTCTTGCCGTTCTCGCTCGCCCTGAGCATGGCGATCGAGCGTTCCACTGCGTCCTCCGTCATCGGCTGCCCGGTGCGGAGCACCAGCATCATCTCGTCGAACAGGCGCTGGATCAGCGCGACTTCCGCCGCCTCGCCGACCGCGCTGACCTGGTTGCCCCGGACGTGGATGTCCGTCTTGGGGAAGGCCTTCTCGATCACGCGCAGAAGTGCGTCACCGGAGCCGAGGACGGTCACCATCGGATGCTTGGCGGGGACGGTGAAGTGGGCGCGGGTCTCGCCCGGTGCGCCATTGCGGGCTGTGGGTGTCTGAGTCATGGGCCGGCACTGTGGCCTGCACATACCTCCCGTTGCAGGGTTCTCGCCGCTCGACAACCTCTGGACACCAAGCCTACGACTTGGCGGTGACAAGTCCGAAGTCTTTTCCACAGGCCGTGCGACCGGCGCCTGGGCGGGCCCGGCGCGGGCACGGGTCAGGCGCGGCGGGGCCAGGCGCAGACGCGGACCCCGGCGCGGCGGGGGCCTGGCGGGGCGCGGGTTCAGGAGCCGCGGCGGAAGCCGATCGTGGGGACCGCCCGGCGCAGGGGCCAGGGCCGGGAGGCGGCCGGGAGCAGCCGTTCCAGGAAGGCGTAGCGGCCACGCAGGGCCTCGGGGTCCTGGCAGGCGTGGCCCTGGACGTGCTGCCACCAGGCGGCGACCTCGCCCCAGCCGGGGGCGGAGAGCGAGCCGCCGAACTCCTGGACCGACAGGGCGGCCGTCAGGCCGGCGAAGGCCAGCCGGTCCGCGAGCGTCCAGCCGGCGAGCGTTCCGGTGACGAAGCCGGCCACGAAGACGTCCCCGGCGCCGGTGGGGTCGAGGGCGGAGACCTGGATGGCCGGGACCTCGGCGGTCTCGCCGGTGGCCCCGTCGACCGCGTAGGCACCCTCGGCACCCAGCGTGACCACGGCGTAACGGACCTTGTCGGCGAGCGCCCGGGCGGCGGCCCGCGGGCAGTCGGTGCGGGTGTAGCGCATCGCCTCCTGGGCGTTGGGCAGGAACGCCTCGCAGTGCTCCAGGTCGGTCAGCCCGTCGAGGTTCCAGCGGCCGGTCTCGTCCCAGCCGACGTCGGCGAAGACCTTGGCCCCGCCGCGGGCGGCCTGGGCGACCCACTCCTCGGCGCGCCCCGGGACGAGGGAGGCGACGGCGGCGCGCGCGTGGGGCGGATAGGCGGGCAGGGCGCCGTCCAGCGGCGGGGCCTCGTGGCCGTGGGAGACCATCGTGCGCTCGTCCTCGTACGCCATGGAGACGGTGACCGGGGAGTGCCAGCCGGGGACGGTGCGGGAGAGCGAGAGGTCGATGCCCTCGCCCTGCTCCAGGGCGTCCCAGCAGTACTCGCCGTAGTGGTCGTCACCGAAGGCCGCGGCGAGCGAGGTGCGCAGGCCGAGCCGGGCGAGCGCGGTGGCCATGTTGGCGACCCCGCCGGGGCTGGAGCCCATGCCCCGGGCCCAGGACTCGGTGCCGCGCACGGGGGCGCTGTCCAGGCCGGTGAAGATGATGTCGAGGAAGACGGTGCCGGTGAGGAAGACGTCGCAGTCCGGGTCGGTGGCTTCCCGCAGGCGCACCAACGGGTCGACCCCGGCGTCGTGTTGCTGGTCTCCCCTTGGTGTGGTCACGGCGGCTCCCCGGTCGTGGTGCGGATCACCTCAGTGTGCCTGATGGGGGTGGGGTGGCGGAGGTTGACAGAGCCAGGAAGCGGGCGCTTCTACCCGTAGGAACCGACACCAAACACATTGTGTCTCAGATCACACATCGGGAGAGTGGTCCCGGCTTCTCCCCGGCCTCGGTCACTTGGTTACATAGTTCCGCGATCCCGTGCAACACCGGGCGCTCCACCCCCTCTTCTTCCTCTTCTGGAACGCCCATGTTGTCGCGCCCGCGCGCCCTGGGGCCTCTCGTCGCCCTGTTCACGGCCGGTTACCTCGCCCCGTACCTCCTGCCGACCGTCGTCGGCCGGCTCTCCGCCGGCCTCGGCCTCACCCCCGCCCAGGCGGGTCTGGTGGGGTCGGTCCTCCTGCTCGCATCCGCGTCCGCCGGTTTCACGCTCGCCGCGCGCGTGGAACGGATCGGCCCGCGCCGTGCGGCGCGGATCGGCCTGCTGGCCATGGGCGTCGGCTACGGCACGGCCGCGCTGAGCGCGAGCGTCCCTCTCGTCGTCGGTGGCGCGGTCGTCGGCGGCTTCGGCTCCGGTACGGCGACGGCGGTGGCCGCGACCGGGATCGCCGCACGACGGGACCCGCACCGCGCCTCGACGCTGGGCCTCCTGTCGGTCTCGGCGACGGCGGGCGCGCTCTACCTGACGCTGCCGCACCTCGGCGGCGGTCACGCGCTGCCCTTCGCCTCCATCGCCCTGGCGGCGCTGCTGGTCTGGCCGCTGACGGCGGGTCTGGCGGCTGGGCCACGGCGGGGCGGTGCGCGCAGGGCGGTGACGGTGACCGATCCGGTCTCCGCCCCGCTGCCCCACCGGCGCTCGGGCATGGTGCTGGCCGCCGGGATCGTCCTGTGGTCGATGGCGCAGAACGCGCTGTGGGGCGTGAGCGGCCGGATCGGGCTGACCCAGGCCGGACTGAGCGAGGTCACCGTCGGTGCCGTCTTCGCCGTGGCGCTCGGTGCCGGTCTGCTCGGGGTCACCGCGGCCGGCGCGCTCGGCGCGCGCCTCGGCCGGGCCGTGCCGATCGGGGCCGGTACGGCGGTCATCGCCTGCTGCGTCCTGCTGAGTTCGGCGGCGGGGAGCCTGCCCGCCTTCGCGACCGGCGAGGTCCTGTGGAACCTCTTCTACCCGGTGGTCCTTTCCTACCTGCTAGGCCTGGCCGCCTCCCTGGACCCGCGCGGCCGGTGGGCGGTGCTGGTCGGCTCCGCGTCCTCGCTGGGCGTGGCCTGCGGGCCGGTCGTCGGCAGTGTCCTGTCGGAGGCGGCCGGGTACCCCGGCATGGGCCTCGTGCTGTGCGTCGTGCTCCTCCTGGTCGCGGCCCCGATGACGGCCGTCGCCCTGCACACCTCGGGCCGGCCGCTGGTGCCGGGCTCCGTCCGCCGCCGCGGCGGCGCCCCGGCGGCGGTGGTCGCGGGCACCACGAGCGCCTCCACCGGCCTGCTGCCCCAGATCGGCGCCCCGGAGCAGGAGATCGCGGAGCTGCCCGTGCCGACCGCCCGCCGGGCCGTCCAGCGCTCCTTCCGCCTGGCCCGCCCCGACGACCGGGGATAGCGGCGGCCCGCTCGACACCGCGGCCCCGGGCCCTTTGTGTGACGAGATGGGATAGGGGTCATCCGGGTGGTGAACGGGACGTACCGCAACCGCAGCGCGCCGTCCCGTACTCCTCCAGGTCAGTCGCACGACACCTGAGGAGGCACTCATGAACGGGCTCCAGACCTTCCCCATGGCCCCGACCGCGCTCTCGGACCTCGACCCCTACCGCTTCCCCGCCGCCCTCACCCACGAGGGTCCCGAGGACCCCCGGACGGTCCTCGGGATCATGGGGCACGGTGACCGCCCGCTGCCGGCGCCCGCCCCCGCGAGCCGCCTGCCGATGCCGCTGGAGCCGGAGGACCGCCGCCGCCTGGACCTGCACGCGGCGCTCACCACGGCGGGCGTCGCGCCGCTGCCGGGGGACCTGGCGGCCATCGAGGCGCTGTGCCGGCTCGACGACGCGACCCACACCGCGCTCCAGCGGTGGATCACCCACGTCCTGTGAGCCGCCGCCCGCAGCCCTCCGGCCCGGGGGGGCGCTCCACCGTGGCACGGGGCTACGGATCAGAACTCGTCCGCACCGTCACGCAGCTGCGGCGTCCAGTAGCCGGTCAGCCACTTCGCCGGGTCGACGGCGATGCCCGCCGCGCCGGGCGCCCGCACCGCGATCACCTCGTGGCTTCCCTGGAGCGTGACGGAGAAGTCCGTCACCGGCTCGTTGTACTCGTCGACGCCGCCGTCCGACAGCTTCACCCGGGCGTAGGCGGGGGCGCCGGCCGTCAGGAGGACGGGGGCGGCGGGCTTGCTCTTGGCGACCGCCGGCACGTTCTGGCGGTGGCTCTCCAGGAACTGGATCTCCGGGAAGCCGTTCAGCCGGCAGGTCTGGCGCGAGGTGTTCCGCGCCGTCAGGACGAGGTGGGTGTGGGGCGGTCCGTCCTCCAGCGCGGCGCTGAGGGTGACGTCCTGGGGCGTGCAGACGCGGGTCGTGGCGGCCCGGCCGCCGGTGGCCTTCCCGGCACCGGTCCCCCGCACGGCACCGGTGTTCTTGCCGGTGGTGGCGCCGCCGTCCGTCGTCTCGCTGCCGCCCGCCGCGGGCGCCGAGGCGGAGGCCGAGGCGGCCGGTACGGGGTCGCCCGCCACGGAGGCGGTGGAGCCGGCCGGGGCCGAGCCCGCCGCCTTCGGCGCGGAACCGTCCCCTCCACAGGCGGTGAGCGTCAGGGTGAGGACGGCGCCGGCCGCGGTGGCGAGGACGGCGGTGCGGTTACGGAACGTACGCATGGGTGTTCCCCCGTAGGTGATGGCGTGGATCTGTCCGACGCGGCGCCGGGTGATCCGGCGGCGCTGGACACCACCGTGCCCGGCGGACGGGCGCCGCCGCCATGCTTCCCCGCCGACGCGGGACGCGGGAACGTTCCACCCCCACTGACCTGTGGAAACGATCGTTCCTGGAACGCCGGGACGGGACGGCCGACTCGCCGCCCCGTCCCTGTCCTGCGTCGTGGCGCCCGCCGGTCCACGCCGCCCGCCGGCCCGGCGCTCCGGGTCGCGTGCGGGTTTCCGCTGCTACTCCGCGTCGAAGTCGTACGCCTCGACCTCCGCGAGGTACCGCTGCCTGCGGGCCTCGTCGTCGTCGAGGAACGACGCCTCGAAGGAGTTGCGGGCCAGCGTCCGCAGCTGGTCGCGGCTCAGATCCAGCGCGCCGCGCACCGCGGCGAACGTGTCGCCGACGTAGCCGCCGAAGTACGCCGGGTCGTCGGAGTTGACCGTCACCTTCAGGCCCGCCGCCATCATCGAGGCCAGCGGGTGGTCCTCCAGGACGTCGATCGCCCTCAGCCGTACGTTCGACAGCGGGCACAGCGTCAGCGGGACCCGCTCGCGGACGAGCCGCTCCACCAGCTCGTGATCCTCCATCGCGCGCAGCCCGTGGTCGACGCGCTCCACGCCGAGGAGGTCCAGCGCCTCGCGGATGTAGGCCGGCGGCCCTTCCTCGCCCGCGTGGGCGACCTTGCGCAGTCCCAGCGCCTCCGCCGCCGCGTAGACCTCGCGGAACTTCGACGGCGGGTGGCCGACCTCGGCCGAGTCGAGGCCCACACCGGTGATCCGGTGCAGGTACGGCTTCGCCGCCTCCAGGGTCGCCATCGCCGACTCGGCGGACTCGTCGCGCAGGAAACACATGATCAGCCGGGTGGAGACGCCGTGCCGCTCCTCCGCGCCGTCCAGCGCCGCCGCCAGGCCCTCCACGACCGTTCCGATGCCCACGCCGCGTGCCGTGTGCGCCTGCGGGTCGAAGAAGATCTCGGCGTGCCGGACTCCCTGGGCCGCGGCCCGCGCCAGATAGGCGTCGGCGAGCTCGGTGAAGTCCTCGGCCGTGCGCAGGACGGCCATCAGCTCGTAGTACAGGTCGAGGAAGGACTGCAGGTCGTCGAAGAGGTACGCCTTGCGCAGGTCCTCGGTGCCGGCGTACGGCAGGGTGACGCCGTTGCGGGCGGCGAGCGCGAAGGCCAGCTCCGGTTCGAGGGTGCCCTCGATGTGGAGGTGCAGTTCGGCCTTGGGGAGGGGGAGGGGCATGGATCTATCTTTTCGGTAGGGGGACCCTCATGAGGTCCTGGGCGATGCTCAGCTCCCCCTCGAACCCGGCCGCTCGCGCCTGGCGTTCGAACTCCGCCGGGTCGTCGTAGCGCTGCGAGAAGTGGGTCAGCACGAGATGCCGTACCCCCGCCTCGCGCGCCACCTCGGCGGCCTGTCCGGCCGTCAGATGGCCGTGATCGGTGGCGAGCCTGACGTCCTCGTCGAGGAAGGTCGACTCGATGACGAGCATGTCGGCGCCTTCCGCGAGCACCCGCACACCGTCGCACAGCCGGGTGTCCATGACGAACGCGAACCGCTGCCCGCGCCGCACCTCGCTGACCTCGTCGAGCGTGACCCCGTCGAGGACGCCCTCGCGCTGGAGCCGGCCGACGTCCGGGCCCCTGATCCCGTGCTCGGCGAGCTTCGCCGGAAGGATGCGGCGCCCGTCGGGCTCGGTCAGCCGGTAGCCGTACGACTCGACGGGGTGCGAGAGGCGGTACGCGTCGAGGGTGTACGTGTCGGTGACGACGAGGGGGCCGTCGGCGGCGACCGGGGCCTCGGCCAGCTTCACGGTCTCGCGGTAGGCCGTGGCGTACCGCAGCCGCTCGAAGAAGCGCTGCCCGCTCGCCGGGTAGTGCGCGGCGACCGGATGCGGGACCTGGTCGAGGTTGATCCGCTGGATCACCCCGGCCAGGCCGAGCGAGTGGTCGCCGTGGAAGTGCGTGACACAGATCCGGTCGATGTCGTGGGCCGCGACGCCGGCCCGCAGCATCTGGCGCTGGGTGCCCTCGCCGGGATCGAAGAGGATGCCCTGGCCGTCCCAGCGCAGCAGATAGCCGTTGTGGTTGCGGTGCCGGGTGGGGACCTGGCTGGCCGTGCCGAGGACGACCAGTTCACGTACGGACACGACCGGTCCCTTATCCGGGGGGCCAGTTGAGCCCGCGGCCGCCGAGCACGTGCGCGTGGGCGTGGAAGACGGTCTGGCCCGCGCCCGCACCGGTGTTGAAGACGATCCGGAAGCCGCTGCCGTCGACCTTCTCCTGCGCGGCGATCTCCCCTGCCTCGCGCAGCACGTCGGCGGCCACGGTCGGCTCGGCGGCCGCGAGGGAGGCGGCGTCGGGGTGGTGGAGTCGCGGGATGACGAGCACGTGCGTGGGCGCCTGGGGGTTGATGTCCCGGAAGGCGACGGTCGTCTCCGTCTCCCGGACGATCGTCGCCGGGACCTCCCCGTTCGCGATCTTGCAGAACAGACAGTCGCTCTGTGGCTCTCCGGCCATGGCCCGGGCCTCCTCGCCTCCGATGATCAGTACCTCGGCATCGTATCGGCCGCACCGGGGGCGGGGGCCCTGGGCGCGGCACCACGGCTGCCGGAGAGGCGGAGGTCTCGGGCGTGCGGCACCACCGCCGCCCGAGGGGCCTCAGGGCTTGGGCGCGCGGCGCTGGAGCGCGGCGCGGCTCACCCAGTAGGTGATCACCACGACCCAGAAGAGCGGGAAGCCGAGCGCCCCGACGGCCGGCACGTCCGCCGTCCACAGCGCCATCGTCAGCACCGAGTGCAGCGCGAGCAGCCCGACGGCGACGCCCATCGCGACCACCGGCCGGCAGTTGCGCGCGACCAGGAGGAGCGGGCGGCGCAGCCGGGGCGAGACGCGTCGGGCCATCCACAGCGCCCAGCCGCCCCAGCCGCCGACGATCACGGCCGCGCCCACCAGGAGCGGGACGAGGGCCTCCCCCGCGCTTGCCCCGGGGTCGACGGCCGACGATCCGACGGCCGACGCGACGAAGCCGAGGAGAGCGACCCAGCGGGCACCCGCGACGGTGCCCCAGGCCATGGTCTCCAGGTTGTACCGGGCCTGCCGGTCGTTCAGGTCGAGGGCCGCGGACTCGACGAAGCCCTCGGCGGCCTTCGTCCAGGCCCCGGGCCGCAGCCAGCGGCGGCGCAGATGGAGCAGGGAGAGGTTGTTGTGCGCCTCGCTGCTCTCCGGGTTCAGCCGGAGCGCCGTCTCGTAGGCCCGCTGGGCGAGCCGGTGGTCGCCGACGCGGTGGGCGGTGAGCCCGACCAGGAAGTGCGCGTCGCTCTCCTCCGGCGCGAGGGCGACGGCGGCACGGGCGGCCTGGTACGCCTCCAGCTTCCGCTCGGCGCGCACGGACCGGTCGAGGACGCTGCCGAGGGCGTAGTGGCTGCCCCAGTACTGGGGAGCCAGCTCCACGGAGCGCCTGGCCGACCACTCGGCCTCCTCGTACCGCTTGAGCGCGAGCAGGACGTGGGTGCGCATGAGCCAGCCGCCGAGCGCGTCGGGCTCGGCGCGCAGGGCCTGTTCGACGGAGGCGAGGGACTCTTCCTCGCGGCCCAGGCGGTGCTGGCAGCGGGCGAGCAGCACGAGCGCGGTGGCGTCCTCCGGGTCGGTCGCCAGGTGCCGCGCGGCGTGGGCGGCGGCCTGCTCGTACCGGCCGGTGTCGTAGAGGGCGTCGGCGCGCCGGAGCTCCTGGCTCGTGCCGGGCGCGCTCACAGCTTGCGCTTCTTCTTGAGGTAGGCGACCAGGTCGTCGTACATGCCGCCGTCGTTGGCGAACATGGCGACGTTGCGGGCGGCGGCGAACCAGGACTCGCTGGACGGTTTGATCTGGCGGGCCGCGCCCAGCAGGTCCTTCATGCCGATCATGCGGACGGTGCCGGTACGGGCGGAGTCCAGGAGCGCGGACTCGGCCGCCGTCTCGCAGAGATGGGCGAGGTCGGCGCCGGAGAAGTCCTCGGTGACCTTGACGAGCTTGCCCAGGTCGACGGATTCGATGGGGCGCTCGCGCAGGTGGTAGCGGAGGATCGCCTCGCGGGCCGGGGCGTCGGGCGGCAGCACGAGCAGGGTCCGGTCGAGCCGGCCGGGGCGGCGCAGCGCGAGGTCCACGTCCCAGGGCACGTTGGTGGCGGCGAGCACGAAGACGCCGTCGTTGCCCGGACCGCTGTCGACGCCGTCGAGTTCGGTGAGGAGCTGGTTGACGACGTTGCGCAGGCCGCTGTGGTGCGTACGGGAGCGCTTGGCGCCGAGGGCGTCCAGCTCGTCGAGGAAGACGACGCAGGGGGCCTGGCGGCGGGCGGTCTCGAAGATGTCGTGGACGTTCTTCTCGGACGTGCCGATGTACATGTCGAGGATGTCGGAGAGCGAGATCGACATGAAGCTCGCGCCGAGTTCGCCCGCGACGGCGCGGGCGATGAAGGTCTTGCCGCAGCCGGGCGGTCCGTAGAGGAGGAGACCGCCGCGCAGCGACTTGCCGTACAGCCTGCGCAGTTCGGGGTTGCGCATGGGGGCGAGGAAGGCGGCCTCCAGGCGGTCCTTGACCTGCTGCATGCCGCCGACGTCGGCGAGGCGTACGGATCCGGGGGCGTCGACGTCCCAGGCGGACGCGTCCCCGGGGTCGCCGCTGCCGTCGGCGGTCAGCGGCCGCTCCACCCCGGCGTCCGCACCGGCGTCGTCGTCCTCGGCATCGTCGGCGTCGCTCCCGGCTCGGCTCTCGACGAACCGGGGGCCGACGACGTCGCCGATCTCCCGCTCGGCGGCGGCCCAGTCGAAGGGGGCGGGAGCCGCGTCGGGGGCGGGTGCCGCGTCGGAGGCGGCGCCCGAAGCCTCCTGGTCCGGGGCCGGGAGGTCCGCGGCCGGGGAGGGGGCCGGCGGTGCGGGGTCCGGAGCCGCCGTCGGCAGGCCCATCGCGCGGGCCATCAGGGCGCGGGCGGCCTCGTCACCGGGCGCGTGCTGGAGCGCCACGGCCGCCTCCGTGACGGCCTCGTCGTTGCGGCCCTCGGCGAGGAGGAGTTCGGCGACGTGCAGCCGCAGGGGAACGTCGTCGGGGGCGGCGGCGACCGCGGCGCGCAGACTACGGATCAGAGGGGATTCGTCGGCCATGCGTGCAGCCTAAGGAGCGCACCGCCCTCCGCGTCCACCGGGTCGGGAAGGCCGGTGGACGCGGGCCGGTACGCGACCGCTCTGCTCCCGTGCGCCGGCACACGCACGACGACTCGCGACGACCGATCGACTCCCACCCGCCGGCACGCGCGCGGCGGTTCGCGGCGAACGGGGCCCGGCGCTCCCCCCGGCACGCGCACGACGACTCGCGGCGGACGGGGCCCCGGCGCTCCCCCCGGCACGCGCGCCTCAGGACCAGCGGCCGGTGCGTCCCAGCAGGAGGGCCGTCGCCGCCGTGCCGGCGGTGGAGGTGCGCAGGACGCTGTGGCCCAGACGGTACGGCTTGGCTCCCGCCTCCTCGAAGAGCGCCAGCTCCTCCGGGGAGACGCCCCCTTCGGGCCCGACGACCAGCACGATCTCCCCGTCCGCCGGAAGCGGGGCGTCGGCGAGCGCTCCGCTGGGATGGGCGCGGTCCTCGTGCAGGACGGCCGCGAAGTCCGCCCGCGCCAGGAGGGCCGCCACCTGCTTGCCGGTCATGGCGTCGGCGACCTCGGGGAAGCGGGTACGGCGGGACTGCTTCCCCGCCTCGCGGGCGGTGGCCCGCCACTTGGCCAGGGCCTTGAGCCCCCGCTCCCCCTTCCACTGCGTGATGCAGCGGGACGCGGCCCACGGCACGATCGCGTCGACACCGGTCTCCGTCATGATCTCGACGGCGAGTTCGCCCCGGTCGCCCTTGGGCAGGGCCTGGACGACGGTGATCCGGGGGGTCGGCTCCGGGTCCTGGTGCGTGGCCGTGACCTCGACGGTCAGCCGGTCCTTGTCCTCGGCGGCGGTCACCGCGCACGCCGCCCAGGCTCCGCGCCCGTCCGTGAGGACGATCTCCTCGCCCGCGCGCAGGCGCTTCACGGAGACGGCGTGGCGGCCCTCGGGGCCGTCGAGCACGAAGGCGCCGGGGACGGGGACGGCGTCGACGACGAAGACGGGGGCGGTCATGTCACACGTTCCTCTGTGCGGGCGCGGTGAGCGCGATGTCGATCTCGGCGGCCAGTACCTCCACGAGCTGGCCGGCCGGGAGTTCACGGGCGAGACGGTGGCCCTGGCCGGCCCACAGGGCCATGCCCTGCGCGTCGCCGGCGGTGGCGGCGGCCTTGCGCAGAGGGGCGGTGAGGTGGTGGACCTCGGGGTAACCGGCGGGTGCGTACGGTCCGTGCTCGCGTACGAAGCGGTTGACGAGCCCGCGCGCCGGCCGGCCCGAGAAGGCCCGGGTCAGTTCGGTGCGGGCGAAGAGCGGATGGGTCATGGCCTGCTTGTGCAGGGGGTGCGCGCCCGACTCCGGGCAGACGAGGAAGGCGGTGCCGAGCTGGGCGGCGTCCGCGCCCGCGGCGAGCACGGCGGCGATCTGCGCCCCGCGCATGAGCCCGCCGGCCGCGATGATCGGCAGTTGCACGGCCTCCTTGACCAGCGTGACCAGCGCCAGGAGCCCGGTCCCGGCGTCGGCCTCCGGGTCGTCGCGGTGGGTTCCCTGGTGCCCGCCCGCCTCGACGCCCTGGACGCAGACGGCGTCGGCGCCGGCCCGCTGGG
This sequence comes from Streptomyces sp. NPDC036822, assembly GCF_055609145.1. Taxonomy (NCBI): domain Bacteria; kingdom Bacillati; phylum Actinomycetota; class Actinomycetes; order Kitasatosporales; family Streptomycetaceae; genus Streptomyces; species Streptomyces sp. NPDC036822. The sequence continues at coordinate 775,205 of NZ_JBVJPY010000001.1, forward strand.
CGGCCTGGGCCTCCTCGGCGGAGGTGACGGTGACCACGGTGAACGTACCGACGCGGGCGAAGGCGTCGAGGGTTTCGCCGCCGGGGCAGCCGAAGGTGAAGGAGACGACGGGGACCGGGTCCTCCAGGAGGATGGCCAGCTTCGCGTCGTACGCGTCGTCGCGCCCGCTGTCGGCGTCGCCGAGGGCGGTCTCGTACCAGGTGGCCTCACCGGCGAGCTGGTGGCGGTACATCTCGACGGCGGCGGGATCAGCGTGCTGGCCGCTCTGCGGCATGAAGAGGTTGACGCCGAAGGGCTGGCCGGTGAGCCCGCGCACCTGCTTGATCTCCTGGTACAGGCCGCCCGCGGTCTTGTAGCCGGCGGCCAGGAAGCCGAGCCCTCCGGCCTCGCACACGGCTCCGACCAGCTGCGGACACGAGGCGCCACCCGCCATGGGGGCCTGCACGATCGGGTAGCGGGACAGATCGTTCAGTGCGGTCGTGGACATGCGGGCATCGTGTCACGAGCGGGCTCGGAGACCGAAACGACGGAGGGCGCCGTCCGCGGTGTGCAAACGGCGCCCTCCGGTGGGCCGGGGCCGGGTCCGTGCCGTGGCCTGCGACGTTTTCCGGCTACTTCCTAGCGGCCGTTGAACGCGTCCTTCAGGCGCGAGAACAGCCCCTGCTGCCCCGGCTGGAACTGCCCGGTCGGGCGCTCCTCGCCGCGCAGCTTGGCCAGTTCGCGCAGCAGGCGCTCCTGCTCCGGGTCCAGCTTCGACGGCGTCATGACCTCGACGTGCACGATCAGGTCGCCGCGCCCGCCACCGCGCAGGTGCGTGATGCCGCGCCCGTGCAGCGGGATCGACTGCCCGGACTGCGTGCCCGGGCGGATGTCGACCTCCTCGATGCCGTCGAGCGTCTGCAGCGGCACCTTCGTGCCGAGCGCGCCCGCCGTCATCGGGATCGTGACCGTGCAGTGCAGGTCGTCACCGCGCCGCTGGAAGGTCTCGTGCGGGACCTCGTGGATCTCGACGTACAGGTCACCGGCCGGGCCGCCGCCGGGGCCGACCTCGCCCTCGCCGGCCAGCTGGATGCGGGTGCCGTTGTCGACACCGGCCGGGATCTTCACCGTCAGCGTGCGACGGGAGCGGACCCGCCCGTCGCCCGCGCACTCCGGGCAGGGGGTCGGGACGACCGTTCCGAAGCCCTGGCACTGGGGGCACGGCCGCGAGGTCATGACCTGGCCCAGGAAGGAACGGGTCACCTGGGACACCTCACCGCGGCCGCGGCACATGTCACAGGTCTGCGCGGAGGTGCCGGGCGCGGCGCCCTCGCCGGAGCAGGTCGTACAGACGACCGCCGTGTCGACCTGGATGTCCTTGGTCGTACCGAAGGCGGCCTCGTTGAGGTCGATCTCCAGACGGATCATGGCGTCCTGGCCGCGGCGGGTGCGCGAGCGCGGTCCGCGCTGCGACGCCGTGCCGAAGAACGCGTCCATGATGTCGGAGAAGTTCCCGAAGCCGCCCTGGCCGAAGCCGCCGGCTCCACCGCCACCGCCCGAGGCGGACAGCGGGTCGCCGCCGAGGTCGTAGACCTGCTTCTTCTGCGGGTCCGACAACACCTCGTAGGCGGCGTTGATCTCCTTGAAGCGCTCCTGCGTCTTCGGATCGGGATTGACATCCGGGTGCAGCTCGCGAGCGAGCCGACGGAATGCCTTCTTGATCTCGTCCTGGGACGCGTCGCGGCGCACGCCGAGTACGGCGTAGTAGTCCGTGGCCACTTACGACTCCGCCAGGATCTGTCCGACGTAACGTGCCACTGCGCGTACCGCTCCCATCGTTCCGGGGTAGTCCATGCGGGTCGGTCCGACCACGCCGAGTTTGGCGACTGCCTCGTCGCCCGAACCGTAGCCGACCGCGACGACGGACGTGGAGGTGAGCCCCTCGTGGGCGTTCTCGTGCCCGATCCGTACGGTCATGCCCGAGTCCTTGGCCTCGCCGAGCAGCTTGAGGAGCACGACCTGCTCCTCGAGTGCTTCCAGCACCGGCCTGATCGTCAGGGGGAAGTCGTGCCCGAAGCGGGTGAGATTGGCGGTGCCGCCGATCATCAGCCGTTCCTCGTGCTCTTCCACCAGGGTTTCCAGCAGGGTCGCGAGCACCGTCGAGACCGTGCCCCGGTCCTCCGTCTCCTCGAAGGACTCCGGGAGATCCTGCACCAGCTGCGGCACGTCCGCGAAACGGCGGCCGACGACCCGGCTGTTGAGCCGGGCCCGCAGATCCGCCAGCGAGGTCTCGCCGAACGGCGCCGGGCAGTCGATCACCCGCTGCTCGACCCGGCCGGTGTCCGTGATCAGGACCAGCATCAGGCGGGCGGGAGCCAGCGAGAGCAGCTCCACGTGCCGGACGGTCGAACGGGTCAGCGACGGGTACTGCACGACGGCGACCTGGCGGGTCAGCTGCGCGAGCAGGCGGACCGTGCGGCCCACGACGTCGTCGAGGTCCACGGCGCCGTCGAGGAAGTTGTGGATGGCGCGCCGCTCGGGCGTCGACAGCGGCTTGACGCCGGCCAGCCGGTCGACGAAGAGGCGGTAGCCCTTGTCGGTCGGGATGCGGCCGGCGCTGGTGTGGGGCTGGGCGATGTAGCCCTCGTCCTCCAGGACGGCCATGTCGTTGCGCACCGTGGCGGGTGACACGCCGAGCTTGTGGCGCTCCGTGAGCGCCTTGGAGCCCACCGGCTCCTCCGTCCCGACATAGTCCTGGACGATGGCGCGCAGCACCTCGAGTCTGCGTTCGCTGAGCATGTCGCACACCTCCAGCTGTCGATCCGGTTGCTCCGTGTTTGGCACTCGCCCTGTTCGAGTGCCAGGAAACCCCCGGCAAGTGTACGGCGGCGGGCGTCACTCCAGGCAAGGAGGCCGTGCCCGAGCCGCCTCGTGGCCACCGCGTGGCCGTGCCGTGGCCGTGCCGTGGTCCCGCCGTGGCCGACCCGTGGCCGCGCTGTGGCCGCCACCCGGCCGCCCCGTGGCTCCGTCGTAGCGGATAGCGTCGCCGTATGGACGTCGGTTGGGAAGAGTTCGGCTGGGAGCGGCTCGCGGACGGGGTGGGGCGGCGGCGGCTGCCCGGCTGGGACGCCACGGTGGGTCTGGTGCTCGGCACGAGGTCGGTCCTCTTGTACGACACGGGTTCCACGCTCCGGGAGGGCGGGGAGCTGCGGTGTCAGGTGGAGAGCATGACCGGCCGCAAGGTGACGCACATCGCACTGAGCCACCCTCACTTCGATCATGTTTTCGGCACCGCGGCGTTCTCGGGGGCGGAGGTCTTCGGGGCGGTGGGCGTCGACGACCTGCTGCGGCGGGAACGGCAGGCGCTGCGGGCGGACGCGGTGCACCACGGGGTCGACGAGGCGGCGGCGACGGAGGCGGCCGACACCCTGGTGGCGCCGCGCCACACGGTGTCCGGGGAGTGGACGCTGGACCTGGGCGGCCGGCAGGTGCTGCTGGCCAACGTGGGTCCCGGTCACTCGGGGCACGATCTGGTGCTCCTCGTCCCCGGCGTCCCGGAGATCGTGTTCTGCGGCGACCTGGTGGAGGAGTCCGGCGAGCCGCAGGCCGGGCCGGACGCCATCGGCTCGCAGTGGCCGGCGGCGCTCGACCGGCTGCTGCGGCTGGGCGGGGAGGACGCCGTGTACGTCCCGGGGCACGGGGCAGTCGTGGACGCGGCGTTCGTGCGGACGCAGCGCAATGAGCTGGCACGGCGCTTCGGAGTGTCATAACGTCGCGCGAATGCGGAGCTACAACCCCGATCTCACGCCCCCGTGGAAGAAGCCGGCCCCCGTACCGGAGGTGCCGGCGGACGTCGACCTCGTCGTGGAGGAGGTGTCGACGGGCTTCTGCGGGGCGGTGATCCGCTGCGAGGCGGGCACGGTGACCCTGGAGGACCGCTTCGGCAAGCACCGGGTCTTCCCGATGGAACCGCGTGGCTTCCTCCTCGAGGGCCGCGTGGTCACTCTCGTCCGGCCCGCCGCGGGCGCGCCGGTCCGGCCCGCCCGTACGGCCTCAGGTTCGATCGCGGTGCCGGGCGCCCGGGCCCGGGTCGCGCGCGCCGGGCGCATCTACGTGGAGGGCCGCCACGACGCCGAACTGGTGGAGCGGGTGTGGGGCGACGACCTGCGCATCGAGGGCGTGGTCGTGGAGTACCTGGAGGGCGTCGACGACCTTCCCGCCATCGTCGCCGACTTCGGACCGGCGCCGGACGCCCGGCTCGGCGTCCTGGTGGACCACCTGGTCGAGGGCTCGAAGGAGTCCCGTATCGCGGCCCGCGTGTCGTCGCCGGACGTCCTGGTCGTCGGCCACCCGTACATCGACGTGTGGGAGGCGGTGAAGCCGTCCTCCGTCGGCATCCCGGCCTGGCCGGTGGTCCCCAGGGGCCAGGACTGGAAGACGGGCGTGTGCCGCGCCCTCGGCTGGCCGGAGAACACGGGCGCGGCCTGGCAGCACATCCTGTCGAAGGTCCGCTCGTACAAGGACCTGGAACCGGCGCTGCTCGGCAGGGTCGAGGAACTGATCGACTTCGTGACGGCGCCGTAGCCCGCTTCAGGGCGACGGGGGGCGCCGGTCCGCCCCGCCGGGCGGACCGGGCCGGCGGACGCTCCTCCCCTAGTCCACCAGGTCCCGCACCACCGCGTCCGCGAGGAGACGGCCCCGGAGGGTGAGGACCGCGCGGCCGGCGGCGTAGGGCTCGGCGGCGAGGAGGCCGTCGGCCAGTGCCTTGCGGGCCGCGGCGAGCCCCGCCGGCCGCAGGAGCGCGAGCTCGACGCCCTCCCGGAGGCGCAGCTCCAGGAGGACCCGCTCCACGCGCCGGTCCTCCGCCGACAGGATCTCGCGCCCCGCCCCCGGGGAGCGTCCCTCCGCCAGCGCAGCGGCGTACGCGCCCGGGTGCTTGACGTTCCACCACCGCACACCGCCCACGTGGCTGTGCGCGCCCGGCCCCGCGCCCCACCAGTCGGCGCCGCGCCAGTACAGCTCGTTGTGCAGGCAGCGCCCGGCCTCGGACGTGGCCCAGTTCGAGACCTCGTACCACGCGAAGCCGGCCTCGGCGAAGACGGCGTCCGCGATCAGATAACGGTCCGCGTGCACGTCGTCGTCGGTCATCGGCACCTCTCCGCGCCGGATCCGCCGCGCCAGCTGCGTGCCCTCCTCCACGATCAGCGCGTAGGCGCTGACGTGGTCGGGGCCGGCGCCGATCGCCGCGTCGAGCGAGGCCCGCCAGTCGTCGTCGGTCTCGCCCGGCGTGCCGTAGATCAGATCGAGGTTGACGTGCTCGAAGCCGGCGGCCCGCGCCTCCGCGACGCACGCCTCGGGGCGTCCGGGCGTGTGCGTCCGGTCCAGGACCTTCAGGACGTGCTGCCGCGCGCTCTGCATCCCGAAGGAGACGCGGTTGAACCCGCCCTCGCGCAGCTCCGCCAGATACGCCGGGTCCACCGATTCCGGGTTCGCCTCGGTCGTCACCTCGGCGTCGTCGGCGAGCCCGAACTCGTCCCGGATCGCGCCCAGCATCCGCACGAGGTCCGCGGCGGCGAGCAGCGTCGGCGTCCCGCCGCCCACGAAGACGGTCCGCACCGGCCGGGGGTCGTCGCCGAGCACCTTCCGGGCGAGCCTGATCTCCTCGACGACCTGCTCGGCGTAGTTGTCACGGGAGGCGAGCACGCCCCCGCTGCCGCGCAGCTCGCTCGCGGTGTAGGTGTTGAAGTCGCAGTACCCGCAGCGCGTCGCGCAGTAGGGCACGTGCAGATAGAACCCGAGGGGCCGCTCGGCCGCCCCTTCCAGGGCGTGCGCGGGCAGCGCCCCGGTCTCGGGCATGGGCTCACCATCGGGCAGTACGGAAGGCATGGACCCATTGTCCCGTACCGCCCGAGGTGGACCGTCGGCCTGTGGACGACCGGGCTCCTGTGGAGAACCCGGTCACCCCGGAGACTGGCCCCGGCTCCGCGGCCCCGGCCCCACGCGGGCCAGGCCCCACGCGAATCAGGCCCGCGCGGGTCAGGCCTCGCGCGACCCCGCGTACATGTCCTCGATGAGGTGCTGGTACGTGCGCTCCACCACGGGCCGCTTCATCTTCAGGCTCGGCGTGAGTTCGCCGTGCTCGACGTCGAGGTCGCGCGGCAGGAGACGGAACTTCTTGATCGTCTGCCAGCGCTGCAGGCCCTCGTTGAGGCGGTCGACGTAGCCCTGGACCAGCTTCTCGGTCTCGGGAGCGGCGACGACCTCCGCGTAGGACTTGCCGCCGAGGCCCTGCTCAGCCGCCCAGCCGAGGATGGCGGGCTCGTCGAGGGCGATGAGCGCGCTGCAGTAGTTGCGGTCGGCACCGAGGACCACGATGTTGGAGACGAACGGGCAGACGGCCTTGAACTGGCCCTCGACCTCGGTCGGCGCGATGTACTTTCCGCCCGACGTCTTGAACAGGTCCTTCTTGCGGTCGGTGATCCGCAGGTAGCCGTCGGCCGACAGCTCGCCGATGTCGCCGGTGTGGAACCAGCCGTCCGGCTCCAGGACCTCGGCCGTCTTCTCCGGCAGGCCGTGGTAGCCCTCCATGATGCCGGGGCCGCGCAGCAGGATCTCGCCGTCGTCGGCGATGCGGACCTCGCAGCCGGGCAGCGGCTTGCCGACCGTGCCGGTGCGGTACGCCTCGCCGGGGTTGACGAAGCTCGCCGCGCTGGACTCGGTGAGGCCGTACCCCTCCAGGATGTGGATGCCGGCGCCGGAGAAGAAGTAGCCGATCTCGGGCGCCAGGGCGACCGATCCGGAGACCGCGGCGCGGAGCCGGCCGCCGAACGCCTCGCGCAGCTTCTTGTAGACCAGCGCGTCGGCGATCTTGTGCTGGGTGGCGAGCCCGAAGGGGGCGGAGGCGGTGCCGGTGCGGCGGAAGTTGTCCTGGGTGACCTTGGCGTACTCGCGGGCGACGCCGGCGGCCCACTGGAAGATCTTGTACTTGGCGCCACCGCCCTCGCGCGCCTTGGCGGCGACCCCGTTGTAGACCTTCTCGAAGATGCGGGGCACGGCGGCCATGTACGTCGGCTGGACGACCGGCAGGTTCACGATGATCTTGTCGATGCGGCCGTCGACGGCGGTGACGTGTCCGACCTCGATCTGTCCGGAGGTCAGCACCTTGCCGAAGACGTGCGCGAGCGGCAGCCACAGGTACTGGACGTCGTCCTTGGTGACCAGGCCGGTCGACGCGATGGCCTTGGCCATGTACGACCAGTTGTCGTGCGGGAGGCGGACGCCCTTGGGGCGACCGGTGGTGCCCGAGGTGTAGATGAGGGTGGCGAGCTGGTCGGCGGTGATGGCCGCGACGCGCTCCTTGACGGCCTCGGCGTGCTTCTCCAGGTACGCCTTCCCGCGCGTCTCCAGGTCGGCGAGGGTCAGGACCCAGTCGTCGGTCTCGACGCCGGTGGGGTCGATGACGACGACGTGGTGGAGGCCGGGCAGCTCGGCGCGGCGCTCACGGGCCTTGGCCACCTGGGCCGCGTCCTCGGCGATGAGGACCTTGGACTCGGAGTCGGCGAGGATGAACGCCGACTCCTCGGCGTTGGTCTGCGGGTACACGGTGGTGGTCGCGGCGCCCGCGCACATCACGCCGAGGTCGACCAGGATCCACTCCACCCGGGTGGCGGAGGCCAGCGCCACCCGCTCCTCCGACTGGATTCCGAGGTCGATCAGACCGGCGGCGATGGCGTAGACCCGCTCGGCGGCCTGCTCCCAGCTGAGCGACTTCCATTCGTCGGGACCCTGGCCGGAGGCGGCCGGGACCGGATAGCGATAGGCCTCCGCGTCGGGAGTCCGCGCCACGCGCTCAAGGAAGAGGGTCGCCACGGAGGGCGGCCGGTTCTCGATCTGGGTCAGTGTGTCGCTCACGACGTCCTCCGGGCGGCGGCGGTGCCTGCTGGTGGTGCGATCTGGCGGTGCGTATCTAACTGGCGAGTAACCTGCGATCCGGGATCAGAGTAGATGGCCGAAGTCCGGTGCGTAAGAGCCTGCGGGCCGCCGCTTGATACCCGGTTGATAACAGAACGAACGCCGAACGGGCCCCCGCACCATGCGTGCGGGGGCCCGTTCGGTGTATCCGTCAGCTAATCGTCCGATCGATCGGAGGTCCGATCGGGTGACCCGGCAGGCCGCCCCGGCCCGGGCGGGCTCGGCCGGCCGACTACTTCTTGGTCTTGCCGCCCGCGGAGTCGTCGCTCGACAGCACGGCGATGAAGGCCTCCTGCGGGACCTCCACCGAGCCGACCATCTTCATCCGCTTCTTGCCTTCCTTCTGCTTCTCCAGCAGCTTCCGCTTACGGGAGATGTCACCGCCGTAGCACTTGGCGAGGACGTCCTTGCGGATCGCGCGGATGGTCTCGCGGGCGATGACCCGGGAGCCGATGGCGGCCTGGATGGGCACCTCGAACGCCTGCCGCGGGATCAGCTCGCGCAGCTTGGCGACGAGCCGCACGCCGTACGCGTACGCCGCGTCCTTGTGGGTGACCGCCGAGAAGGCGTCCACCTTGTCGCCGTGCAGCAGGATGTCCACCTTGACCAGGCTGGAGGCCTGCTCGCCGGTGGGCTCGTAGTCGAGGGAGGCGTATCCGCGGGTCTTGGACTTCAGCTGGTCGAAGAAGTCGAAGACGATCTCGGCGAGGGGGAGGGTGTAGCGGATCTCCACCCGGTCCTCGGAGAGGTAGTCCATGCCCAGCAGCGTGCCGCGGCGGGTCTGGCACAGCTCCATGATCGCGCCGATGAACTCGCTCGGGGCGAGGATCGTGGCGCGTACGACCGGCTCGTACACGTCACTGATCTTGCCCTCGGGGAACTCGCTCGGGTTGGTGACCGTGTGCTCGCTGCCGTCCTCCATGACCACGCGGTAGACCACGTTGGGGGCGGTGGCGATCAGGTCGAGACCGAACTCGCGCTCCAGACGCTCCCGGATCACGTCCAGGTGGAGCAGACCGAGGAAGCCGACGCGGAAGCCGAAGCCGAGCGCGGCGGAGGTCTCCGGCTCGTAGACCAGCGCGGCGTCGTTGAGCTGGAGCTTGTCGAGGGCCTCGCGCAGGTCCGGGTACTCCGAGCCGTCCAGCGGGTAGAGCCCCGAGAAGACCATGGGCTTCGGGTCCTTGTACCCGCCGAGCGCCTCCGTGGCGCCCTTGTGCAGGGAGGTGATCGTGTCACCGACCTTGGACTGACGGACGTCCTTCACGCCGGTGATGATGTAGCCGACCTCGCCGACGCCGATGCCGTCGGCCGACGTCATCTCGGGGGACGAGACGCCGATCTCCAGGAGTTCGTGGGTGGCGCCGGTCGACATCATCTTGATGCGCTCGCGCTTGTTGAGCTGTCCGTCGACGACACGGACGTACGTCACGACACCGCGGTACGAGTCGTAGACCGAGTCGAAGATCATCGCGCGGGCGGGGGCGTCGGCGACACCGACGGGGGCCGGCACGTTCTGCACGACCCGGTCCAGGAGCGCCTCGACGCCCAGGCCCGTCTTGGCGGAGACCTTGAGCACGTCCTCGGGCTGGCAGCCGATGAGGTTGGCGAGCTCCTCGGAGAACTTCTCCGGCTGGGCGGCCGGCAGGTCGATCTTGTTCAGTACGGGGACGATGGTGAGGTCGTTCTCCATCGCCAGGTACAGGTTCGCGAGGGTCTGCGCCTCGATGCCCTGGGCCGCGTCCACGAGCAGGACCGTGCCCTCGCAGGCGGCGAGGGAGCGGGAGACCTCGTACGTGAAGTCGACGTGCCCGGGGGTGTCGATCATGTTGAGGATGTGGGTCCTGCCCTGACCCGCGCCCTCGGTGGGCGCCCAGGGAAGACGGACCGCCTGGGACTTGATGGTGATGCCGCGCTCGCGCTCGATGTCCATCCGGTCGAGGTACTGGGCGCGCATCTGCCGTTGGTCGACGACACCGGTCAGCTGGAGCATCCGGTCGGCAAGGGTCGACTTGCCGTGGTCGATGTGCGCGATGATGCAGAAGTTGCGGATCAGCGCCGGGTCGGTACGGCTCGGCTCGGGCACGTGGGTAGGAGTCGCGGGCACGCAGGGTCTCGTCTCGGGGCGATGTCGGATCGATACGTAGGCTCCATGGTCCCACGAGTGCGGTGCGGCGCTCGGTTTGGGCGGCACCGAGGGCGCCTGATACCGTGGACAGCTGTGTCTCGTACGCCCTCTCAGCTACGGGTCACACACTCAGAAACATCATCGAACCTGAAAAGGCTCTTTTCGTGGCGAACATCAAGTCCCAGATCAAGCGGAACAAGACGAACGAGAAGGCGCGCCTGCGCAACAAGGCCGTCAAGTCCTCGCTCAAGACCGCGATCCGCAAGGCCCGCGAGGCCGTCGCCGCGGGTGACGTCGAGAAGGCCGTCGTGGCTTCCCGCGCCGCCTCCCGCGCGCTCGACAAGGCTGTCTCGAAGGGTGTCATCCACAAGAACGCCGCCGCCAACAAGAAGTCGGCGCTGGCCACCAAGGTTGCCGCCCTGCAGGGCTGAGCTCTGATGTGACGCCGGACGGGACCCAGCGGGCCCTCTCTCCCGCTCCCAACCGGCACCCCGGACTCGTACGCGATACGCGTTCGCCACGCGTGTACGAGCCCACCCAGTCTTACGCCGAAGGCCCCGTCCCTCTCCTTCCCCAGGAGAGGGACGGGGCCTTCGCCGTACGCCGGACCGGCCGGCGGGGCCTGTGGCGGGCCGGCTGGACAGGCGGGACCTTCGCCGGACTGGCGGGCCGGCTGGACAGGCGGGACCTTCGCCGGACTGGCGGGCCGGCTGGACAGGCGGGACCTTCGCCGGACCGGCCGGACTCTCGCCGGACCGACCGGACCGGCAGAACCTTCAGCAGGCCGGCGGCCCCGGCTAGCGGCTAGCCGCGGAGTCTGGCCGCCCTCGCCACCGCGACGACCGCCTTCTCCAGGGCGTACTCCGGGTCGTCGCCGCCGCCCTTCACGCCCGCGTCCGCCTCGGCCACCGCGCGCAGGGCGAGCGAGACGCCGTCCGGCGTCCAGCCCCGCATCTGCTGGCGGACGCGGTCGATCTTCCAGGGCGGCATGCCCAGCTCCCTGGCCAGGTCCGCCGGCCGGCCTCCGCGTGCCGACGACAGCTTGCCGATCGCGCGGACGCCCTGGGCGAGCGCGCTGGTGATGAGGACCGCCGGGACTCCGGTCGAGAGCGACCAGCGCAGCGCTTCGAGCGCCTCCGCGGCCCGTCCCTCCACCGCCCGGTCGGCGACGTTGAACGAGGACGCCTCGGCCCGGCCCGTGTAGTACCGCCCGACGATCGCCTCGTCGATGGTGCCCTCCACGTCCGCGGTCAGCTGCGAGACAGCCGAGGCCAGCTCCCGCAGGTCGCTGCCGATGGAGTCGACCAGGGCCTGGCACGCCTCGGGCGTGGCCGAGCGCCCCAGCGCCCGGAACTCCTGCCGCACGAACGTCAGCCGCTCCGCAGGCTTCGTCGTCTTCGGGCAGGCCACCTCGCGGGCGCCCGCCTTGCGCGCCGCGTCGAGCAGGCCCTTGCCCTTGGCGCCGCCCGCGTGGAGCAGCACGATCGTGATCTCCTCGATCGGGGCGTCGATGTACGCCTTGACGTCCTTGATCGTGTCGGCGGAGAGGTCGTGGGCGTTGCGCACGATCAGGACCTTGCGCTCGGCGAAGAGCGACGGACTCGTCAGCTCCGCCAGCGTGCCGGGCTGGAGCTGGTCGCTGGTGAGGTCGCGTACGTCCGTGTCGGCGTCGGTGGCGCGGGCGGCCGCCACCACCTCCCGCACGGCTCGGTCGAGGAGCAGGTCCTCCTGGCCCACGGCGAGCGTCACGGGGGCGAGGAGGTCGTCGGTCGAATTCTTCCTGGGTGCCATCGCCTCCCAGCATCCCACGGGCCACCGACACCCCGGCCCGGGTGGCTGCGGCCGTACCGGAGAATGGCCCGGTGAGCGAACGACACGTACTCGTACTGCCGGACCGCGACGCCGCCGAGGAGGTCGCCGAGGAGCTGCCCGCCCGCTTCGGCGTCGCCGAGGAGCCGCAGCTCGTCAGGGACGCCCTCGCGGGTGAGGACGACGCGGAGGACGCCCAGTGGCTGGTCGTCGTGGAGGACCCGGAGAGCCGGCTGGACGCGGGGGCGCTCGACGCGCTCGCCGCGGAGTACGAGGGCTGGCTGGAAGCTCCGTAGCGCGGCGGGTGGCGGAGGTTTCTTCGGCTCGTGCCCCCGAAATCCTTGGGTCCGGCGCTCGGCCCAGCGTCAGGCCGTGGGGGCCGTCGGACCGCCGTCCGCCCGGCGGGGACGCTCCCCCAGGGGGCGGAGGACCGGCAACTCGGACAGCACGATGCCGAACAGATCGCGGTAGGCGGCGCGCACCTCGTCGTCACCGTCCAGCAGCCGCTCGGTGCGCCGGCCGTGCGCGCGGGTGACGAGCTTGTGGCCGCTGAGCGTGATCCGGCCCTCCTCGGTCAGCCGGGAGCAGACAAGTGAGCGCGTGAAGTGCGAGTCCGGTGAGGTGCGGTGGTACCAGGCGCCCGCCGTGAAGTCGGCCGCGACCCGCGGCCGCGGCTCCAGCCGGTACTGCGGCTTCCCGTCCCGCAGCACGTCCAGATCCCCTTCGTCCGTCTCCGTGATGCGGAACGTGCCGCCCGGATCCGCCTGGTCACCGCGCTCGTCCAGGGCCGTCGGGAAGTGGCTGTGGTCGCCGAAGCCGACGTCCGCGAGCCATCGCCCCTCCGGTGTCTCCACGACGACGCCCATGTGGTCGTACGGGATGCCGAGCCGGCCCTCGCCGTCGAAGCACCGCGCCTGGACGAGGGCGACCGGGAAGCCGAGCGCGCGGAGCAGGACGGCGAACGCGGTGTTGAGCTCGTAGCAGAAGCCGCCCCTGCGGGCGCCGACCACCTTGTCGAGCAGCGCCTTCTCCTCCAGGACGACGTCCTCGCCGAGGTGGAGGGAGAGGTTCTCGAAGGGGACGCTCCGCAGGTGCCGCAGATGCAGGTCGCGCAGGGCCGCCACGTCGGGCCGGGCCGGGCGCGCGGCGCCGATGCGCCGGAGGTAGGCGTCGACCGTCGCGGGGGAAGGCCAGGTGGTCGGGTCGGTCTGCGGGGCGGGTTCCGGGGCGGCGGTCATCCGTCCAGTCTGCCCGGGCGGACGCCGGGTGATCCAGGACCTCAGGCCACGGGGACGGCCTCCTCGGCCGGTGCGGGCAGGTCGCGGGTACGGGGCAGTGGTGACGGCAGCAGCCACAGGACGGCGAACACCGCTCCGACGGTCGCGACCCACAGCGTCGGACGCAGTCCGATCGCGGTGCCGAGGAAGCCGCCGGCGAGGGCGCCGAGCGGACGGAAGCCGTGGTTCAGCGTCCGGAACGCACCCATGACCCGGGCCCGGACGGCGTCGGGTATCAGCGCCATCTGGAAGGAACCGGCGGCGATGTCGACGATCACCACCCCGACGCAGGACAGGAACTCCGCGCCGAACAGCAGGGCGACGACCAGGGCGGTGGGCCCTTCGGCGAGGGGGATGAGCAACAGCGGCAGGGTGAAGCCGAGGAAGCCGCCCATGATCGACGGCCCGATGCCGAACCGCCGCACGACCGCCCCCGCACACGCGACGCCGATCAGCCCTCCCACGGCTCCGGCGCCCAGGACCGCGCCGAGCACGCCCGCGCTCAGGCCGAGTTCGGCCGTCGCGTACAGCACGAACAGGGTGTGGAACATGTAGTTGAAGAACTGGATCGTGCCGGAGGCCGCGAACAGGGCGCGCATGGAGGGGTTCCGCACGACCCAGCGCAGTCCCGCGGTGAAGTGCCCCTTCCCGACCGGCGCGGGCGGAGGTTCGACGGGGTCGATCCTGGCCAGGAAGCCCGCCGAGAGCAGGTAGGTGAGGGCGTCGGCGAGCAGCGCGAAGGGGGCGGTGAGGACCTGCACCAGCACGCCGCCGATGCCCGGGCCGGCCAGCCAGGCGGTGGAACGGCCGCCGTTGACCAGGGCTTGGGCCTGGACGTAGCGCTCGGTGGGGACGAGGGCCACGAACAGCGCGGCGTTGCATGCCTCGAACAGCACGCTCAGCGCCCCGACCCCGAACGCGACCGCGTAGAGCTGTCCGAGCGTGAGGGCGTCGAGCAGGTACGCGACGGGGAGCGTCACCAGGAGCGCCGCCCGTCCGAGGTCGGCGGCGATCATGGCGCGTCTCCGGCGTGCCTGCCGGTCGGCCCAGGCGCCGAGAGGCAGGTTGAGCAGGAGCGCGGGCAGCAGCTCGGCCGTCTTGAGCCAGCCCATCTCGGCGGCGTCGGCCCCCAGGACGAGCACCGCGGCGAGGGGGATCGCGATGAGCGATATCTGGTCCCCGACGAGCGAGACCGTCTGGCCCGTCCAGTACCGCCGGAAGGAGCGCTCTCGCAGGAGCGCCGGCACGCGGGCGGCGAGTCTCATCTCTCACTCCTCGTCAGGGGCGACCCGCTCGGCGGGCTCGGCGTCAGGGGCGGGCTCGGCGTCGGCTTGGGCGTCACCGGCGGCTTCACGGGTGGGGTCGGCGTCGGCGTCACGGGGCGGCGCGCTCGTCGGGGTCGACGGGGGCGACGGACCGGCCGGGGTCGACCGGGTCGACCGGGTCGAGCGCGTCGCCCCGTGCGGCGAGGGTCTCGCGGTCGAGGTAGGCGATCCGCAGCACGCTGACGGGCCTGGCCCCCTCCGGCCGGAGCGACGGGTCCGTCTCACGGTCCTCGTAGGGCCGCAACAGGTCGTCGACCCGCTCGCCCCACGCCGTCAGCTCGGCGGGCGTGAGGTAGACGAGGGAGTCGCCGAGCTGCTCGGCCTCCCGCCACTCCCGCGGCAGGCTCCGCCGGTCCTCCATGGCCTTCAGGACCCGCCCGAAGTACAGCTCGGCGACCGCGGCGCTGAGCGCGTCCGCCGCCTCCGCGACCGAGGCGTCCTCGCTGTCCCCCGGCCAGTCGGTGTACCGGGCCGTCGCCCGCCAGGGCTTCTCCCGCCCCCGGCCGCCCGGCGCCTCCTCCACGAGCCCGTACTTCGCGAGTATCCGCAGGTGGTACGAGCAACTGGCCACCGACTCCCCGGTCAGCTCGGCCGCCCGGGTGGCGGTGAACGGCCCGTCTGCCCGCAGCATCCCCACGAGCCGCATCCGCGTGGGATGCGCGTACGCCCGCAGGGCCCGGGGGTCCGTGAGGCTGATACTGCGCGGCTGTTCGTGCTTCTCCTCCATGATGTAAAGATAGCTTTAGAAAGCTTCCTTTACAAGGAGGAGCGCCGCTCATGAACCCTCTCCCCTCGGCAGGGCGCGCAGGGCCGAGCCCGGCCCCGACACCGCGATCGCGCCGTCCCGGTCCGTCCTGAGCACCCGCGCCCCGCCGGCCCGCAGAGCGTCGAGGGTCCGGGGCGAGGGGTGTCCGTACGGGTTGTCGCGCCCCGTGGACACCAGGGCCAGCCGGGGCCGGACCGCCCGCATCAGCCCGGGATCCTGGTGCGCCGAACCGTGATGGGCGACCTTGAGCACGTCCACCGGACGCAGAGCCGGGTAGGCCCGCGACAGGCCACGCTGGGCGGGAGGTTCGAGGTCTCCCAGGAGAAGCAGCGTCAGCCCTCCCGCCGTCCGCACGAGCAGGGTGACGCTGGCGTCGTTCGGCCCGGACTCCTTCGCCCCCACCGCGCCCGGCGCCGCCCGGGGCCACAGCACCTGCCACTCCAGCGTCCCCAGACGCCGTCGTTCCCCGGGCACGGCCCGGACGACCGGGACCCCGGCCGCGGCCGCCGTGCGCCGTACGAAGGCGGCCTGCCCCGGCGGATCGTCCAGCCCCGTCGTCTGGATCGCCCCGACGGCCCGCCCCCGCATCACCCCCGCCAGGCCGGCGACATGGTCCGCGTGGAAGTGCGTGAGGACGAGCAGCGGGATCCGGCGGATCCCGAGGTCACGCAGGCACCGGTCCACCAGCGCCGGATCGGGCCCGGCGTCCACCACGACGGCCGTCCCGCCGCCGCCCGCAAGGACGGTGGCGTCCCCCTGTCCGACCTGACACATCGCGAACGCCCAGTCCGGCGGCGGCCATCCCGTGACCAGCCGGGCCAGCGGCGCCGGCCGGACGACCACGACGAGCAGCAGGACGGCGCATCCGGCACCGATCCACCGCCGCCACGGCAGCTTCCGCGCGCCGAGCACCAGCAGCAGGCAGACGGCCGCCAGGAGCAGCCCGCCCGGCAGGCCTCCCGGCCAGGTCACCTCCGCGCCCGGCAGCGCCGCCCCGGCGCGGGCCACCGTGGCGATCCACTCGGCGGGCCAGGCCGCGACCCGGGCGACCAGCTCCGCGGCCGGCAGGGACACCGGTGCCAGCGCGAGGACGGCGAACCCGAGCACTGTCGCGGGTGCTACCGCCGGCTCCGCGAGGAGGTTGGCGGGGATCGCGACCAGGCTCACCCGGGCGGCGAAGACCGCCACCACCGGCGCGCACACCGCCTGGGCCGCCAGAGCGGCGGCCAGCGCCTCCGCCGCACGTCCCGGCACCCGGCGCCGCCGCAGGGCGTCGCTCCAGCGGGGCGCGATCGTGAGCAGCGCCCCGGTGGCGAGCACGGACAGCAGGAATCCGTAACTCCGGGCCAGCCACGGGTCGTACAGCACCAGCAGCAGCACCGCCGCGGCGAGCGCGGGAAGCAGCGATCGGCGCCGCCCCGTGCCGATGGCGAGCAGGGCGACCAGGCCGCAGGCCGCCGCCCGCAGCACGCTCGGATCGGGCCGGCAGACGATGACGAAGGCCAGGGTGAGTCCGCCCCCGAGCAGCGCCGTGGAGCGCAGCGGGATGCCGAGCCGCGGCGCGAGCCCTCCGCGCTCCGCGCGCAGGGCGCTGCCGGGGCGGCCGACCAGGAGCAGCAGCACGATCGTGAGGTTGGATCCCGAGACCGCCAGCAGATGGGTGAGGTCCGTGGCCTGGAAGGCGTCGCTCAGTTCGGGCTCGATCCGCGAGGTGTCCCCCACGACCAGGCCGGGCAGGAGCGCCCGCGCGTCCGGCCCGAGGCCCTCGGTGGCCCGTCGCAGTCCGGCCCGCAGCTTCCCCGCCGTGCGCTGCGGGGCGCTCGGCGGGCCCGTGATCCGTGGGGGGCCCGCCCCCTCGACCCGCAACACCGCCGCGAACGGCTCGCCCTGACGGGTCGTCGGAGCGAGACGGCCGTCGACCCGCAGCCGCGTGGAGGGCAGCAGCCGCAGCCACCGCTCCCGGCCCTCTCCCGCCGGCACGATCACCAGGACCGGCGTCCTGGTCCGGTGCGCCGACCCGTCGGGCCTCGCGATCCTGGCCACCTCGGCCCGCAGCACGACGGAGGCCGGGGCCGCGTGGTCGCCCCGGATCCGGGGCCGCGTGAGCCGCGCGTCGGAGGTGACCGCCAGCTCGGCGCTCACCCGGGCGTACTCCCCCGCGAGGGCGGGCACCGGCCCTCGCGTCAGGTCCGCCGCGTGCAGCCCGCCGGACGCGGCACCGGCCGCCGCGCAGAGCAGCGCCGCCGCCGTCGCGGTGGCTCTGAGCCGCCACGCCGCTTGGCGCCGGGCCCGGGTCGCCACCGGGAGGAGCAGGAGCGACGCTCCGGCGAGGCAGGCCAGCACCCCGCCCAGCGCCCACCATCCGGGGACACCGACCGCGACCGCGGCCGCTCCCCAGGCCGCCAACGCCGGTGGCACGAGCCGCAGATCGGCCGGCCCCTCGTCGCCCGGACCGCGCGGTTCACGGCCGCCGACGGGCCCGTCGGCGGCCGGACCGGGCGCGTGCCGAACCAGGGTGAGCGCACGCGCCCCCGTCCCCTGCCGGCTCACGGCCGGACCAGGGGTTCGAGATCCGCGAACCGGCGCTCACCGATGCCGTTGACCTCACGCAGCTCGGCGACGGACCGGAACCCGCCGTGTTCCACGCGGTGGTCGACGATGTGCCGGGCCAGGACCGGCCCGACGCCGGGCAGGGTGTCGAGCTGCTCCACCGTGGCCGTGTTGAGGCTCAGGGGCATCGCCCGCGTCCCGGCCACGGCGCCGCCGCCCGCACCGGCGCCGGCGAGGGAGCCGCTCACCGGTCCGCCGCCCGTCGCCGGCAGACCGACCACGACCTGTTCACCGTCCATGAGGACCCGGGCCCTGTTGAGACCGGTGACGTCCGTCCCCGGCCGGACTCCTCCGGCCGCGCGCAGGGCGTCCGCCACCCGAGATCCGCTCGGCAGGGTCAGCACCCCGGGCCTCAGCACCTTGCCGCCGACGTCGACCACCACCGCCGACGGCGGTGCCCCCGACGTCGGGGCGGGGAGCGCCGTGGCCGGAGGAGACGCCCCGCTCTCCGGCAGCGGCGCGGTCCGCACGAACTCGGGTGCGCGGACCGCCTCGGGCCGTCCCGCCCAGAAGTAGCGCCCTGCCAGCCCCGCGGCCACCAGCAGGACCACGGCCAGCGCGGCCAGCGCCCTCGGTTCGAGGCCGCACCTCGACTGCACCCACAGCGGCAGCCGTTCCCCGAGCGCGAGCGCCCACCGCTCCCGCCTCCGGGGTCCCGCTCGCTCCGGCCGCTCCGGCTCCACGGCCGGTGCGGCGACGACAGTGGAGGCAGGAGGATCGGCGGGGCCGGGATCCCCGGCGGGCGGGAAGAGGGCCTCGCCCCGCTCCCTGACGGCCGCGGCGGCCGCCGCGAGCGCGCGCCTTCTACGGACCCGCCGCGGGGAACGCCCGGGAGGCGAGCCGCGCCCGCCGCCACGGGACCGGCCGTCCGACCCGGGCGCCCGCCCGGGACCACTGGTCGCGGCCGAGGTCCTCGCGCGCGGCACCGCCGCCGGGGCCCGCTGCCCGGAAGGCACGGGTGCCGTGGCCGGCAAGGAGGAAGCGCGCGCTCCCGAGGAGGCCGAGGGCGCGGCAGGCGGGGGCGACGCGGACGGTACGGACGACGTCGGACGTGAGTCGGAAGGTGTGCGAAGAGCCATGGACAAGACGGTAGGCACGTCGACCGCAACCGGCCGAGACCTCTCTATTTCGGTGCAGAGAGGGCCAGTTGTGGATAACTCCGTCACTCACACGAGGGAAGGCTCACCGAGGGAAAGACCCGCCCGAGGAAGAGGACAGAGCACGGTCAGCGGGGCGAGACCACGACGGCCAGGAGCCCGGGCCCCGTGTGGGCGCCGATCACCGCTCCCACTTCGCTCACCTGCAAGGCCTCCACCCCGGTCATCCGCGCCCGCAGGCGGTCGGCCAGGACGGCGGCCCGCTCGGGCGCGGACAGGTGGTGCACGGCGACGTCCACCGGCCCGGTCCCCGCCCGCTCCACGGCGATCTCCTCGAGACGGGCGATCGCCTTCGACGCCGTGCGTACCTTCTCGCGCAGTTCGATCCGCCCGCCGTCGAGTTCGAGGAGGGGCTTCACCGCGAGCGCGGAGCCCAGCAACGCCTGGGCGGCTCCGATGCGCCCTCCCCTGCGGAGGTACTCCAGCGTGTCGACGTAGAAGAAGGCGGAGGTGCCCGAGGCTCGCTTCTCGGCCGCCGCGACGGCCTCGTCGAGCGAGCCGCCCGCCTCCACGACCTCGGCCGCCGCCAGCGCGCAGAACCCGAGCGCCATCCCGACCATGCGGGTGTCCACGACCCGTACGGGTACGGGAGCGTCCTTGGCCGCCAGGACGGCGGCGTCGTACGTACCGGAGAACTCGCCGGAGAGATGGAGCGAGACGATGCTCCCCGCGCCGGCCTCGGCCAGGGAGCGATAGGTGGCCGCGAAGACCTCGGGGCTCGGCCGCGAGGTGGTCACCGGCCGTCGCTTCTGGAGGGCCTGGGCCAGGGAGCGCGCCGAGATCTCGGTGCCTTCCTCAAGGGCCCGGTCACCGATGACGACCGTCAGCGGCACTGCTGTGATGCCGTGCCGCTCCATCGTCTGGGGTGGCAGGTAGGCCGTGGAATCGGTGACGATCGCGACATGCCGGGACATGAGCGGGAGGTTACCCGCCGAGACCGCCCCACGGCAGCCCGGCCCCCGCCCGGCGACCACTCGCGTCAGGTGGTGGTCTCCGGCCGCGCCGACTTCTCCCACGGATAGCCCGCCTGGCGCGGGTCGCGCCCGGTGATCGCGGGCGGAGCCTGACGGTCCCGTTCGCCGCCGTTCGCCCCGGTCGCGCCCTGCGTGCCGGACGCCTCGGGCTCCGCGTCGGATTCCGCGGGCCAGACCTGTTCCCGCGCGGCCTCCGGCTCCGCCGTACCCGCTTCGGGCCAGGAGAAGTCGGCCGCGTCGCGCCCCCGCGCGTCCGCGTCCGACCAGTGGCGCAGGGCCCCGGCCTCCACGTCGATCTGCGCGCTCAGCGAGGACAGGTCGTCCTCGGCGAACTTCTGCGCCCGGTCCCTGGCCGCCCAGCGCAGGGAGTCCGCCGACCTCGTGATCTGCTCGGTGCGCTGCCGCAGATCGGCGAGCTGGCCGGACACCCTCACCCGGTCCGGCTCCCGCTCCAGCCGCTTGAGCTCACCGTCCAGCTCCTGCCCGTGGGCGCTCAGCCGGTGGAAGAGGTCGAGGGTCTCCTTCAGCGAGGCGTCCTCCGCGACACCCGCTCGCAGGGCCTCCTGCGTGGCCCGCATCGACGTGCGCAGCGAAAGACGCAGCTGGGCCAGTTCGCCGGCGACGCCGACCTGGCCGAAGCTCTTGGCGCGCAGCGTCGTGTCCTCGACCGTGCGCCGGGCCTGTGTGATCGTGCGGTCGACGCCGCGCTTGGCGGCCTTGGCGACCTTCACCGTGGCGTACACCCCCAGCGCCACGAAGGCGAAGAAGAGCAGCGCCAGGATCACGATGACGGCTTCCATGTGCGCCCCTCCGGCGGTTTCGAGTCCTCGGCGGTCGAGTTCCCGCGGTTGTCGTTCCTCCACGGTAAACGGAAGGGGCAGGCCGAGGGTTCCATCGGAACCCCCAACCTGCCCGTAGGGGAAACCCCTCACACCTCGCCGGGTCGCGGCCTCGGCCTCCCGCCGGGGCCGCGACGGCGCTGTCCGGCCTGTCCTAGGCCGTGTCCGTCACGTCTCGTCCGGGTCGCGGCGCCCGCCCTCCGGGCGGACGCCGATACCTTCCGGATATCCCTAGGCGACGATGTTGACCAGCTTCGGCGCGCGCACGATCACCTTGCGGACCTGCGCCCCGCCCAGCGCCGCGACCACGTGCGCGTCGCCCAGTGCCAGCGCCTCCAGCTCCGCGTCGGTGATCGACGGGGAGACCTCCAGGCGCGCCTTGACCTTGCCCTTGATCTGGACGACGCAGGTCACCGTCTCGTCCACGACGTACGCCGGGTCGGCCGCCGGGAAGTCCTGGTGGACGACCGAGCCGGTGTGGCCCAGCTTGCGCCACAGCTCCTCGGCGATGTGCGGGGCCAGCGGGGCGACCAGCAGCACCAGTTGCTCGGCGACCGGCCGGGAGACCGCGCCGCCCGCCTTCGTCAGGTGGTTGTTCAGCTCGGTGACCTTGGCGATGGCGGTATTGAAGCGCATGGCCGCCATGTCCTGCGAGACGCCGTCGATGGCCTTGTGCAGGGCGCGCAGCGTGTCCTCGTCGGGCGCGGTGTCCACGACGGTGACCTCACCGGTCGACTCGTCGACGATGTTGCGCCACAGGCGCTGCAGCAGCCGGTACTGGCCGACCACCGCGCGCGTGTCCCACGGCCGGGAGACGTCCAGGGGGCCCATGGCCATCTCGTACAGGCGCAGCGTGTCGGCGCCGTACTCGGCGCAGATCTCGTCCGGGGTGACGGCGTTCTTCAGGGACTTGCCCATCTTGCCCAGGACGCGGCTGACCTTCTCGCCCTGGTACCAGAAGCCGCCGTCACGCTCCTCCACCTCGGCCGCCGGGACGGCGATCCCGCGCGCGTCGCGGTAGACGAAGGCCTGGATCATGCCCTGGTTGTAGAGCTTGTGGAACGGCTCGGCGGAGGAGACGTGGCCCAGGTCGAACAGCACCTTGGACCAGAACCGGGCGTACAGCAGGTGCAGTACGGCGTGCTCGGCGCCGCCGACGTACAGGTCGACGCCGCCGGTCGGCATGCCTTCGCGCGGGCCCATCCAGTACTGCTCGATGGCGGGGTCGACCAGCTTCTCGGAGTTGTTCGGGTCCAGGTAGCGCAGCTCGTACCAGCAGGAACCGGCCCAGTTGGGCATGGTGTTGGTCTCGCGGCGGTACTTCTTCGGCCCGTCGCCCAGGTCCAGGGTGACGTTGACCCAGTCCTCGTTGCGCGACAGCGGGGTCTCGGGCTGGGTGTCGGCGTCGTCCGGGTCGAAGGTGCGCGGGGAGTAGTCCTCGACCTCCGGCAGCTCCAGCGGCAGCATCGACTCGGGCAGCGAGTGCGCGACGCCGTCCTCGTCGTAGACGATCGGGAAGGGCTCGCCCCAGTAGCGCTGGCGGCTGAACAGCCAGTCCCGCAGACGGAAGTTGACGGTGCCTTCGCCGATGCCGCGGTCGGCCAGCCAGGCGGTGATCCTCGCCTTGGCGTCGACGACGCCCAGGCCGTCCAGGGAGATCTCGTCGTTCGCGGAGTTCACCAGCTTCGCCTCGTACGAGGAGAAGGCGTCGTCCCAGGTGGAGGGGTCGGTGCCGCGGTCGTCCGAGGGCTGGACGACGCAGCGCATCGGCAGCTCGAAGGCGCGGGCGAAGGCGAAGTCCCGGGAGTCGTGCGCCGGGACGGCCATGATCGCGCCGGTGCCGTAGCCCATCAGGACGTAGTCGGCGATGAAGACGGGGACGCGCTCGCCACTGACCGGGTTGATCGCGTACGCGCCGGTGAAGACGCCGGTCTTGTCCTTGGCCTCGGCCTGGCGCTCGACGTCGGACTTGGAGGCGGCCTGCTTGCGGTAGGCGTCGACGGCCTCGGCCGGCGTGGCGTGCCCGCCGGTCCACACGTCGTGGGTGTCCTCGGGCCAGGCGGCCGGGACGATCTTCTCGACCAGGTCGTGTTCCGGGGCCAGGACCATGTAGGTGGCGCCGAACAGGGTGTCCTGGCGGGTGGTGAAGACGGTGATGGCGCCGGCGTCGCCGACCCGGAAGTCGACACGGGCGCCCTCGGAGCGGCCGATCCAGTTGCGCTGCTGCAGCTTGATGGCCTCGGGCCAGTCCAGCGCGTCCAGGTCGTCCAGCAGACGGTCCGCGTAGGCGGTGATGCGCATGTTCCACTGGCGCAGCTTGGCCTTGAAGACGGGGAAGTTGCCGCGCTCGGAGCGGCCGTCGGCGGTGACCTCCTCGTTGGCCAGGACCGTGCCCAGGCCGGGGCACCAGTTGACGGGCGCGTCGGAGGCGTACGCCAGGCGGTACTCGCCCAGGACGTCGGAGCGCTCGGCGGGGCTCAGCTGGCTCCACGCGCGCGTGCCGGGGATGTCACGGGTGCCGTTCTCGAACTGCTCGACCAGCTCGGCGATCGGACGGGCCCTGCCCGCCTCCTCGTCGTACCAGGAGTTGAAGATCTGCAGGAAGATCCACTGGGTCCACTTGTAGTACTCCGGGTCGATCGTGGCGAACGACCGGCGCTTGTCGTGGCCCAGGCCCAGCCGGCGCAGCTGGACCTTCATGTTCTCCATGTTGGCCTCGGTGGACACGCGCGGGTGCGTGCCCGTCTGCACGGCGTACTGCTCCGCCGGCAGGCCGAAGGCGTCGAAGCCCAGGGTGTGCAGGACGTTGTGGCCGGTCATGCGCTGGTGGCGGGCGTAGACGTCCGTGGCGATGTAGCCCAGCGGGTGACCGACGTGCAGGCCCGCACCGGAGGGGTACGGGAACATGTCCATGATGAACTTCTTGGGCCGTGCGGCGGTCTCCGGGTCGCCCGCCAGGTCGCCGGAGGGGTTCGGCGCCTCGTAGGTGCCCTCGGCGTCCCAGAAGTCCTGCCAGCGTGCCTCGATGTCGGCGGCCATGGCCGCCGTATAACGATGCGGGGCCGCCGTCTCGGCAGCCGAATTCATCTCGCTCATGATCCCTGAAGCTCCATCGATCGTCTCTGCCCACTGCCACGCAATGCCACGAAATGAAAAATCCCCTCGCACAGGAGGGGACGCCGCGCCGATTCCGACCGGATCTTTCATCCGTCGGGACTGATCAGCGCGGCTCGCTAAGCAGAAGGCGTACGGCACGCATGGCGTCAGGGTACCGCAGGGCCCGAGCGGCCCGCACCGGCGTTCCACCCCCCGGGCCGGACCCCTCCGCACCTGCGTGTCCCCGCCCGCTCCGGCCCGAGCGGCGCGCACGGCGTCCGGGTTACTCCGCGTAACGACCCTATCCGGGGCAACCCCAGAGTCAGTTGTCCTCCGGGCGCCCCGTAAACGAGCAAACCCCCTACTGCCTGGTATGGAGCGACTTAGCATGCGGCAACGGGACCGCTTATCCGCACCATTCCGGAGTCGCCCCCATGAACCCTCATCGCAAGATCCGTACTTCTCCCGTCACGCGAACCGGTATGAGCCGGCCGGTTCGGGGCGGACTTTCGGTCGCGGCACTGGTGATCATTCCGCTGCTCGCCATAGGCGGCAGCGACGCTTTCCGCGCCGCGCTCGATTTCACCACCGGCGTGCTCTCGCTGGTCTCCCTGACGGCCTCGGTCGCCTGGGGCCTCATAGCCAGCGACCGCCTGCTGCTCTCCACCCGGCACCGCCTTCTCGCACAGGGCGTCCACCGGGCCACCGCCATCGCCTCCCTCGGCTTCCTGCTGCTGCACGGCACGGTCAAGGTCTCCCTGGGCCATGTCGAACCGATCGGGGCGCTGATCCCGTTCGGCCTCGGCGTCACCGGCGCGGCGGGACTCGTCGGCTTCGGCTCGCTCGCCGGACTGCTGATGGTGATCGCCGCCGCGACCGGCGCACTGCGGAGCACCCTGGCCGGCCGCGGCGGGTTCGCCGCCCGCTGGCGTCCGCTGCACATGCTGGCCTACCCCGCCTGGTGCTTCGCCCTGGTCCACGGCCTGTACGCGGGCCGGCAGGCGGCCACCTGGGTCGTCGTCATGTACTGCCTCGCGCTGGCGGCGGTCGCCGCCGCCGTCTCGCTGCGGCTGCTGCCCGCCCCCACGCAGCGCGAGCTCGCCGAACGGCTCGCCGCGCTCCTCGCCGCCGTGGAAGGACGTCGGCGCGGCTCCCGGAGCGGCGGGCAGCACGCGGCGTCCGGCCCGTCCGCCGCGGCCGCGTCGTCCGCCGCCTTCCCCGGCGGGCGGGACCGGGGCCCGGTCGAGGAGAGCCGTGACGAGCCTCCGACCCTGTCCGCCGAGTGGCTGGACCGCCCCGTCGCCCGCCCCCCGTTGAACGCACCGCTCCCCCCGCCCGTACCGCAGTTGTACGAGGCCGCGCCCGAGCTGTACGAGACGGCGCCACCGCGCTACGAGGCCACGCCGCCCCGGTACGAGGCGGCGGCCCCCGGGCCGGACGAGGGGGCGCAGGCGCCCCCGCGCGCGGGCGCCGGTTTCTCGGCCGCCTACCGCGTGGTCTCGCGCAGTCCCTTCCCCGCCCCGGGCGCACCCGCCCCCGACGCGTCCGGCCCCCCGCTGGCCGAGCGCGTCCCGATGACCGAGGAGCTTCCCGTCGTCCCCGATCTTCCGCCCCGCGACCCCTCTCCCCGCCCCGGCTACTGGCCCACGCCGTCGCCGCCGATGCCGACCTACGCGACCCCGCCGCCGGCGGGCGAGCCCTGGACGGCACCGGGAGGGGACCGCCTGTGAACGTTCCGCTTCCCGACGTCCCCGAGGTCCGCGTGGTCGGGCTGCCGCAGCTCACCCAGGGCTTCGACCTGGTCGAGCGGTTGAATCTCGGCATGCATCTGAAGGTGCACGGGCCGCTGGAGCCCATGGGCGGCGAGGTGCTGGCCCAGCTCGCGGACGACATATCCCTGAAGGGGCGCGGTGGCGCCGGTTTTCCCTTCGGCCGCAAGCTCAGAGCCGTCGGCCAGGCGGCGATCCGCCGCGGGGTGCGCCCTGTCGTGGTGGTCAACGGCAGTGAGGGGGAGCCGGCCTGCAGGAAGGACACGGTGCTCCTCAACCGGGCCCCGCACCTGATCCTGGACGGTGCCCTGCTGGCCGCGGAGGCCCTCGGCGCCCGGACCCTGATCGTCGCCGTGACGCGCAACTCCACGGAGATCTCCGTCCGGTCGGCGCTGGCCGAGCGAGGTCTCTCGGACCGCCGCGGACAGGCGCTGCGGGCGCGCGTCGTGCGGACGCCCGAGCGGATGGTCTCCGGTGAGGCGTCCGCGGTCATCCGCGCGGCCGGCGGCGGGCCGGCCCTGCCGCAGGGCCGCCGCGAGCGGGCGGCGGAGTCGGGGGTGGGCGGGCTGCCCACGCTGCTCTCCAACGCGGAGACGTTCGCGCAGCTGGCGATCGCCGGCCGGATCGGCCCCCGCCGCTTCGGCCACTCCGGTCTGGACACCGAGCCCGGCACCGTCCTGCTCACGATCTCGGGCGCGGTCGCGCGTCCCATGGTGGTCGAGGTCCCGACGGGCGTCCCGCTGCGGTACGTCCTGATGCTGGCCGGGGCCCCGCCGCTGCCGCAGGGCGTCCTCACGGGCGGGTACCACGGCAACTGGATCGACTCGACGGCCGTCCACAACGCCGTCGTCTCGCGCGCCTCGATGGCGGCCGTCGGCGGCGCCCTGGGCGCCGGGGCGATCCTGCCGATCGGCCCCGAGACCTGCCCGCTCGGCGAGTCGCTGCGCGTCGCGAACTGGCTGGCGGCGGAGACGGCCGGCCAGTGCGGCCCGTGCCGGCTCGGTCTGCCCGCGGCGGCGGGCGGCCTTTCGGACGTGTTGAACGGAGGCGGCCCGGCGGCGCTCGAGGCGCTGCGGGAGGTGACCCAGGCCGTGAAGGGGCGGGGGGCGTGCAAGCACCCGGACGGTTCGGCCCGCTTCTTCGCCTCGACGCTGTCGGCGTTCACGGACGACCTGGCGGCCCATGTCCTCGACGGGGGGTGCGGCCGGCCGACGATCGGGGTGCTGCCGCTGCCCGCTGCGGGCTACCAGGACGCGGAGGAGTCGATCCCGAGCGGCGAGAAGCTGGCCGTGGACTGGACGCTGTGTCAGGGCCACGGCCTGTGCGCGGACATCGTGCCGGAGCTGATCAGGCTGGGCCCGGACGGATACCCGGCGCTCGCCGACGCCTCCGTGCCGATGCATCTGCGGGGGCGTGCGCAGCGCGCCGTTCGCCGCTGTCCGGCGCTGGCGCTGCGGATCGAGGCGCCGCCCCGGGAACAGGCCGCGCTGCCGCCCGTGACGGGCCGCAAGGCCCTGGGCCCGGGCCGGGGCTGACGGCACGTCGGGGGGTGAGGCCGGGACCGGGGCCGACCTGCGGGCCCGGTCCGACCGCCCGGCCCGGGCGCGGCGGGCCGGGGGCCGCGTCTCCCGGCCCTCCCCCCTGCCCTTTGCCGCGTACGTCACATCCCTGCCGCGTACGTCTCGTCCCCGCGCCCGCCCCTGCCGCACGCCCGCCCCCTCGCGGGCACACGAAGAAGCGGGTCATCCTCTATCGGATGACCCGCTTCTCTTCTGTGGAGCTAAGGAGAATTGAACTCCTGACCTCCTGCATGCCATGCAGGCGCTCTACCAACTGAGCTATAGCCCCTTGCGTTCCGCCCCCGCTCCGGGTTTCCCCCGCGGCGACAGACAGAACATTAACCGGCCCCCCGGGGGATCGCCAAATCGTTTCCCGGGCGGTCCGACGGCGGCAGGTAAGGTCCCCCTCTGTGACCGTGTCCGCCCTCGCCCGAGCCCGCGCCCGCCAGTGGCCCCTCGCCACCGCGGCCGCGGTGTGCCTGATCTCCTTCGCCGCCTTCTGGGTGGCCCAGCGCCTCGCCCACGTGAACATGCTCGACGTGATGGTCTACCGGGCCGAGGGGGAGACGGTCCGCGCCGGTGGCGACCTCTACGCGATGCGCGCCACCTCGGCGAACCTCGCCATGACCTATCCGCCCGTCGCGGGGCTGCTGTTCGTCCCGCTGACACTGGTGAGCGTCCCTCTGATGCGGACGCTCACCACCGCCGGGAACCTGCTCCTCGTGATCGCGCTGGTCCAGCTCTCGCTCCAGCTGGTCCGCCCGGTCCAGGCACGCGAGGAGCTGTGGCGCAGGACCCTCTGGGTGGCCGCGGTCGTGGTCTGGTGCGAGCCGGTGTGGACGACGCTGCGGTACGGGCAGATCAACCTGCTGATCGCGGTCGCGGTCCTGTGGGACCTCACCCGGCGGACCGGTCACCGCTGGGCCGGCGTCGGCATCGGCCTCGCCACTGCGGTGAAGCTCACACCCGGACTCTTCGTCGTGCTCCTCCTCGTCACCGGTCTGCTCCTGTGGCGCCGCGAGAGGGGCTGGAACCCGTGGCTGCGCACGGCCGCCACGGCCACGGCGACGTTCCTCGCCGCGACCGCGGTCGGGGCGCTGGCGCTGCCGTCCGACTCGCGGCGCTTCTGGACTGGGACGCTCTTCGAGAGCGGCCGGGTCGGCTTCGCCGAGGAGACCGCCAACCAGTCCCTGCGCGGGGTCCTCGCCCGGCTGATGCACACCGACGACCCGGGGATGTGGTGGGCGGTCGTCGCCGCGGTCCTCGGCGGTGCGGCGATGGTGCTCGCGGTACGGGCGGCGCTGCGCCGGGACAAGGCGTCGGCCGTGGTGGTCTGCGCGGTCACGGCGCTGATGATCAGCCCGATCTCCTGGTCCCATCACTGGGTGTGGTGCGTACCGCTGCTGCTCCTCCTCGCGGAGCGGGTGCGACCGGTGTGGCCGGTCCTGGCGCCCGTGGCGCTCGTCTTCGCCTCGTTCGCGCTGTGGTGGGTGCCCCACGACCCGGGGCGGCCCGAGCTGGACCAGACGCCCGGCCAGATGGTGCTCTCCGCCGTCTATCCGCTGACGATGACGGCGCTGTTCGTGGGCTACGCCGTCAGGCGGTGGCGAAGGAGTAGAACCGCTTGAGGGTGCAGTGCTCGTCGAGGAGCCGGCCGTAGATCGGCTCACCCTCCAGCTCGCGGTAGGTCTCGATCGGGTCGCCCTTTATGATCAGCGCCCGCGCGCACTCCTCGCACCAGTACTGGTACTCGGTGTTGACGGGGTCCATGTCGCGCACGATGGGCGTACCGCTGCCGCACCAGTCGCACTTCCGCCTGTGGGCACCCATCACTCAGCTCCAGCTGTGGCCGCAGGACGTGCACACATAGGACACCCCGCCGCTGTCGCCGAGCACTTGGGCGACCTGCGCGGAACCGCACGAGGGACAGCCGAGCAGGGCCCCGGCGCCGCTGTGGTCGTCGACGGGTTCCGCGGCGCCGGCGGGGTCGTCGACGGGTTCCGTGACGCCATCGACCTCGGCATCCTCGGCACCGCTCGCGACCATCGCAACGCTCCCTCCCGTCCGGGCCGTCGTCCCCCTCCGGCCGTCCGATTCTGCCATGGCCGCGCAAGGGGGTCAGCGACTCCGCGGACTGGCCCCCTCGACGCCCCGAAGATCGTCGCGGCGGCCGGAGCGCCACGGAGACGGGCGGCGGGGGGTCGCGCCGGAAACGACGAATCCCGCCCCCTGGTGGGGACGGGATTCGGTGACTGTGGAGCTAAGGAGAATTGAACTCCTGACCTCCTGCATGCCATGCAGGCGCTCTACCAACTGAGCTATAGCCCCTCGTGTTCTTCGCGCTCCGCGCTGCGAACAAGAAGAACTTTAGCCTGTGACCTGCCGGAAAGTGAAATCCGGTCTCCGGCCGGTTCGGCGACCGGGTCAGTCGTCGTCGCCGAGGACCGGTTCGGGCAGCGTGCCGGCGTTGTGCTCCATGAGACGCCAGCCGCGGGCGCCCTCGCCGAGGACCGACCAGCAGCAGTTGGAGAGTCCGCCGAGGCTTTCCCAGTGCCGCGCCTCCAGGCCGAGGAGGCGGCCGATGGTGGTGCGGATCGTGCCGCCGTGGCTGACGACGACGAGCGTGCCGTCCACGGGCAGCTTGTCGACGTGTTCCAGGACGACCGGTGCGGCCCGGTCGGCCACCTCGGTCTCCAGCTCTCCGCCGCCCCGGCGCACGGGCTCGCCGCGCTTCCAGGCGGCGTACTGCTCGCCGTAGCGCGCCACGATCTCGTCGTGGGTCAGCCCCTGCCACTCCCCCGCGTACGTCTCGCGCAGGGCGGAGTCGTACGCGATCTCGTGGCCGGTCAGGGAGGCGAGCTCCCCCGCGGTGGCCGCCGCCCGCTTGAGGTCGGAGGCGATGATCGCGTCCGGCTTCAGCGAGGCGAGCAGACGGGCGGACCTGCGGGCCTGGGCGACCCCGTCCTGGGTCAGTTCGATGTCCGTGGAGCCCTGGAACCTGCGCTCCAGGTTCCAGGAGGTCTGGCCGTGGCGCCAGAGGACGATCCGGCGGCCCTTGCCGCCCTTGGTGCCGTTCAGCTCAGCTCACCGTCCGCTCCGTCGGCGCCGGTGAGGCGGGCGTGCTCCTCCGCCTTGCCGCGCGTCTTCAGCGCGTCCTCGGGCAGGGGCAGCTCGGGGCAGTCCTTCCACAGCCGCTCCAGGGCGTAGAAGACCCGCTCCTCGCTGTGCTGGACGTGGACGACGATGTCGACGTAGTCCAGCAGGATCCAGCGGGCGTCGCGGTCGCCCTCCCGGCGCACCGGCTTGGCGCCGAGCTCCTTGTTCAGGCGCTCCTCGATCTCGTCGACGATCGACTTGACCTGGCGGTCGTTGGGCGCGGAGGCGACGAGGAAGGCGTCGGTGATCGACAGCACATCACTGACGTCGTAGGCGATGATGTCGTGCGCGAGCCGGTCGGCCGCCGCCTGGGCGGCGGCGTTGACGAGCTCGATGGAGCGATCCGTGGCGGTCACAAGCAGGCTTTCGTCGGCGGTCAGAGACACCTCAAGGGTCTCACGTACCGCCGACAGCCCCGCATCCCCGGCGGCGGGCGGCCGGCCGGCCGCCCGCGCGGGTCATCCGCCCGCGCCGGGGATCTTGTAGTCCTCCCCCAGGACGACGGTGACCTCGGCGTTTCCGGCGGCCTTGTCCTTCTTCACCGCGCCGGCCGGGAGACCCAGGGTCTTGGCGACCTCGACCGCGGTCGCCTTCGCGGCGTCGTCGGCGTAGAGGACCTGCGACTTCTCGACGGTGCCGGTGGTGGAGCCGCCGGCGAAGGAGAAGCCTCCGTTGACCAGGACGATCCGGGCGGCCTCGGTGGCGCCGTCGTCGCCGGTGCCGTTGCGGAGGGCGACGCGGGCCGCCGCGCCCTGCTCGGGAGCGCTGACCTTTCCGCCGAGGATGTCCTTCACCACGCTGTCGGCGGCGCCCTCGCTCAGCGAGCCGTCCTGCTCCACCGGGAGCAGGGCCGTCTTGTGGTCGCCGACCTTGGCGTGCTCGGCCAGCTTGGCGAGCGAGGCGCCGAGGTCCTTCTCGGGCAGCGAGGGGTCGAGGATCTGGGCGAGCGTCTCGACGGTGACCGTGGCGGCCTTCGGGTCGTCGGAGATCTTCCGCAGCACCCCGTACATGACCTGGCCGAAGCGCTGCAGCTGCTTGGCCTCGGCCTCGCCGGGCGCGCGGTGGGTGGCGTAGGCGACGGCGGCGCGGCCGTTGAGTGTCTGGTTCTCGCCCTTGGCGACGAGCGGCGGGTCGCCCTTCTTCGCGGCGGGCACCTCGGCGTCGGTGGTGACCTCGATGTTGCTGACCAGCTCGACCAGGTTCTCCAGGTAGGGCGTGTCGAGCCGCCAGGTTCCGGTGATCCGGGCCCCGAGGAGGTTGCCGATCGCCTCGCGGGTGCCGCTGGAGCCGTCGTCCTCGACGGACTTCCCGAGGGTGGTCGTCGAGCTCTCGTCGTCGGCGATGGCGAGGGAGTTGGGGAGCAGGACGGTCGTGCCCTGTTTGGTCGTGGTGTTGTCCACCAGCAGGGCGGTGGAGGTGCCGCCGCCCTTGGTGTCGTGGAGGTGGACGACGATCGTGTCGCGCTTCTGCGGGCCGGTGGCGTCGTTCCGCGGCTGCCGGTCGCCGGAGGTGCCGGGGAGCTTGCCCGCGGACCAGAGGTAGCCGACACCGCCGACGGCGGCGAGGACGAGGACGACGACCAGGGCGACGAGCCGGTTCCGTCCGCGACGGCGGGCCTCCTCGCGACGCTCCGAACGGCTCTCGGTGAATTTCAGCCAGTCGATGACGTCCTCGGAGTCCTCGTCGGGCTCCTCGATGAACGAGAACTGCTCGGTGCGGTAGTCGCGCTCGTCGCCGTCACGGTCGTCGGCGGGCGCCGGGCGCTGGCCGGGGACGCCGGCGGGGGCGGCCACGGGGGCGGGCTCGGCCCGCACGGCCCACTGCTGCCCGATCTGCTGCTGTCCGGGATGCTGCTGCCGGGCCTGCTGCACGGGCTGGACGTACGGCTCCTGCCCGGTGTCGTAGGACTGCTGCCCGGTGTCATAGGACGGCGACTGCGGGTAGCCGTAACCCTGCCGGCCCTGGCCCTGCTGCGGCTGCTGCCCGTACGGGGGCTGCTGCGCGTACGGGTCGTACTGCTGCGGCACCGGCTGCCCGTAGGCGTCGTAGCCGTAGCCCGGCTGCTGCTGGACGGGCTGCTGGTGCTGGACGTGCTCCTGCTGCTGGGGCTGGGCGTACGGGTCGTACTGCTGCTCTGCCTGCGGCGGGGCCTGCTGGTACACCGGCTGCCCGTACGCGTCGTAGCCGATGATGCGCGGCTGCGGGTAGTACGGGTCGTACGGGTTCTGCTGATCGTTCACCGGGGCCCCTCTCCGAGGCTCACTCGCCGCGGTACAGCTGGCGCTTGTCGATGTAGCGCACGACACCGTCCGGCACCAGATACCAGACCGGGTCACCCTGTGCGACCCTCGCCCGGCAGTCGGTGGAGGAGATCGCGAGCGCGGGGATCTCGACCAGCGAGACCCCGCCCTTGGGCAGGCCGTCGTCGGTGAGGTCGTGGCCCGGGCGGGTGACGCCGATGAAGTGCGCGAGTGAGAACAGTTCCTCGGCGTCCCGCCAGGTGAGGATCTGCGACAGCGCGTCGGCCCCGGTGATGAAGAACAGGTCCGAGTCGCTGTTGAGGGAGCGCAGGTCCCGCAGCGTGTCGATGGTGTACGTCGGTCCGCCGCGGTCGATGTCGATCCGGCTGACCGAGAACTGCGGGTTGGACGCGGTGGCGATGACCGTCATCAGATAACGGTCCTCGGCCGCCGAGACGACCGCGTGACTCTTCTGCCACGGCTGCCCGGTCGGCACGAACACCACCTCGTCGAGGTGGAACAGGGCGGCCACCTCACTGGCGGCCACCAGGTGTCCGTGATGGATCGGGTCGAACGTCCCGCCCATCACGCCGAGTCGGCGCTTGCCGCGACTGCCAGTAGGCACTTCCTGCTCTCCCATGCGTGCAGAGCCTACTGGCACGGCGGCGAACGCCGGATCCGCGGGCCGGATCCCCGGCCCCGGCTCGGCCGGCGCGGATCAGCGGTCGCGGTTGAACCGGGTGGTGATCCAGAGCAGCAGCATGAGCGCACCGAACGCGCCGAAACCGGTGAGGTAGGGGCTGAGGCTTTCGTGGTTGCCGCCGTGCTCGGCGCCCTCGGCGAGCGTGACCAGGTTGGCGGCGGTGCTGTGGAGGCTCATCTTCGGCAGGACCTATCGATCGGGGATGGGAGCGGAGACTTCGCCCACATCGTATGCGGGCGGTCCGGGCACGCTCACGCCGACTCAGTCGTTGGCGCTGTTGTCGTCGGCCGCGGAATCCACAGGCTCGGGCACGGCATGACGACACCCCCTAGGCTGGGCGCCGTCAGGGGGACGAGCAAGGTCTCGTACGAACAGGGGGCATCCATGACAGAGAAGTCCGACAACCATGCCGGCGGCGTGCCGAGCAGGCAGCGCAAGCGCTTCCCCGGCATCTCCTCCCGCGCCTACGAACATCCGGCGGACCGCTCGGCGCTCGTCGCCCTGCGCAGGCTGACCGGCTTCGACACGGTCTTCAAGGCCCTCAGCGGGCTACTGCCGGAGCGCAGCCTGCGACTGCTCTACCTCTCCGACTCCGTGCGGGTGAGCGACGCCCAGTTCGCGCACCTCAACGACATGCTCAGGGACGCCTGTTACATCCTGGACCTGGAGAAGGTCCCGCCGATGTACGTCACCCAGGAGCCGAAGCCGAACGCGATGTGCATCGGCCTGGACGAGCCGATCATCGTGGTCACCACCGGGCTCGTGGAGCTGCTCGACGAGGAGGAGATGCGGGCCGTCGTGGGCCACGAGGTGGGCCACGCCCTCTCCGGGCACTCGGTGTACCGCACGATACTGCTGTTCCTCACCGGCCTGGCGCTGAAGGTGGCCTGGATCCCGCTGGGCAACGTCGCGATCATGGCGATCGTGACGGCGCTGCGGGAGTGGTTCCGCAAGTCGGAGCTGTCGGCGGACCGGGCGGGCCTGCTGGTCGGCCAGGACCTCCAGGCCTCGATGCGCGGCCTGATGAAGATCGCCGGCGGCAACCACCTGCACGAGATGAACGTGGACGCGTTCCTCGCCCAGGCGGACGAGTACGAGAAGGGCGGCGATCTGCGCGACTCCGTGCTGAAGATCCTGAACGTCCTGCCGCGCTCGCACCCCTTCACCACCGTCCGCGCCGCCGAGCTGAAGAAGTGGGCCGAGTCGCGTGACTACCAGCGGATCCTGGACGGGCACTACCCGCGGCGCTCGGAGGACAAGGACACCTCGGTGACCGACTCCTTCCGCGAGTCGGCAGGGCACTACGCCGAATCGGTGCGCACCAGCAAGGACCCGCTGATGAAGCTGGTCGGGGACATCGCCGGGGGCGCGGGCGACCTGGCGGGCGACCTGGGCGGGAAGCTGCGCAACCGCTTCGGCGGCGGCGCCTCGCGGGGCGACGGCCGGGACGACGCGGGTGACGGCGCCACGGACGGCGAGGGCGGCCCGGGCAAGCCCGACCCGAGCGCGGGCTGACGGGACGGTCGCGGCGGCCCTGGCACGGGGCCGCCGACCGGTCCTGACCCGGGCAGGGCGGCGGGCCCGTACCGAGGACGGGCGTCCGGCCCGTACCGAGGGCGGTCAGCGGGCCCGTGCCACGGCAGCCCGGCGGGCCCGTACCGTCCACGGGCGTCCGGCCCCTGCCACGGCAGCCCGGCGGCCCCGTACCGCGACCGGTCGGCGCTGACCGAGAACCCCTTGCCCCGGGCCGGGTGGCGCGCCAGGGCCGCCCCCGGGGCCGTCTGTGAGCCCCTCGAAGCCGAGCACGCCCCCGGAAGCCGGGGAGAGCCCTCGACGCCGCGGTCAGAGCGAGGGCTGGGCGCTCGGTGCCAGGGCTCCGCACAGCGACGCGGCGGCGGGCCGGCCCGTGGCGTAAGGGTCGGTGAGCGCCGGATCGCCGGAGGAGGGCGCCCGCTCGCCCGCGAGGAGCGGCCGCAGGGTCCCGTCGGCCTCGGCGCCGCCGGCGCAGGCCTGCGGGCCCGCCTGCACGACGCTGGTCAGCAGCTCGGCGCGGTGCATGCGCAGGTCTTCGCGGTCGAAGCGCAGCCGCAGCTCGCGATGGACCGTGAAGAGGGAGGCCGGGGCCGTCGGGCCGGCGCCGGAGGCGGCGGGCCGCAGGGCGTAGGTGACGGTGTGGTCGGCGGTCACCTCCAGCACGTCCGTGCTCGTCTCCGCGAAGCGGAGGGTGCCCTGGACGCGGGGCGTCGGGTCGGCCAGGACCACCGTCTCCGGGTCGAACCGCACCACCCAGCCGGAGACCGCGTGCCGGCCGTCGTCCCGCGACCGTGCGACGCTCTCGTCGAACTGCGCCAGCTGGTCCGGGTCGATGAGCAGCCTGGCCGGCCGCACGGTCGCCCCGGCGAGCACGTCCGGCTCCAGCGCGGAGGCCACGAGGTAGTCCTTCGCGATGCTCAGGGCGGTCAGGACCTGGCTCTCCGAGAAGTGGCTGGTCCGTCCGGTGACGGGGAAGGTGATGCCGGCGGCGCCGGTGGCGTGCTGCGCGGCCGGGCTGCGGGCGAGGAGCCGGGCGGGTTCGCCACCGGGCACGGCGCCCTGGGGAGCGAGGGGCACGACGGTGATCCGCAGCGGTTCGGCCCGCTGGTCGGCGGGCGGCATGTAGGGGTTGCGGACGCCGAGGTAGATGGCCGTTCCGAACGCCAGGAGGATCAGCAGCACCAGCATGACCGCCTGACGGGAGCCGTTCCCCGGCGCCCGGCCGGGGCGGCTGCGCACCGCCTGGGCGTGCTCGCCCATGCGTTCCTCGGCGGAGAACTCCTGAAGCCGGGCAGCACGGACGAACGACTCGTCGAAGACGACGGATCGGTACTCGTCCTCTCCACCGCCGGGGTCGGGTACCGGCCCCTCAGGCGGGTCACCATGCCCTGCCATACCTTCAGAGTAGGTCCGACGGGGCTTCCGTAAACGCCGGGAGAATCGCCGATCCCCCGGCTTCCCGGCGGCGGGCCCGTGCCCGGTCAGGGGGCGTGGGTGACGGCGGGCACCGGGGGAGGGGAGTACGCGGCGGAGGCGGAGGGCGCCGTGACGGCGGGAGGCACCGCCCGCGGCTTGTCGATGCCGGTGGTGGCCGGCGCCGGGACCTGGTCGTGGCGGTTGGCCGAAGCGCCGCGGTAGACGGCGGTGAAGGCGAGGGCGACCATACCGACGCCCATCACGAGGGCGAGCACCCAGGCGACCGGGCGGTGCCAGCGGGCGCTGCCGCGGTAGGGGCGCAGGGCGCCGCCGTGGGGTCCGTACGGGCCGAGGTCATCGGGGTCGTCGGGATCCCAGTCCTCGGCGCGGCGCACGGCGTAGGGGTCGTCGGGGTCGTAGTCGTCCCCGCGCCGCTCGTCCGGGGGGCCGCCCGCCCTGGCCCGGGCGGCTTCGGCCTCCGCGCGCGCCTGGGCGGCCGCGAGCAGCCGCTCCACGGCGGTCGGTTCGTGGACGGGGGCGGCCCTGACGAAGTCCTCGTCGAAGACCACGGTGGCGTCGTCCTCGTCCGCGCCCTCGCGGTGGTCTGCGTCCTCGGGGTCCACGCCGTCCGGGAACGGCTTGCCCCCCACGTCGTCCGGCACGTTTTTCAGAGTAGACCCGAGACGTCCCTTTGGGCAGGGAGTATGCGAAGCGTCCCCCGCCGTCCGGCCGACGGGGCGCCCCCGTGCGGCCCTCGCCCGGCGCCGCGAGGGCGGCGCCGAACGGGGGAATCGGGGGTTACCGCGTGTGACCGTCGCCGGTGACGATGTACTTCGTCGAGGTCAGTTCCGGCAGGCCCATCGGGCCGCGGGCGTGCAGCTTCTGCGTCGAGATGCCGATCTCCGCGCCGAAGCCGAACTGGCCACCGTCGGTGAAACGGGTGGAGGCGTTGACGGTGACCGTGGTCGAGTCGACCAGCTGGGTGAAGCGGCGGGCGGCGGCCTGCGAGGTGGTGACGATCGCCTCGGTGTGACCGGAGGACCACAGGCGGATGTGGGAGACGGCCGCGTCCAGCGAGTCGACGACGGCGGCGGCGATGTCGTACGAGAGGTACTCGGTCTCCCAGTCCTCGGTGGTCGCCGGGACGACGGTCGCCTTGGAGCCCTCGGCGTGGGCGAGGACCCGCTCGTCGGCGTGCACGGTGACACCGGCCTCGGCCAGGGCGGCCAGCGCCCGCGGCAGGAAGTCCTCCGCGATGTCCTGGTGGACGAGGAGCGTCTCGGCGGCGTTGCAGACGCTGACCCGCTGGGCCTTCGAGTTGATCAGGATGTCCACGGCCATGTCGAGGTCGGCCTGGGCGTCGACGTAGACGTGGCAGTTGCCGGTGCCCGTCTCGATGACGGGGACGGTGGACTCCTCGACGACCGTACGGATGAGGGAGGCGCCGCCGC
The DNA here is from genome assembly GCF_055609145.1 of Streptomyces sp. NPDC036822. Lineage (NCBI taxonomy): Bacteria > Bacillati > Actinomycetota > Actinomycetes > Kitasatosporales > Streptomycetaceae > Streptomyces > Streptomyces sp. NPDC036822. The sequence goes on from NZ_JBVJPY010000001.1 coordinate 812,960, forward strand.
GCGGGATCAGGACGTCGACCAGACCGCGGGCCCGCATCAGCTCCCGTACCGAATCGCGGGACTCGCCGGGCACGAGCTGGATCGCGTCGGCGGGCAGCCCGGCGCCGCCGACGGCGTCGCGCAGGACCCTCACGAGGGCGGTGTTCGAGGAGTACGCGGAGGACGAGCCGCGCAGCAGGACGGCGTTGCCGGACTTCAGGCAGAGGGCGGCCGCGTCCACGGTGACGTTCGGGCGGGCTTCGTAGATGATGCCGACGACGCCGAGCGGGACGCGGACCTGGCGCAGGTCGATGCCGTTGGGCAGCGTCGAGCCGCGCACGACCTCGCCGACCGGGTCGGGCAGCGCCGCCACGTCGCGGACGTCGGCGGCGATGGCCCGTACGCGCTCGGGGGTGAGGGTGAGCCGGTCGATGACGGACTCGCTGGTGCCGGCCTCGCGGGCGCGGGCGACGTCCTCGGCGTTGGCCTCGACGATCTCGGCGGTGCGGACCTCGAGCGCGTCCGCGATCGCCAGCAGGGCGTCGTCCTTCGCCGCGCGCGGAAGTGGCGCGATTTCGGCGGCGGCGGAGCGGGCCCGGTAGGCGGCCTGGGCGACCGGGGACAGATTGTCGAGGGGCGTGAGCGAGGTCATGCCCGCAGGGTACTGGCACCTCTGCGGACATCCCTCACGATTCCCGACCTCATCCCGCACTCCGAGACACGTGTCTCGAAACCCCCGTCAGTAGGGGTGCACTCCCACCGGGGCGGCCGGGGGCGGGCCGTAGCCTTCGGCGATCCGCTGGTGGTAGGTCTCACGGTCGATGACCTCCAGGCCGACGATCTCCCAGGGCGGCAGCTTCGCGCTCTGCCGGTGCTCGCCCCACAGCCGCAGCGCGACCGCGGCCGCGTCGTGCAGGTCACGGGCCTCTTCCCAGTAGCGGATCTCCGCGTGATCGTTGGCGTAGCGACTGGTCAGGAGGAAGGGGTGGTCGTGCGCCAGCTGTTCCAGGCCCCGGCGGACCTCCTTCAGCGGGGCCTCGGCACCCGAGACGCTGAGCGTGATGTGCCAGAGCTTGGACACCTCCCGCTCCTCGCCGCGTGTCTCGCGGGTCCTCTTCTCCGGTGCCTGGGCCTCGGTCCCGTTCTCCTCCACGTCGAAGTCGGCTCCGGCCTCGACACTCGTCAGGGCGCGTTCGGCCGTCCCGCGGGGCACTGCCCCTGGGCGCGCTCGTCTCACCGGCGGCCTCCTGTTGTGATGCGTGTGGTGCTGTACCCCGCCTTGTCTTGCCCCCGAGACAAAGTTGACCAGCCCGGGGGCGTACGTGGGGCGGTTTTGGTGAAGGTCTCCACGGGATGACCGGACTTTCGGCCGTTTCGTCGCGGGATCCCCACAGCTTTCGGAGCGGACGGTTCCGGTCAGGGCCGGACGACCACCAGGTCGTCGCGGTGCACGACCTCCCGCTCGTACTCCGGCCCGAGTTCCCTGGCGAGTTCGTGGGTGGACCGGCCGAGCATGCGGGGCATCTCCTTGGCGTCGAAGTTGACCAGGCCGCGGGCGACGGGCCGCCCGGCGGTGTCCCGCAGCTCCACCGGGTCGCCGGCCACGAACTCCCCTTCGACGGCGGCGACCCCGGCGGCCAGGAGGGACTTCTTCCCGTCGACGACGGCGCGTACGGCTCCGTCGTCCAGGGTCAGGGAGCCCTGCGGGGTGGAGGCGTGGGCGAGCCAGAGGAGCCGGTCGGCGGAGCGGCGGCCGGTGCGGTGGAAGTACGTCCCGGTGTCGCGGCCGCTCAGGGCGTCGGCGGCGCGGCTCGCCGAGGTCAGGACGACCGGGATCCCGGCGGCGGCCGCGATCCGGGCCGCCTCGACCTTGGTGACCATGCCGCCGGTTCCGACGCCCGCCTTGCCGGCCGAGCCGATCTCGACGTGCGCGATGTCCGAGGGTCCGGTGACCTCGGCGATCCGTGAGGTGCCGGGCTTGGCCGGGTCGCCGTCGTAGAGCCCGTCGACGTCCGAGAGGAGCACCAGCAGGTCGGCACGGACGAGATGGGCGACGAGGGCCGCGAGCCGGTCGTTGTCGCCGAAGCGGATCTCGTCCGTGGCGACGGTGTCGTTCTCGTTGACGACCGGCAGGGCGCCCATGGCGAGGAGCTGGTCCAGGGTCCGGTAGGCGTTGCGGTAGTGCGCGCGGCGGCTGGTGTCGTCGGTGGTGAGGAGCACCTGGCCGACGCGGACGCCGTAGCGGGCGAAGGAGGCGGTGTAACGGGCGACGAGGAGTCCCTGGCCGACGCTGGCCGCGGCCTGCTGGCGGGCGAGGTCCTTCGGGCGGCGGGTGAGGCCGAGCGGGGCGAGGCCGGCGGCGATGGCTCCGGAGGAGACGAGCACGACCTCCCGCTCACCGCCGCTGCGGACCTTGGCGAGGACGTCGACGAGGGCGTCCACGCGGTCGGCGTCGAGGCCGCCGGACGCGGTGGTCAGGGAGGACGAACCGACCTTGACGACGACCCTGCGGGCTTCCGTCACGTACTGCCTTGCCACTGTCACCTGCGTCGTCCTCACTCGTCTTCGCCCCACCGCGCCGCGCACGTCCCGCCGCGTACCGGGGGCTCGGTCCGCCTCCGGGCCCGCACGCGCGCGGGCTCACCCGACGTACCGCGGCCGCCTGGCAATCTACGCGAGCGGCGACCGCGCCCGCCCGGCTATTCCGCTGGGTGGACGCGGCCCTCCCAGGCCGAGGCGATCATGGAGCGGACGTCATGGCGGGCCTTCCAGCCCAGCTCGGCGCCGATCCGCTCGGCGGAGGCGACGACCTTGGCCGGGTCTCCGGGGCGGCGGTCGACGATCTCGGGTGTCGCGTCGAGACCGGTGATCTCGCCGATGAGGTCGATCATCTCCCGTACCGAGACGCCCTCGCCGCTGCCGATGTTGAAGGTCAGGTCGCCGCCCTGGCCGGCCTCCGCGCGCTCGTCGAGCCGCCGGGCCACGGCGAGGTGGGCGTCGGCGATGTCGGCGACGTGGATGTAGTCGCGGACGCACGTGCCGTCGGGCGTCTCGTAGTCGTCGCCGAAGATCCGGGGCGGCAGCCCGGCGGCGAGCCGCTCGAAGACCATCGGTACGAGATTGAAGACGCCGGTGTCGGCGAGGGCGGGCGCGCCGGCGCCGGCGACGTTGAAGTAGCGCAGACAGGCGGTGGACATGCCGTGGGCGCGGCCCGTGGCGCGGACCAGCCACTCGCCGGCCAGCTTGGTCTCGCCGTACGGGCTCAGCGGCAGGCACGGCGTCTCCTCGGTGACGAGGTCGACGTCGGGCGTGCCGTAGACGGAGGCCGAGGAGGAGAAGACGAAGGCGCGGACTCCGGCGTCGACGGCGGCCGACAGCAGGACCTGAAGGCCCGTCACGTTCTCCTCGTAGTAGAAGAGGGGACGCTCGACGGACTCGCCGACGGCCTTCTTCGCGGCGAGGTGGACGATGCCGTGGACACCGTGCTCGCGCAGGACGCGGTCGAGGAAGGGGCGGTCGAGGACGGTGCCCCGCTCCAGCGGCACGCCGTCGGGGACCCGGGCGGCGTCGCCGCCGCTGAGATCGTCCACGACGACGACCCGCTCGCCCGCCTCGGTCATGGACGCGATGACATGGGAACCGATGTAACCGGCGCCGCCGGTGATGAGCCAGGTCATCCGGGCAGCCTAACCCGTACGCGAACGGCCCGGCGGCCCCTCGCGGGGCTGCCGGGCCGTCACCGTACGGCTGTACGACCGGTCGTGCGCCGGTTCAGTCGCCGGGGGTGGCGAGCGAGCGGCGGAACGCCAGGCAGTCGTCGTAGACCGGCAGGATGCCCGCCTCGCGCGCCTCGGCGAGCGTGGGCCCCTGCGCGTCCTTGGGGGACAGCTCGGGCTCGCCGGTCACCGGCCACTCGATGCCGATCGCCGGGTCGAGGGGGTACACGGTCCGCTCGCGCTCGGGGGCGTACCCCTCGGAGCAGAGGTAGGCGACGGTCGCGTCGTCCGTGAGCGCGCAGAAGCCGTGGCCGAGGCCCTCGGAGAGGTAGACGGCGTTGCGCTCCTGCTCGTCGAGGCGCACGGCCTCCCACTGACCGAAGGTCGGCGAGCCGACCCGCACGTCGACGATGACGTCGAGCACGGCACCGCGCACGCAGGTCACGTACTTGGCCTGGCCGGGCGGGACGTCGGCGAAGTGGATGCCGCGCAGGACGCCGGCCGCCGAGACCGACATGTTGGCCTGCTTCAGACCGAGCGGGTGGCCGACGGCCTCGGCGAGCCGGTCCGCCTTGTACCACTCGAGGAAGAGCCCACGGGCGTCGCCGTGCTGCTGCGGTACGAATTCCCAGGCACCCTCGATGCCAAGGGGATTGACCTTCATTGCGGAGTCCTTATATCGGTGCGATATCAGTGCGGTGACGCCTCGAATACGGAGCGGCTATGCCTCGTACTTGAGAAGATTCAGCAGATAGTCGCCGTAACCGCTCTTGGTCAGCGGCTCCGCGAGGGCGCGCAGCTGATCGTCGTCGATGAATCCGGCCCGCCAGGCGGCCTCTTCGAGGCAGCCGATCTTCATGCCCTGGCGCTCCTCGACGACGCGCACGTACTCGGACGCCTGGACGAGGGACTGGAAGGTTCCGGTGTCCAGCCAGACGGTGCCCCGGTCGAGGACGGAGACCTGGAGCTCCTCGCGCTCGAGGTAGTACTTGTTGACGTCCGTGATCTCCAGCTCGCCCCGGGCGCTCGGCTTGAGGCCCTTGGCGACCTCCACGACACGGCTGTCGTAGAAGTAGAGGCCGGGGACGGCGTAGCGGGACTTCGGGTTCGCGGGCTTCTCCTCGATGGAGCGGGCACGGCCCTGCTCGTCGAAGTCGACCACGCCGTAGGCGGTGGGGTCGGAGACGGCGTGGGCGAAGACCACACCGCCTTCGGGCCGCTGGAAGTCGGCCAGCTGCCGGCCGAGGCCGACGCCGTGGAAGATGTTGTCGCCGAGGATGAGCGCGACGGGCTCGTCGCCGATGAACTCCTCGCCGATGACGAACGCCTCGGCGATGCCGGCCGGGCGCTCCTGCGTGGCGAACTGGATGTTCAGACCCCAGTCCGAACCGTCGCCGAGCAGCCGCTCGAACTGCGGGCGCTCCTCGGGGCCGGTGATGACCAGGATGTCCCGCAGGCCGGCCATCACGAGGGTCGACAGCGGGTAGTAGATCATCGGCTTGTCGAAGACCGGCATCAGCTGCTTCGACACGGCACGGGTGATCGGCCAGAGCCGGGAGCCGGTACCACCGGCAAGCAAAATTCCACGCATGGTCCCGCAGCCTACGACAGCCCCGGGGTCCCCGCCGCCACCGCACCGGTGACACCGGCCACTGAACAGGAGACGACGGGGAGACCATAGAATGGCGCCCCTTATGAAGATTCTCGTCACCGGCGGCGCCGGCTTCATCGGTTCTCAATTCGTGCGGGCACTCCTTCTCGGAGAACTGCCCTCGGGCGAAAACGCCCATGTCACGGTCCTGGACAACCTGACCTATTCGGGCAATGAGGCGAACCTCCTGCCGGTGGCCGACAAGGCGGGTTACACCTTCGTCCACGGCGACATCCGCGACCCCGGAGTCGTCGACGACGTGATGCGCGGCCAGGACGCCGTCGTGCACTTCGCTGCCGAGTCCCACGTGGACCGCTCGATCATGGACTCCTCCCCGTTCGTCACCACGAACGTGCTGGGTACGCAGGTCCTCCTGGACGCCGCCAAACGTCACGGCGTCGGGCGTTTCGTGCACGTCTCCACGGACGAGGTCTACGGCTCCATCGCCGAGGGCTCCTGGACGGAGGACTGGCCGCTCGCGCCGAACTCCCCGTACTCGGCCTCCAAGGCCGGCTCGGACCTGCTGGCGCTCTCGTACCACCGCACGCACGGCATGGACGTCGTCGTCACGCGCTGCTCCAACAACTACGGGCAGTACCACTTCCCCGAGAAGATGATCCCGCTGTTCACCACGAACCTGCTGGACGGGAAGAAGGTGCCGCTGTACGGCGAGGGCCTGAACATCCGTGACTGGCTGCACGTCTCCGATCACTGCCGGGGCATCGAGATGGTGCTGCGCGGCGGCCGGGCGGGTGAGGTGTACCACATCGGCGGCGGCACCGAGGTGACCAACAAGGAGCTCACCGGCATGCTCCTGGACGCCTGCGGCGCCGGCTGGGACATGGTCGAGCACGTCGCCGACCGCAAGGGTCACGACCTGCGCTACTCCCTGTCGATCGCCAAGATCCGCGACGAGCTCGGCTACACCCCCCTCGTCACCTTCGAGCAGGGCCTGGCCGACACCGTCGCCTGGTACCGCGAGAACCGCTCCTGGTGGGAGCCGCTCAAGGCGAAGGCGGCGCTGTCCGCATGACGCGCTGGCTGATCACGGGCGCGGCCGGGATGCTCGGCCGCGACCTGACCGAGGTCCTGCGGGAGAGCGGGGCGGAGTCCGTCACGGCGCTCACCCGGCATGAGCTGGACATCACCGACCCGGAGGCGGTCCGCACGGCCGTCGCCGGGCACGACGTCGTGGTCAACGCGGCGGCCTGGACCGACGTCGACGGCGCCGAGGCCGACGAGGCGGCGGCGACCCGGATCAACGGCGAGGGCGTCCGCGTCCTCGCCGGGGCCTGCGCCGAACAGGGCGCCGTCCTGCTCCAGGTCTCCACGGACTACGTCTTCCCGGGCGACGCCGACCGGCCGTACGAGCACGACGCCCCGACCGCGCCGGTGAACGCCTACGGCCGGAGCAAGCTGGCCGGCGAGGTCGCCGTCGCCGAGCTGCTGCCCGAGCGCGGCTACGTGGTGCGCACGGCGTGGCTGTACGGCGCGCACGGCCGCAACTTCGTCTCCACCATGCTCGGGCTCGCCCAGTCGCGCGAGAGCGTCGACGTCGTCGACGACCAGCGCGGCCAGCCGACCTGGACCCTCGCGCTCGCCCGTCAGCTGCGGGACCTGGGCGAGGCGGCGGTGGCGGGCAAGGCCCCGGCCGGCGTCTACCACGGCACGGCGACGGACACGGCGACCTGGTTCGACCTGGCGCGGGCCGCCTTCGAGCTGACCGGCCTGGACCCGGAGCGGGTGCGGCCGACCACCTCGGAGAAGTTCGTACGGCCGGCGCGCCGTCCCTCGTACAGCGTCCTGGCGCACGAGCGGTGGGCCGAGGCGGGCGTCGCCGCGCAGCCGCACTGGCGCGACCAGCTCGCCGAGGCGCTGCGGTCGACGGCCCTCGGCGGACGGCCGAGCGTGTGAGCCTGCTGGACCGCATCACCACGGCGCTCCCCCAGGGCACGGCCTTCGTCGGAGCGGGCACCGCCGTCCTCGGCGTCGCGAGCTACGTCCACCTCGCCGCGGCGGGCCACACGCTCGCCGTGGACGACATGGCGAGCTTCTCCGTCCTGTGGACGGTGGTCTTCTCCATCGGGCTGGGCCTGTTCTTCCCGGTCGAGCAGGAGATCACCCGGGTCGTCGCCTCGCGCGTCGTGGCCGGGGACGGGGCGCTGCCGGTGCTGCGCCGGGGCGCCGCGCTGTCCTTCGGGCTGCTCGCCGTGGTCCTCGTGCCGCTGGCGCTGTTCGGGCGGCGGCTCGCGGACCTCTTCTTCCACGGCGACATCGGCCTGGTGTACGCCCTGGGCGGGGCCTTCGCCGCGCTGGCCTTCGCGCACGTCACCCGTGGCGTGCTGGCGGGGCTCGGCCGGTTCCGGGCGTACGGCGTCCAGCTCGGTCTGGACGGCGGTCTGCGGATCGTGATGTCGCTGGCGCTGGCGCTGGCGGGTGTCCGGTCGGTCTTCGCCTTCGCGGCGGTGCTGACGGTGGCCCCGCTGATCGCGGTGCTCGTCACGCTCCGGCCGGTGTTCCAGGGGGCCCGTCCGGGCTCGGCGGCGCACTGGCGTGAGCTGATCGAACACCTGGGGCTGCTGGTCGGTTCGACGCTGCTCGCCCAGCTGCTGGTCAACATCGCGGTGATCAGTACGAAGCTGATCGCGACGGACGACAACGCGCTGGTCACCGCGCTCCTCGCGGCGCTGGTGCTCGCCCGGGTCCCGCTCTTCGTCTTCGGCGCGTTCCAGGTGTCGCTGCTGGCGGGGCTCTCCTCGGCGGCCGCCGAGGGCGACACGCAGGGTTACCGGCGGCTGCTCCTGCGGGCGGCGGCGATCACGGCCGGTCTGGGCGTGGCCGGCGGGCTCTGCGCGGTGGCGCTCGGGCCGCTGATGCTGCCCGTCCTCTTCGGTGCGCCGGACGTCCTCGGACCGCTGGACTTCGCGTGGCTCTCGATCGGCACGACGCTGTACATGCTGGCCATGGTGCTGGGGCAGGCACTGCTCACGAGCGGCGGCGCGCGGCAGCAGCTGATGGCGTGGATCGTGGGGACGGTCGTCCTGGTGGCGGTCACTCTCAGTCCGCTCGAACTGCGCACGAGGGTCGAGATCGCCTACGCCGCGGGGTCGCTCGCGGTCGTCACCAGCATGATTCTCGCCCTCCGCTCTCGTGTAGGCTACCGTTCGGTGCACTCATAGGAATGATCACCATTCCCTCACTCTCCGTAACCATCGCGGCGGACAGTGGACTGCAATTCAAGCGGCTCATTTCTCCCAGCCGCTCAGCCCGGAAGAGTAGACAGGCCCTTTCCATGAGTCGTCCGATACACCGGAGTCCGGCATGAAGTTGTGGATGCTGACTTCGGTCACCGGAGTCATTCTGGTCGCGTGCATCGTCGAGCTGCTGCGTCGGCGCAAGCTCAAGGAGAAGTACGCGTTCCTCTGGGTGATCACCGGCCTGGTGATCATCCCGCTCGGCTTCTTCCCGTCACTGCTCGACTCCGTCGCCCGCGCCGTGGGCGTCGCGTCGGGTGTCAGTCTCATCCTGTTCCTGAGCGTGGCGTTCCTGTTCATCGTCTGTCTCCAGCTCAGCTGGGAGGTCGGCCACCTCGAGGAGGAGGGCCGGACGCTGTCGGAGGAGGTCGCGCTGTTGCGACTGGACGTACGGGAACTGCGGTCGCAGGCCGCGGCCGCCCAGGAGGCGTCGGCCGCGGAGATGGCCGACTCGGGTGAGCAGGGGGCCGGCAAGTGATCGACGGCAAGCGCGTACTGATCATCATGCCCGCGTGGAACGAGGCCGACGGCGTCGCCGACGTCGTCAAGGAGGTCCACACCACGCTTCCGGGCGTCGACGTCCTCGTCGTGGACGACGGCTCCGCCGACAACACGTCCGCCGTGGCCCGTGACGCCGGCGCGACCGTGCTGACCCTGCCGTACAACCTCGGTGTCGGCGGCGCAATGCGCGCGGGCTACCGCTACGCGCACGACCGCGGCTACGACGTCGCCATCCAGGTCGACGCCGACGGCCAGCACGACCCGCGCAACGTTCCGGAGCTGCTGGAGCGCCTGGGCCGGTCCGACCTGGTCATCGGCGCGCGCTTCGCCGGCACGGGAGAGTACGAGACCCGCGGCCCGCGCAAGTGGGCGATGCTCGTCCTCGCGTTCTGGCTCTCGCGCATGGCCAAGTCGAAGCTCACCGACGTGACCTCCGGCTTCCGCGCCTGCAACCGCGACCTCATCGACGTGTTCGCGCACTGGTACCCCGTCGAGTACCTCGGCGACACGGTGGAGAGCACCATCGCCGTGGTCCGGGCCGGCTACCGCATCGAGCAGGTCCCGGTCGCCATGCGTCCCCGCGCGACCGGCACGCCCAGCCAGTCCCCCTGGAAGGCCACGCTCTACCTCGGCCGCATCGGCATGATCCTGCTGCTGGCGCTGAGCCGCCGCTCCGCCCTCGGCCCCGCGCACAAGGGCAGGTGACCGCTGTGGAGACGCTCGACATCATGCTGCCGCACTACGGCGACACCGGTCTGCTCCAGGCCGCCGTCCGCAGCGTGCTCGACCAGACCGACAAGGACTGGCGGCTGACCGTCGTCGACGACGGCCGCGAGGAGGGCGTCCCCGAGTGGTTCGCCTCCCTCGGCGACAGCCGGGTGCGCTACGAGCGCAACGAGCGCAACCTCGGCATCACCAAGAACTTCCGCAAGTGCGTGGAGCTGGTGGAGTCCACCCACTTCACCATGCTCGGCAGCGACGACCTGCTGATGCCCGTCTACGTGGCCACGATCCGCGCGGCCGTGGCCGCCGTCCCCGACGCGGCGATCTACCAGCCGGGCGTCGAGGTCATCGACGAGCACGGCAACCCCTCGACCACGCTCGGCGACGAGGTCAAGCGGCGGCTGTACGCGCCGAAGAACAACGGGAACCGCCTGGTCCTCTCCGGGGAGCCGCTCGCCGCCAACCTGCTCGGCGGCAACTGGCTGTACTTCCCCTCGATCGCCTGGCGCGCCGACATCGTCAAGGAGATCAGCTTCCGCGAGGACCTCTCGGTCATCCAGGACCTCGCGCTGATCATCGAGCTGATCCGGCGCGGCGAGAAGCTGGTGGTGGACCCGGCGACGGCGTTCCGCTACCGCCGCCACTCCGGCAGCCTCTCCTCCGCCGAGGCCATGACCGGCGCCCGCTTCGGCGAGGCCGTACGGTTCTTCAACGAGGTCGCCGACGACCTCGACCGGCACGGCTGGCCGAAGGCCGCGAAGGCCGCCCGCCGGCACCTGTCCATGCGTCTGCACGCGCTGACGCTGCTTCCCGGAGCCCTGCGGCAGCGCCAGTCGGCGGCGGTCCGCCGCCTGCTCGGCTACGCCCTGACCTCCACTCCGTGATCGTCCTCCCGGGGCGGCCGGACGCGGTCCGGCCGCCCCGCTGAACCTCCTCTGGTAGCCACATGACTCCTACGCAAGCAGCAGATCGGCCCGCCGTACCCCGGTTCAGCATCATCGTGCCGGCGTACGGCGTCGAGGCGTTTCTGCGCGACTGCCTCGACTCCGTGCTGAGCCAGTCCTTCGGGGACTTCGAGGTCATCGCCGTCAACGACGCCTCGCCCGACGCCTGCGGCGAGATCATGGACGAGTACGCCGCGCTGGACTCGCGGGTCGTCGCGGTCCAGCTCGCCGCCAACGTCGGCCTGGGCCGCGCCCGCAACGCCGGAATGGCCCGCGCCCGGGGCACGTACCTGCTCTTCCTGGACAGCGACGACACCATGCTGCCCGGCGCCCTGCAGGCGATCGCCCGGCGCCTGGAGGACACCGAGGACCCCGACCTGCTGGTCTTCGACTACTCCCGCACCCACTGGGACGGCCGGATCACCCCCAACGCGAAGGCCGCGGTCCTCGCCGAGAGCCCCCGGGGCGCCTTCACGCTGGACGAGAAGCCCGAGCTCCTCGGCCTGCTCCAGGTCGCCTGGAACAAGGCGTACCGCCGCGAGTTCGTGGAGCGCTGGGGCTTCGAGTACCCCACGGGCTACTACGAGGACACCCCCTGGACCTACCCGGTCATGGTGGCCGCCGAGCGGATCGCCGTCCTCCCCCGGGTCTGCGTCCACTACCGCCAGCGGCGCCAGGGCAGCATCCTGCACAGCAGGAGCCGCAAGCACTTCGACGTCTTCGACCAGTACGAGCTGGTGTTCGCCTTCCTGGCCGAGCACCCGCAGTTCGAGCGCTGGCACGGCGCCCTCTTCGAGCGCATGCTGACGCACCTCCGGGTGATCGAGCGCTCCCCCGGCCGGCTCCCGGACGACGCCCGCGAGGAGTTCCGCACCCGCTGCCTGGCCGCCGAGCGCGCCCACCGCCCCGCCGGATACACACCGCCGCAGGGCTCGACGTCCACGGCCCGCAAGGTCGCCACCCGGCTGCCCGTGCCGCTGCGCAAGGCCGCCCGCGGCGCCTACCGGTCGGCCCGCAAGCTGCGCAAGGCCCCGCGCAAGCTGCGCAAGCCGTTGCGCACGGCCGTCCTGGCCGGCTACTACCGCGCCCAGCGCATGCTGCCGGTCCAGAACGACGTCGCCGTCTTCGCCGCGTACTGGAACACCGACTACGCCTGCAACCCGGCGGCGGTCCACCAGAAGCTCCTCGAACTGGCCCCCAAGGTCAGGACGACCTGGATCCTGAAGCCCGGCGCGCGCAACACCCCGCCGCCCGGCACGAACGTCGTCCACCCCGGCTCCTTCGCCTTCTGGCGCGCGATGGCCCGGGGCAAGTACTTCGTGAACAACGTGAACTTCCCCACTCGCGTCGTCAAGCGGCCGGGCCAGATCCACGTGCAGACGCACCACGGCACCCCGCTGAAGCGCATGGGCGTGGACCTGGCCGACTACCCCGTGGCCCAGGGCGACCTCGACATGAAGTCGCTGATGCGGCGGGTCGACCGCTGGGACTACAGCATCTCGGCGAACAGCTTCACCACCGCGATCTGGGACCGCGCCTACCCCGCCGAGTACACCCCGCTGGACTACGGCTACCCGCGCAACGACGTCCTCGTGAACGCCACCGAGAAGGACCGGGCGAAGGCCCGCGAGAAGGTCGGCGTGCCCGCCGGCTCGACGGTCGTGCTCTACGCGCCGACCCACCGCGACTACCACGCCGGCCCCCGCCCGATGCTGGACCTGGAGCGCTTCGCCCACCAGCTCGGCGAGGGCTACACCGTCCTGTCGCGCGCCCACTACTTCCACCTGGAAGCACCCGCGGACGGCGGCGCGGCCGGCCACGGCATCGTCGACGTCAGCGGCTACCCCTCGGTCGAGGAGCTGTACCTCGCGGCCGACTGCCTGCTGACGGACTACTCCTCGCTGATGTTCGACTACGCGCACCTGGACCGGCCCATCGTGGTCTTCGCCAACGACTGGGAGGTCTACCGCGCCACCCGCGGCACCTACTTCGACATCCACGTCGAATCTCCGGGCCCCGTGGTGGAAACCGAGGAGGACCTGCTCGACGTCTTCCTCTCCGGACGCTGGTCGGACGAGGCGTCCGCCAAGGCGCGGGCGGAGTTCCGCAGACGTTTCTGTGAGTTCGACGACGGTTTCGCCGCGGAGCGTGTGGTGCGAAAGGTCTTCCTGAACCAGGAGAATGTACCGCCGGTGGCGCTCCCCACGGAGCGCCCGAGCCCTCCCGCACGAGGCTAGAGCTACCGTGTCCGGCGAGCCCGGCCGCCGCCGTCACGAACGAACACCTTGAGGAAAGGCGCAGTACCCCCATGCCTCCCCGCCTGTCAGTAGTCGTTCCCGTTTACAACGTGGAGCTCTTTCTCGACGAGTGTCTGCAGTCGCTCGTCGACCAGACGTTCACCGACTGGGAAGCCATCGTCGTCGATGACGGTTCCTCCGATGGCAGCCTCGCGATCGCACGACGCTGGGCGGCGAAGGACGCGCGTTTCCGTGTGGTCGAGCAGGAGAACAAGGGGCTGGGCCCCGCCCGGAACACCGGTGTCGCGCATCTCACCGCCGGCACCGAGTTCCTCGCGTTCGTCGACAGCGACGACATCGTCCTGCCGGACGCCTACGAGCGCTGCATCGCCAGCCTGGAGAAGAGCGGCTCCGACTTCGTCAGCGGAAACGTGAACCTCCTCAAGGCCGGCGAGGTCCTTCCCTCGCCGCTCCACGAGAAGCGCCTGGGCACGGACCGCACGCGGACGCACATCACCCGTGACAAGGCCCTCGTCTACGACCGCACCGCCTGGAACAAGGTCTTCCGCCGGTCGTTCTGGGACCGTCACGCGTTCGAGTTCCCCGGCATCCTCTACGAGGACGCCCCGGTCACCCTTCCGGCTCACTTCCGGGCCTCCTCCGTGGACGTGCTCGGCGCCCCCATCTACCTGTGGCGCCAGCGGACCGGCGGCGCCCCGTCGATCACCCAGCGCCGCACCGAGCCGGTCAACGTCCGCGACCGGATCCGCTCGTGCGACTCCGTGAGCCGCTTCCTGGCCTCCCAGCCCGGCGAGACGTACGCGGAGCACAAGCGCTGGTACGACGAGATCTTCGTCAGCGACGAGCTGCCCCTGTTCATGGGCGTCCTCGACGAGGCGGGTGACGAGTTCCGCACGCTGTTCATGTCCGGGGCCGCCGACTTCCTCAGCCGGGTCGACCCGCGGATCATGCCGCGGCTGACCGTCTCGCTGCGGCTGAAGTGCCACCTGATCTCCGAAGGCCGCCTGGAGGAGCTCCTCGACCTCCTCGCCTTCGAGCGCGAGACCGGCCGCGCGGTCCCCGTGACCCGCCAGGGTCTGCGCCACTTCGCCGACTACCCGGTCATCGACCGGGCCAAGGGCGACGTCCCGCGCCAGGTCCTCCGCGTCGACTCCGACTTCTCGGCCCGCGCCCGCGTCGAAGAGGTCATCTGGCGCGACGGCCGGCTGCACATCGACGGCCACGCCTACATCCGCAACCTCTCGGCCGAGAAGCCCCGGCCGGCGCTGCGCGTCCTCATGCTGCGCGAGACCGGCAGCCGCCGCACCGTGCTCGTCCGCCCCAGCCGCACCCAGGCGCCCAAGGCCACCCAGACCTCGGGCCAGTCGCTGCACAACTACGACTGGTCGGGCTTCGCCCTCGACCTCGACCCGGGCAAGCTCAAGGCACGCGGCGGCTGGCGCGACGGTGTCTGGCGGCTGACCGTCGCCACCGTGCAGCAGGGCGTGGTACGCCGTACGCGCCTCAAGGCCGGCGAGAGCGGCAACGCCGAGAGCCCGGCCCAGTACTGGGTGGAGGACGACGTCCGGGTCGTGCCGTACGTCGTCGACAGCCACCTCTACGTCCGCGTCGACCGGGTGCGCGCCCGGCTGAGCGCCCACCGCGCCGTGGACGGCGCGATCGAGCTGACCGGTGTCCTCGGCCACGAGGCCGCGGCGGCCGGCACCGCCGCCACGCTGCGCCTGACGCACGCGACCTCCGGCACCAAGCGGGAGTACCCGGTCACCCGGACGGCCGCGGCCTCGGGCGCCCAGGAGTTCTCCGTACGGGTCCCGCTCGCCGACCTGGACGTCGAGGGACGCGACTCGGAGAACCCCGAGGTCACCGACAAGTGGTCGGCCGAGCTGGTCCTCGCCGGAGGCCGGAAGTTCCCGGTCGCGGTGGACGACAAGCACGGCGACCTGGGCCGCCAGCACCCGGTCACCGCGGACGCCACCGCCCCCTGGGGCACCCGGGCCGTCGCCGTGACCAACGACGGTGTCGGCCGTCTGGTGCTGCGCACCCAGCCGGTCCAGCCCATGGTCGGCACCGTCACCGTCACCCCCGAGGGCCGGATCGTCCTGGAGGGCTCCGTGCCCGCCACCGTGGACGAGCCGGTCGAGCTGGTGCTGCGCCACAGCCGCCACGCGGAGGAGCACGCCCACCCGGTCACCGTCGAGGACGGCGTGTTCCGGGCCGACTTCCTGCCCGTCCCCACCGGGATCACCGAGGTCCCGCTGCGCCAGGGCCGCTGGTACCTCTTCGCCCGCACCGCCGAGAGCCGCTTCGAGGTACCCCTCCGGGTCGTTCCGGCCTCCCTGCCCCAGCTGCCGGTCGGCTTCACCGTCCGCGGCCGGGACTACACCCTCACGCACCGCTTCTACGACCGGCTGCTCGTCGAGGCCGCCCCCGACCTCGGCACGGAGGAGTTCGGCTGGTACCGCCAGCGCGAGCTGCGGACCAAGCTGTACGCCGAGGCGCGCACCGCGCCCCTGCGGGACACCGTGCTCTACGCGTCCTTCTCCGGCCGCCAGTACTCCGACTCGCCGCGCGCGGTCTACGAGGAGCTGCTGCGCCAGGGCTCGGACCTGGAGCACGTGTGGGTCGTGGAGGACCGCCGGGCCCACATCCCGGAGGGCGTCAAGGTCATCCGCCGGTGGAGCCGCGAGTGGTACGAGGCCCTGGGCCGCAGCCGCTTCATCGTCACCAACACCCACCTGCCGCACTGGATCAGGCGCCGCGACGGCCAGGTGATCGTGCAGACGTGGCACGGCACCCCGCTCAAGCGGATCGGTCACGACATCGACAGCGTGCAGTTCGCCGACCGCAAGTACCTCTCCAAGGTCGCCGAGGAGACGCCGAGCTGGAGCTTCCTCGTCTCCCCCAACCGTTTCTCGACGCCCATCATGAAGCGGGCGTTCCGGTACGACGGGGAGATCCTGGAGTCCGGCTACCCGCGCAACGACGTCCTGCTGTCCGACAAGACGGAGGACGTGACGCGCGCCGTGCGCGAGCGGATCGGTCTGCCCGAGGGCAAGAAGGTCGTGCTGTACGCGCCGACCTGGCGGGACGACCAGTTCTACCAGGCGGGCAACTACAAGTTCGATCTGCGCCTGGACGTCGAGAAGGCCGCCGCGCGACTGGGCGAGGACCACGTCCTGCTGGTCCGCAAGCACTCGAACATCGTCGACGCCGTCCCCGGCGCGGGCGACGGCTTCGTCTACGACGTCTCCAGCTACCCCGACATCGCCGAACTGTTCCTGATCACCGACGTGCTGATCACGGACTACTCCTCCCTGATGTTCGACTTCGCGAACACGGGACGGCCGATGCTCTTCTTCACGTACGACCTCGAGTACTACCGGGACCAGCTCCGCGGCTTCTACTTCGACTTCGAGAAGCGTGCTCCCGGCCCGCTGCTCCAGACCTCCGACGAACTCATCGAGGCCCTGGCCGACATCGAGCGCATCAGCGCCGGATACACCGAGGCATACGGTGAGTTCCGGGACGTCTTCTGCGACCTCGACGACGGCCACGCCTCCGAGCGCGTGATCCGACGGATGCTGGAACTGGCGTACCCCGACCGAACGTCCACCGATCCCGCGGAGAAGCGTTGAGACTGCCGACCATTCCCTACGTGAGCGAGCGGCTGGAACGGATCCCGGCTCAGCGGCGGCTGCCCCTCGCGGTGTACGCCGTCACCCAGGTCGTCTTCCTGGTCTGGTGGGCGGCCTTCTACCCGGGCGGGATGAGCTACGACTCCATCTCGTACGTCTGGCACGTCACCACCGGCCACTGGATGTCGAACCACTCGGTGGCCTACGACGGCCTGGTGTGGCTCTCGCTCCAGATCACCGGTGACCTCGCCGCGCTCACCTTCCTGCAGACCGTGGCGATGGCCGCGTCCCTCGCCTATGTGACGGTGACGCTGCGCCAGTTCGGCGTACGGGGCAAGTGGAGTGCGACGGCCGCGATCGCGTGCGCGGTGCTGCCCTCCATCGGCGCCTTCACCGTGTTCGTGTGGAAGGACGTGCCCTTCGCCATCGGCGGGATCCTCGCCTTCGGCGCGGCCGGCCGCCTCGCGGCACGGCGCATGCGGGGCGAACAGTCCGTCCGGGACAAGGCGTTCCGCAACGAGATCGCGGTCCTCTTCCTCGGCTTCGTGTGCATGGGGATCTTCCGGAACAACGGCCTGCTCGTCGCCGTCATCGCCGTTCCGGTGCTGCTGCTCGTCCTGCCGAAGATGCGGCGCTGGCTGCTGTTCGCGACCGTCGTGCCGGTGCTCATCGCGGCGGTCCTCAACACCGTGATCTACCCGGCCATGGGGGTGCAGACGCCCACCAAGGACCAGGTGTACGCGATGAACTACGCGGACATCGCTGTGGTCTACGGCAAGGTCCCGCAGACCTTCACCAAGGCCGACAAGGAGCTGATGGCGAAGGTCGCTCCGATGGACCACTGGAGCGGGCGCGCGGCGAACTGCTACAACGCCGACTGGGCGATGCAGAAGCCGATGAACCGCAAGGCGGCGGCGAGGCTCAACAGCGAGCTGATCGACCTGTGGGTGCGGACCATGAAGCGCACGCCGGACCAGATGATCGCGGCGCGCCTGTGCCGCTCGCACATCGCCTGGTCCCCGTTCCCCGGGCCGCGGGAGATGATGGGCCACACGCTGATCAGCCCGCCGGCGGTGCCGAAGAACCTCTTCGGCTGGGCGGACTGGAACGAAGACATGAAGGACAGCCCGTACCGCCCGCTGCTCAAGATCCGTCCGCTGTCGGAGACGCTGAACGACGCGGCGTACTTCACGTGGATGGCCAGCAAGACGCCGCAGCTCCAGTGGCTGCTGTTCCGGGGTGCGATCTGGTGCTACGCGGCGTACGCGGTCGTGCTGGCGTTCTCCCGCCGCAACCGGACCTGGACGCCGCTCGCGCTCATCGCGATCCCGCTGGCGCTGCAGCTGACGGTGGTGGCCGCGAACCCGGCCCCGCTGGCCCGCTACATGTTCGCGCCGATGTTCATCGGCATCCTGACGCTCCCGCTGATCGGCGCGAAGCCCCGCTTCGGCAAGCAGGGCACGCGGAAGCCGTCGGCGTCGGAGCCGAAGCCCCAGCACGACCCGGAGCCCGAACCCGAACGGGTCCACTGACGGTTCCATGACGACGAGGGGCCCGGCCGGTGACGGCCGGGCCCCTCGTCGTTCCCGGGGACGTAAACGGCGCCGCGCCGGACTCCGACGGAGTCCGGCGCGGCGCCGTTCGGCCCGGCTAGAAGGGGTCGAACTCGTCGAACTCCCGCTGTGCCTCATCCCGCTCGGCGTCCTTGTCGCGGCGGCGCTGGGCGGCCGGTCGCGGGGCCTCCAGGCGGTGGTCCTCGCCTCGGCGGCCGAGCATCTCGGCACCGGCCATCATCGTGGGCTCCCAGTCGAAGACGACCGCGTTCTCCTCGGAGCCGATCGCGACGCCGTCGCCCGCGCGGGCGCCCGCCTTCATCAGCGCGTCCTCGACACCGAGGCGGTTGAGGCGGTCGGCCAGGTAGCCGACGGCCTCGTCGTTGTTGAAGTCGGTCTGGCGGACCCAGCGCTCCGGCTTCTCGCCGCGCACCCGGTACACGTCCTCTTCCTCCTCGTACGTGACCGTGAAGCCGGTGTCGTCGACCGCCTTCGGGCGGATGACGATGCGGGTCGCCTCCTCCTTCGGCTTGGCCGCGCGCGCCTTGGCCACGATCTCGGCCAGGGCGAAGGACAGCTCCTTCAGACCCGTGCGCGCCACGGCGGACGCTTCGTAGACCTTGTAGCCGCGGGCCTCCAGGTCCGGGCGGATCATGTCCGCGAGGTCCTGGCCGTCCGGGATGTCGATCTTGTTGAGGACGACGAGCCGCGGCCGGTCGTCGAGCCCGCCGTACTGCTTCAGCTCCTCCTCGATGACGTCGAGGTCGGAGACGGGGTCGCGGTCCGACTCCAGCGTCGCCGTGTCCAGGACGTGCACCAGCACCGAGCAGCGCTCGACGTGGCGCAGGAACTCGAGACCCAGTCCGCGGCCCTGGCTGGCGCCCGGGATCAGACCCGGCACGTCGGCGATCGTGTAGACGGTCGAGCCGGCGGTGACCACGCCCAGGTTCGGGACCAGCGTGGTGAAGGGGTAGTCCGCGATCTTCGGCTTGGCGGCCGACAGGACGGAGATGAGCGACGACTTGCCGGCGCTCGGGTAGCCCACCAGGGCCACGTCGGCGACGGTCTTCAGCTCCAGGACGATGTCGCCCAGGTCGCCGGGCTCGCCGAGCAGCGCGAAGCCGGGGGCCTTGCGGCGCGCCGACGCGAGCGCCGCGTTGCCGAGGCCGCCGCGGCCGCCCTGGGCGGCCACGAACGTGGTGCCCTCGCCGACCAGGTCCGCGAGGACGTTGCCCTGCTTGTCGAGGACGACGGTGCCGTCGGGCACGGTCAGGACGAGGTCCTGGCCGTCCTTGCCGGAGCGGTTGCCGCCCTCACCGGGCTTGCCGTTGGTCGCCTTGCGGTGGGGCGAGTGGTGGTACTCGAGGAGCGTGGTGACGGACTGGTCGACGACCAGGATCACGTCGCCGCCACGGCCGCCGTTGCCGCCGTCGGGGCCGCCGAGCGGCTTGAACTTCTCCCGGTGAACGGAGGCGCAGCCGTGGCCTCCGTTACCCGCGGCGACGTGCAGCTCGACGCGGTCCACGAAGGTGGTCATGGGTGTGCCTCCATTGATGGGGGTCCCGGCCGAACGCCGGGGAAGTACGGAATGTCTCTACGTCAACACGCGAAAGGCGGACCCGCTTCCCCGTACGGGAAGTGAGGTCCGCCTCCGCAAAAGAACCGATCAGGCGACCGGAACGATGTTCACGACCTTGCGGCCACGGTGGGTGCCGAACTGCACCGCACCGGCGTTGAGCGCGAACAGCGTGTCGTCGCCGCCGCGGCCGACGCCCGAGCCCGGGTGGAAGTGGGTGCCACGCTGGCGGACCAGGATCTCACCGGCGCTGACGACCTGACCGCCGAAGCGCTTCACGCCGAGCCGCTGAGCATTGGAGTCGCGACCGTTCCGAGTGGACGATGCGCCCTTCTTGTGTGCCATCTCTCCTCAGTCCCTTACTTCGCAGCCGCGGGGATGCCGGTGACCTTGATCGCCGTGTACTGCTGGCGGTGGCCCTGGCGACGGCGGTAACCGGTCTTGTTCTTGTAGCGAAGGATGTCGATCTTCGCGCCCTTGTGGTGGTCCACGACCTCGGCCGTGACCTTGATGCCGGCCAGGACCCACGGGTCGCTGGTCACGGCGTCGCCGTCGACAACGAGCAGGGTCGAGAGCTCGACCGTGTCGCCAACCTTGGCAGTGGAAATCTTGTCAACCTCAACGATGTCGCCGACAGCAACCTTGTGCTGGCGACCACCGCTGCGCACGATGGCGTACACGCGGATCTCTCTCTCACTCGGGAACGGACCCCTGATGCCAGCCGCTCACACGGGCCGGGGCCCGCGGTGATCCGGAAATGGACGAGCGGCCTCTCCCGGCTGACCGGGAGGAGGGTGCTCAGGGGAGTGGCGCGCCATACGACACGCCGACGGTCAAGGTTACGGGCCCGTGCCGCAAGGGGTCAAATTCGGCGGTCCGGCCCGCTTCGGCCACGCGTCACGCCGCGGTGACGCGCCACGGCGTGGCCGTCGGTCACGCTTCGGCGGTCTCCTCGACGAAGGCGCGCAGCCAGGTGCGGAACTCGGGGCCGAGGTCCTCGCGCTCGCAGGCGAGCCGCACGATCGCCCGCAGGTAGTCCCCGCGGTCGCCCGTGTCGTAACGGCGCCCCTTGAACACCACACCGTGCACGGGCCCGCCCACGGCCTCGTCGCGCGCCAGGGTCTCCAGGGCGTCGGTCAGCTGGATCTCGCCGCCACGGCCGGGCTCGGTCTCGCCGAGGACGCCGAAGACGGCCGGGTCCAGGACGTAGCGGCCGATCACGGCGTAGCTGCTCGGCGCATCGGCCGGGTCCGGCTTCTCCACGAGACCGGTGACGCGGACGACGTCGGCGTCCTCGGTCGGCTCGACGGCGGCGCAGCCGTAGAGGTGGATCTGGGCCGGGTCCACCTCCATCAGCGCGATCACGCTGCCGCCGCGCTGGGTGAGGACCTCCAGCATCCGGGCGAGCAGGGGGTCGCGGGGGTCGATCAGGTCGTCGCCCAGGAGGACGGCGAAGGGCTCGTCCCCCACGTGCGGGGCGGCGCAGAGCACGGCGTGCCCGAGGCCGCGCGGGTCGCCCTGCCGGACGTAGTGCATGGTGGCGAGCTCGCTCGACTCCTGCACCTTCGCCAGCCGCTCCTCGTCGCCCTTGCGGGTGAGGGCGGACTCCAGCTCGTGGTTCCGGTCGAAGTGGTCCTCGAGGGGGCGCTTGTTGCGTCCCGTGACCATCAGAACGTCGGCCAGACCCGCTGACACCGCCTCCTCGACCACGTACTGGATGGCCGGCTTGTCGACGACGGGCAGCATCTCCTTGGGAGTCGCCTTCGTCGCGGGCAAGAACCGCGTGCCCAGACCGGCTGCAGGGATGACGGCCTTGCGGACGCGCGTGGTGGGGATGTTGTTCATCGGGCTGGTTCCTGTTTTCCGAATCGTGTCAAAGCCGTGTGGGCCGTCCTCGGGCGAGGACGGCCCACACGGGCCGGCTGCGTCGGTGCCCCGTCAGTCCTGCGCGGGGGCGGCGGTCTTCTTGGCAGCCGTCTTCTTGGCGGTCGTCGTCTTCTTGGCAGCCGTCTTCTTGGCCGTCGCCGTCTTCTTGGCGGCCGTCTTCTTGGCCGTCGTCGTCGTCTTCTTCGCGGTCTTGCGGGCCGTCTTCTTGGCCGGGGCGGCAGCCTCGGCCTCGACGTCGGCCTCGGCCGCCGGCTCGGACGCCTCACCCGCGGGTGCGGCGGCGGCCGGGGTCTCGACCACCACGACGGCGGCCTCCTCGGCGCCCGCCGGGGAACCGGCGGGAGCGGTGACCTTGCGGACCACACGGCGACGGGCCTTCGGCGGGGCGGCCACGGGGGTCTCCTCGACGACCGGCGCGGCGACGGGCTCGGCCTCGGGCTCGGGCTCGACGACCGGCTCGGGCGCGAGCTCCGCGACCGGGGTCACGGGCTCGGGCTCGACGACCGGCGCCGGGGCCGGCGAACCGGCCGGGGCCGTCGCCTTGCGGGTGGCACGGCGACGGGTCCGCGGCGCCGGAGCGGCAGGCTCCGCCACCACCGGCGTCTCGGCCACGGGCTCCGGCACGGGCTCCACGACGGGCTCGGGCGCGGCCTCCACGACCGGCTCGGGCTCGACGACGGGCGCGGGCGCCGGCGCGGGCTCGACGACCGGCGGACCGGCCGGCGCGGAGACCTTGCGGGTCGCGCGGCGACGGCCACGGCCACGCGTGGCGGCGGCCTCGGCCTCGGCGGCGCTGCTGTACAGCTCCTCGTCCGGGCGGAAGGGCTCCTCCACGGCGACCGGCGCGGCGACCTCGGCGGCCAGCTCGGCCTCCGTCTCCACGGTCTCGGCCTCGGCGGGCTCCACCGTCAGGGTGTCCTCGGCGTGGTCGTGGTCGTGCTCGAGGTGCTCGGCACCGCCACGGCCCCGCTTCTTGGCGCGCTTGCCGCCACCGCCGCCACCCGGGGCGGTCGGCTGCTCCATGTGGACGATGACACCGCGGCCGTTGCAGTGGACGCAGGTCTCGGAGAAGGACTCCAGCAGACCCTGGCCCACCCGCTTGCGGGTCATCTGCACCAGGCCGAGCGAGGTGACCTCGGCCACCTGGTGCTTGGTGCGGTCCCGGCCCAGGCACTCCAGGAGGCGGCGCAGCACCAGGTCGCGGTTGGACTCCAGGACCATGTCGATGAAGTCGATGACGACGATGCCGCCCAGGTCGCGCAGGCGCAGCTGGCGCACGATCTCCTCGGCCGCTTCGAGGTTGTTCCTCGTCACGGTCTCCTCGAGGTTGCCGCCCTGGCCGGTGAACTTGCCGGTGTTGACGTCGACGACGATCATCGCCTCGGTCTTGTCGATCACCAGCGACCCACCGCTCGGCAGCCAGACCTTGCGGTCCAGCGCCTTCATCAGCTGCTCGTCGATCCGGTACGTCGCGAAGACGTCGACCTCGCTCGTCCACTTGGACAGGCGGTCGGTCAGGTCCGGGGCGACGTGGTTGACGTACCCGTGGATGGTCTCCCAGGCGTCGTCACCGCTGACGATGACCTTGGAGAAGTCCTCGTTGAAGATGTCGCGGACGACACGGACGGTCATGTCCGGCTCGCCGTAGAGCAGGGTCGGCGCGTTGGAGCCGCTGCCGCCCTTCGCCTTCTTCTGGATCTCCTCCCACTGCCCCTGCAGACGCTCGACGTCGCGGCGCAGCTCGTCCTCGCTCGCGCCCTCGGCGGCGGTGCGCACGATGACGCCCGCGTCCTCGGGAACGATCTTCTTGAGGATGGTCTTCAGACGGGCGCGCTCGGTGTCCGGGAGCTTGCGGCTGATGCCGGTCATCGAGCCCTCGGGGACGTACACGAGGTAGCGCCCGGGCAGGGACACCTGACTCGTCAGACGCGCGCCCTTGTGGCCGATCGGGTCCTTGGTCACCTGGACGAGGACGGACTGGCCGGACTTGAGGGCGGTCTCGATGCGGCGCGGCCCGTTGGCCATGCCGAGCGCCTCGAAGTTGACCTCACCGGCGTACAGGACGGCGTTGCGGCCCTTGCCGATGTCGACGAAGGCGGCCTCCATGGACGGCAGGACGTTCTGGACCTTGCCCAGGTAGACGTTGCCGACGTACGAGGTGGCCTGCTCCTTGTTGACGTAGTGCTCGACGAGCACGTTGTCTTCCAGGACGCCGATCTGGGTGCGCTCGCCGTTCTGGCGGACGACCATGACGCGCTCGACGGCCTCGCGGCGGGCCAGGAACTCGGCCTCGGTGATGATCGGGACGCGACGGCGGCCCTGTTCACGGCCTTCGCGACGGCGCTGCTTCTTCGCCTCCAGACGCGTGGAGCCCTTGATGGACTGCACCTCGTCGGACGGCTCGGCCTTCTCACGGGCCGGGCGGGGCTCGCGGACCTTGACGACCGTACGGACGCCGTCCTCGTCGCCCGCCTCGGACTCGCCGGAGGCGTCACCGCTGCGGCGGCGACGACGGCGACGGCGGCGCGAGCTGCTGGTGCCGGCGGCGGAGGGGGTGCCGTCCTCGTCCTCGTCGGCGTCGGACTCCTCGTCGGCGTCCTCGTCCTCGGCGTGGGGCTCCTCCGCCTCTTCGGCCTCGTCGGCCTCGTCCGCCTCGGAAAGCTCGCCGCGACGACGGCGACGGCCGCCACGGCGGCGACGGCGGGAGGGGCGGTCCTCGTACTCGTCGGTCTCGTCGGCCTCGGCCTCGGGCTCCTCCGCCTCGACCTCGGGCTCGTCGGCGACGGTGGCCGGCACGGGCTCGACGGCGACCGGCTCGGCGGCGACGTGCTCGGCGGCGGGCTCGCCACGACGACGACGGCGGCGACGGCCGGCGGGCTCGGGACGCTCGACGGCCTCGACGACCGGCTCGGGAGCGGTCTCGACCGTCTCCTCCTCGTCCTCCTCCACGGCCTCGGCGGCAGCGGCGGCGGCCGCGGTCTCCGGGGTCTGGAACATCGGCTCGGTGAAGACCGGAGCCTGGAAGACGGCGACGGCGGGGCGCGCGGCACGGCGACCGCGGGGGGTCTCCTCGGCCTGCGGGGCGACGACCGGCTCGGCGGTGAACTGCGGCGAGGAGGCGCGACGGCGGGTACGGCCGCGGGTGGCGGCCTTCTCGGCGGCGGCGACCTCGGGCTCGGTCTCGCCGGCGGTGATCTGCTCGACGGTCTCCTGCGGCAGGCTCTCGCCGGCCGGAGCGGTGGTGGTCTCGGGCGAGGTCGCCTTACGGGTGGCGCGGCGACGGGTCCGCGGCGCGGGCGCGGCGGGCTCCTCGACCGGCGTCTCCACGGCCGGAGCGGCCTCGACCGGAGCGGACGCCTCGGCCACGACCTCGGCGGGCTGCTCCGCCGGCGCCTCCGGAGAGGTGGCCTTACGGGTAGCACGGCGACGGGCACGCGGCGCGGGAGCCGCGGGCTCCTCCACCGGCGCCGCCTCGGCGGGCGTCTCGGCGGCGGGCGTCTCGGCGGGCGTCTCCACGACGGCCTCGGCGGGCTGCTCGGCGGAGGTCGCCTTACGGGTGGCGCGGCGACGGGTCCGCGGCGCGGGCGCGGCGGGCTCCTCCACCGGCGTCTCCACGGCCGGAGCGGCCTCGACCGGAGCGGACGCCTCGGCCACGACCTCGGCGGGCTGCTCCGCCGGCGCCTCCGGAGAGGTGGCC
>NZ_JBVJPY010000001.1:838431-969833 GCF_055609145.1 Streptomyces sp. NPDC036822
CCTTACGGGTGGCACGGCGACGGGCACGCGGCGCGGGAGCCGCGGGCTCCTCCACCGGCGCCGCCTCGGCGGGCGACTCGGCGGCGGGCGTCCCTACGACGGCCTCTGCGCTGGTGGTGTCCCCGGTGACCGGGGGTCCGGCCGGCCGGGAGGCTGCGCGGCGCCTGCGGCGCGGCGGCAGCTTGTCACCAGGTGCGTTGTTGTTCTCTTCGTTCGGCTCGAGCATGCGGGGTTTCTCCCGTCACGCTCCCGGGCGCCGCGTCTTGGTCCGGTCCGGCGGCACGATCGCGCGAGGTGCGCGGTGCCGCCGTCCGGGGCGCGGGCGCCGCACGGGAGCTGATGTCTGGCTCGCCGGTTCCCTACGCGTGATGTACGTACGGCCTGGCGAAAGTCTCCTGGTCTGCGCGCTGCCCGACCCAGGTGGCTCCCGAGTGCCAGGGCTGCGCTACAACGACCGCTCCCTACGCGGTACCGGCACCCGGCGCCGTCGCTGAGGCGGTCGCGGCGGCCGTGGGTGGAGCGGCCGTGACTGCCTCGCGGTCGGGCGCGAGCGGGTCGGTCACCGTGCCGGACTCCTCGTCGAAGAGCCCCTGCGCCAGCCTGGTCACCGCAGCGGGGACCGGCGGCGCCAGGTCGGCCACAGCTCGGAGACCGGACAGGACGTCGTCGGGTCGTACGGCAGGTGTCACGTGCCGAACAACCAGCCGCAGTATCGCACAGGCATTGTCCAGTGGCCTATCAGCCAGGGAACGCGCCTGTGGATGATCGGCGACGAGGTCGGCGACGGCGGAACGGGCGTCGAAGGTGCGGATGCCGTTCTTGGTCTTGCGCTGCACTTCCACGGTCTCGGCGGCGAGGAAGGACTCGACGGCCTTCCGCACCTCCTCGACGGTGACGCCGTCGAGCCGCAGCTCCCACACGGAGGCGGTGAGCCGGTCGGCGAGTCCGGAGGTCCGGGCCTCGACGGCATCGGTGATGTCGAGGCCGGCCGGGAGCGACTCGTCGAGCAGCGCCCGCAGCGTCTCCGGATCCCGCGCCTCGGTGAGGGCGATCTCCAGGTACTCGGCCTCGGAGCCCGTACCCGTGGGGGCGGCGTTGGCGTACGACACCTTGGGGTGCGGGGTGAAGCCGGCCGAGTACGCCATGGGCACCTCGGCGCGGCGCAGCGCCCGCTCGAACGCGCGCTGGAAGTCACGGTGGCTGGTGAACCGGAGGCGGCCGCGCTTGGTGTAGCGCAGTCGGATGCGCTGCACCGCCGGTGCGGGCGGCGGGCCTTCGGGCTGTCGCTTGCCCAGTGGTTCTTCTCCTCGGTGCGGGGCGGGCGCGGGTGGCGCACCGCCCACGAAATGCGGGTGGCCTCTGGGGGTGCCGACCGGCTCACCCCCGCTTTCGCGGGGAGATCTCGGGTGCGGGCGCCGCGCCGGAGGCGGTTGTTGTACTACCCAGAGTACGCGTTAGGGCCACCGCCGGTTCCCCAGGCTCGGTCGGCCGGGGTCCGCCGACCAGCGCGTGCCAGGCGTCCCGCCGGGCCTGACGCACGGTCGCGCGCACGGATCCGAGCGCGACGCGGACGGCGCGCCGCGCTTCCAGGGCGGCGTTGCGGGCCGGAGCCCACACGCCGTCCCGCAGCCAGTGCCCCACGGGGACGCACACCGCCCGGTAGATGCGGACGGCCGGCCTGCCGAGCAGATTCCAGGCCACCCAGGCGAGGGCCCGGCCCACGGCCCGGGAGACGAACCCGGCGATCCGCCAGCAGACCAGGAGGGCGGCGACGGTCTCGCGCCCGACCGGCGCGAGCACGTACCGCCAGAGCAGGCCGAGCGGAAGGACGACGCCGTACCGGACGACCGGCACCACCCCGTACCGCCACAGCCCCACCCACGGCCACACGAACACGGCCCTGGCCAGCCAGGTGAGGAGCCGGGCCAGTCCCCGCCCGAGCGGGGTGAGCACGGCGGCGTTTCCATCCACCGACGACGGCCAGACCCCGGAGGAACGGGGCCACGACGGCCCGGCCGATCCACACCAGCGGAACGGCCACCTGCCTGCCGAGCCACCCGAGCCCCCGCCCCAGCGGCCCCAGCACCACCCGCTCGACGCCCCGCCCGCAGGCGGCCAGCACGTCCCGGACCATCCGGACCGGCACGACGACCACGAGAACGACGATCCGCACCGGAACCCTGACGACCACCGCGAGACAGCCCTCGGGCCTGGGCGGCCGAGACTTTTCCATGCTCATGCACACCATGACGCGACGGCCCGGCCAGGGGTTTCCCCCAGGGCCGGGCCGTCGCCGGAGTGTGACCGGAGCTACTTGTTCACGACCGAGAGGGGCAGGAGCTTCTTGCCCGTCGGGCCGATCTGGATGTCCAGGTCGAGCTGCGGGCACACGCCGCAGTCGAAGCACGGCGTCCAGCGGCAGTCCTCGACCTCGGTCTCGTCCAGCGCGTCCTGCCAGTCCTCCCAGAGCCAGTCCTTGTCGAGACCGGAGTCCAGGTGGTCCCAGGGCAGGACCTCCTCGTACGTGCGCTCGCGGGTGGTGTACCAGTCGACGTCGACGCCCCGCTCGGGCAGCGTCTTCTCGGCGCACGCCATCCAGCGGTCGTAGGAGAAGTGCTCGCGCCAGCCGTCGAAGCGGCCGCCGTCCTCGTAGACCGCGCGGATGACCGCGCCGACGCGCCGGTCGCCGCGCGAGAGGAGGCCCTCGACGATGCCGGGCTTGCCGTCGTGGTAGCGGAAGCCGATGGAGCGGCCGTACTTCTTGTCGCCGCGGATCTTGTCGCGCAGCTTCTCCAGGCGGGCGTCGGTCTCCTCGGCGGAGAGCTGCGGCGCCCACTGGAAGGGGGTGTGCGGCTTGGGTACGAAGCCGCCGATCGACACCGTGCAGCGGATGTCGTTCTGGCCCGACACCTTGCGGCCCTCGGCGATGACCTTGACCGCCATGTCGCCGATCTGGAGGACGTCCTCGTCCGTCTCGGTCGGCAGGCCGCACATGAAGTACAGCTTCACCTGGCGCCAGCCGTTGCCGTACGCCGTGGAGACGGTCCGGATCAGGTCCTCCTCCGAGACCATCTTGTTGATGACCTTGCGCATGCGCTCGGAGCCGCCCTCGGGGGCGAAGGTGAGGCCGGAGCGACGGCCGTTGCGGGTCAGCTCGTTGGCGAGGTCGACGTTGAAGGCGTCGACGCGGGTCGAGGGGAGGGACAGACCGATCTTGTCCTCCTCGTACCGGTCGGCCAGGCCCTTCGCGATGTCACCGATCTCGGTGTGGTCCGCCGAGGAGAGCGAGAGCAGGCCGACCTCCTCGAAGCCGGTCGCCTTGAGACCCTTCTCGACCATCTCGCCGATGCCGGTGATGCTTCGCTCCCGCACGGGGCGCGTGATCATGCCGGCCTGGCAGAAGCGGCAGCCGCGGGTGCAGCCGCGGAAGATCTCGACGGACATCCGCTCGTGGACGGTCTCGGCCAGCGGGACCAGCGGCTGCTTGGGGTAGGGCCACTCGTCGAGGTCCATGACCGTGTGCTTGGACACGCGCCACGGCACGCCGGAGCGGTTGGGCACGACGCGGGCGATACGGCCGTCGGGGAGGTACTCGACGTCGTAGAAGCCCGGGATGTAGACCGAGCCGGTCCTGGCCAGCCGGAGGAGGACCTCCTCTCGGCCGCCGGGGCGGCCCTCGGCCTTCCAGCCGCGGATGATCTCGGTCATGTCGAGGACGGCCTGCTCGCCGTCGCCGATGATCGCCGCGTCGATGAAGTCCGCGATCGGCTCGGGGTTGAAGGCCGCGTGGCCGCCCGCGAGCACGATCGGGTGGTCGACGGTCCGGTCCTTCGACTCCAGCGGGATGCCCGCGAGGTCGAGGGCGGTGAGCATGTTGGTGTAGCCCAGCTCGGTGGAGAAACTCAGGCCGAAGACGTCGAACGCGCCGACGGGGCGGTGGCTGTCCACGGTGAACTGCGGGACGCCGTGCTCGCGCATCAGCTCTTCGAGGTCCGGCCAGACGCTGTAGGTGCGCTCGGCGAGGACGCCCTCCCGTTCGTTCAGCACCTCGTAGAGGATCATGACGCCCTGGTTGGGCAGACCGACCTCGTACGCGTCCGGGTACATGAGCGCCCAGCGCACGTCGGCGGACTCCCACGGCTTGACCGTGGAGTTCAGCTCTCCACCGACGTACTGAATCGGCTTCTGCACGTGCGGGAGCAGAGCTTCGAGCTGCGGGAAGACAGACTCGGCAGCAGACATCTCGAACCTTCGTGAGCTGGCAGGGGGCGACTCTCAAGCGTACCCGCTCCTCAGAAGGTGACCGCCGCCCTCAGTCCGGGGTCCGAGGCCCGCTCCCAGACCTCGGGGAACTCGCGTTCCCGGGCCGCGCCGAGCGCTTCCTCCTGGCCGTGCAGCAGCCCCCAGGTGAACGCCGACTCCCCCGCCGCGTGGGCCTGGATCGCCAGCGTGCGAAGGGTCTCCCGGGCGACGACGCTGTCCTGGTGGTCGCCGAGGACGGACTGGACCGCCTTGAGCCGCTTGGCGAGGCGCTGGGCGGGTTTGCCGAGTGCGGGGGTGGCGGCCTCGGCTGCGTAGCGGGCGCGTTTGGCGGCCTTGCGGGCCTCGTGCATGGCGAGGTCGCGCTCGGGTCCGGGCTCCAGGGGGAGCGCGCGGCCGGCCCGCCCGGCGAGGCGGTCGTAGTCCTTGTGGACCGCCTCGGCGAGGACGGAGGCGTCCCGGTGGGCGGCCTTGCGCAGCGGCGGATCGGCGAGCAGGGCGTGGAGGGTCCTCAGGAGCTCCAGGTGGCGGTCGGAGTCGAGGGCGGCGAGGACGGTGCGGCGGGCCTCGGTGCCGAGGGAGGCGTCCCAGATCTGGAGGCGGGCACGGACGGGGCCGAGGAGCAGGGTGTCCGGGACGGCGTCGAGCCGGTCGTTCAGGTGTGCGGCGAGGACTTCCTGGTCGCGGGCCACGCCGAGCTCGCCGGCGAGCCATTTGAGCTCGTCGCCGATGGGGTCGGTGACGGTCCGGTCGAGGACCTTCCGGTACGTCTTGAAGGCGCTGCGGAGCCTGCGGGTGGCGACGCGCATCTTGTGGACGGAGTCGGGCAGGTCGCGCCGGACGGCGGGGTCGTAGCGGACGATCGCCTCGATCTGTTCCCGTACGTACGCGAGGACGCGGGCGCCCGCGGTGTCCTCGGCGGGGGTGCGCTGCCGGGCCGGGCGGGTCTTGTCGCGCGCCGTCTTGTCCGGCGTCCGCTTCGGCCCGGTCCTGGCGGCCTTCCCGTGCGCTTCCTTCGGGGTCGTCTCCTCCAGGGCCCTGGCCAGCTTCGACGGGGCGGTGGAGGGCCGTACGCCCGCCTTCCTCAGGCGTTTCTCGACGGCGTCGAGGAGGTCGGGGTCGGCGCCGTCCGCCAGCTCCACCTCGATCTCCTTCCAGGAGGCCGTGGCTCCCCCGCTCTCGCCGAGCCGCTCGGCGAGGACGGTGTCCACCGAGACCTCGGCCAGCAGGGTGCCCTTGTCGTCCACCAGATGGCGTACGTCGCGGGAGGAGAGCAGCCGGACGGCGGGGACGATGTCCGCGCCGAGGGTCCGGGAGCGCAGGAGGTCGGCCAGCGGCTCCGGCAGGGTGTCCGCCAGCGGGGCCCGGATCTCGTCGCGGACTCCGGGGGCGACGGGCAGTTTGAGGTGCCAGCCGGCGTCGCCGCCGCCGGTGCGGCGGCGCAGGGTGAGGGAGTCCGCGGCCAGGCGCAGGTCGGTGGTGTCGTAGTAGACGGCGTCGAGTTCGTCGACGCCCTTGTCGAGGACGGCCGACACCCCGGGGGCCCGGGTGAGGTCCGGCAGCCTCGTCTCGTCGGTGGCTTCGTACTTCCGCTCGATCTCGCGTTTCGTCTCGGCCATGCTTCGAATCTAGCCGCCGAGAGGGCTTTCATGCGGAACGGCTTGGAGCCTCAGGCGGTCATGGGCCGCTGGACCCTGATCGACTGGAGCAGTCCGATCGCCACCCAGACGGCGAACATCGACGATCCGCCGTAGGAGACGAACGGCAGGGGCAGGCCGGCCACCGGCATGATGCCGAGGGTCATGCCGATGTTCTCGAAGGACTGGAAGGCGAACCAGGCGATGATGCCGGCGGCGACGATGGTGCCGTAGAGCTCGGTGGTCTCGCGCGCGATGCGGCAGGCCCGCCAGAGGATCACGCCGAGGAGGCCGAGGATCAGGGCTCCGCCGAGGAAGCCCAGCTCCTCGCCGGCGACGGTGAAGATGAAGTCGGTCTGCTGTTCGGGCACGAACTGGCCGGTGGTCTGGTGTCCGTTGAACAACCCGGCGCCGTAGAGCCCGCCGGAGCCGATCGCGATGCGGGCCTGGTTGGTGTTGTAGCCGACGCCGGAGGGGTCGAGTTCGGGGTTGGCGAAGGCGGCGAAGCGGTTGAGCTGGTACTCGTCGAGGACGCCGAGTGCGGCGACGAGGAGGGCGCCGGTGATGCCGGCGGCGATGAGGCCGAGGACCCAGCGGTTGGAGGCGCCGGAGGCGAGGAGCACGCCGAGCACGATCACCACCATGACCATCACCGAGCCGAGGTCCGGCATCAGCATGACGATCCCCATGGGGAGCGCGGCCAGGACGAGCGCCTTGGCGACGGTGAGGTGGTCGGGGTGGATCTGGTCGCCCGCGTCGACCTTGGAGGCCAGCAGGACCGCCATCACCAGGATGATAGTGATCTTGACGAACTCGCTGGGCTGAAGCGAGAAGCCGCCGCCGATGACGATCCACGCGTGCGCGCCGTTGATGGTCGCGCCGAGCGGGGTGAGGACGGCGAGGATCAGCAGGATGGAGATGCCGTAGAGGACCGGGACCGCTCCGCGCAGGGTGCGGTGGCCGAGCCAGACGGTGCCGATCATCAGCGCGAGGCCGATGCCAGTGTTCAGGACGTGGCGGAAGAGGAAGTAGTACGGATCGCCCTGGTTGAGCTCCGTGCGACCCCGGGTGGCGGACCAGACGAGCAGGGCGCCGAGGAGGGACAGGGCGATGCTGGAGAGCAGGATCGGCCAGTCGAGCCGGCGCACCACCGAGTCCCGGGCGGTGAGCTTGGCGAGTGTGCCGCGTTCGGGGGCGTACCGGGAGACGGAGAAGCCGTGGGGCGCTGTCATCGGGTCAGTCCCTCCAGGTGGGAGGCGGGCCCGCGAGGGGCTCCTGCCCGCCTTCCCGCTTCTTGTTCGGGTCGACCAGCTGTGACGCGGGGTCGTACGGCTTGATCTCGGGGGTCTCGATGGTGCCGTCGGACTGGATCTTCGGCAGGGCCGCCTGGGGCTTGGGCAGCAGGGCGCGCTTGAGGTCCTGGTTGCCCTCGTCGTCGAGGCCGTAGAGCGCGTCGTAGATGTTGCGCACGGCGGGGCCGGAGGCGCCGGAGCCGGTGCCGCCCTGGGAGATCGTCATGACGATCGTGTAGTCGCGGGTGTAGGTGGCGAACCACGAGGTGGTCTGCTTGCCGTAGACCTGGGCGGTGCCGGTCTTGGCGTGCATGGGGATCTTGTCCTGCGGCCAGCCGCCGAACCGCCAGGCGGCGGTGCCGCCGGGCTCGACGACGGAGCGCAGGCCCTTGTCGAGGTCCTTGATGGTCTGGGCGTCGACCGGCAGCCTGCCGTGGGCCTTCGGCTTGATCTCCGTGATCTTCTTGCCGTCGGGGCTGATCACGGCCTTGCCGATGGTGGGGTTGTAGAGGGTGCCGCCGTTGCTGATGGCGGCGTAGGCGGTGGCGAGCTGGATGGGGGTGATGAGGACGTCACCCTGTCCGATGGCGAAGTTGATGCTGTCGAAGGCCTTCAGCTGGTTGCCTTCGAGGCAGCTCTCGTAGGCGATCTGCTCGACGTACGAGCCGCCCTTCTTGCCCTGCTTGCACCAGGCGTCCTTGTTGGCTTCCCAGAAGCTCTTCTTCCACTGCCGGTCGGGGATGCGGCCGCTGACCTCGTTGGGCAGGTCGATGGAGGTCTCGGAGCCGAAGCCGAACTCGTGGGCGGTGCGGTAGAACCAGTCGTGGGCGTCCTTCTTGGGCTTGATGCCGCCGTCGCGGTTCCACTCCTGGTGGCCGAGACGGTAGAAGACGGTGTTGCAGGAGAACTTGAGGGCGTCTCCGAGGGTGATGGGGCCGTGCCCCTTGGACTCGAAGTTGGCGAAGCTGCGGTTGCCCATGCTGTACGAGCTGCTGCAGTTGTAGGTGTCGTTGAAGGGGTAGCCGGCGCGTACGGCCGCGCTCGCCGAGACCACCTTGAAGACGGAGCCGGCGGGCGCCTGGCCCTGGATGGCCCGGTTGAGCAGGGGGTAGTTGGACTTCTTGTCGGTGAGCCGGGCGTACTCCGTGGCGGAGATGCCGCCGATCCAGGCGTTGGGGTCGTAGTCGGGCTGGGAGGCCATGGCGACGACGCGGCCGGTCCGGGACTCCAGGACGACGACGGCGCCCGCGTCGGCCTCGTAGGGACGGCCGGTGATCTTGTCGGTCTCCTTGCGGACGGTCTCCATGGCCGCGTTGAGCTCGAACTCGGCGACGGCCTGGACGCGGGCGTCGATGCTGGTGACGAGGTTGGAGCCGGGCACGCCGGGGTCGGACTCGCTCTGGCCCATGACCCGGCCGAGCTTGTCGACCTCGTAGGAGGTCACGGCCGCCTTGCCGCGCAGCTGCTTGTCGTAGGTGCGCTCCAGGCCCGAGCGGCCGACCTGGTCGGAGCGCAGGTGCGGCGAGTCGGTGTCCTTGGCCTTCTCGATCTCCTCGTCGGTGACGGGCGAGAGGTAGCCGAGGACCTGGGAGGAGCGGGCCTTGCCGGGGGCGGGGTAGCGGCGTACGGCGGTGGGTTCGGCGGTGATGCCGGGGAAGTCCTCGGCGCTCTCACGGATGGTCAGGGCCTGCTGGGTGGTGGCCTTGAGGGTGACCGGGATCGGCTGGTAGGGCGAGCCGTTCCAGCAGGGCTGGGGCGTCTGGGAGTCGCAGAGCCGGACCTTGTCCATGACGTCCTTGGGCTTCATGCCCAGGACGCCGGCGAGCCGGGTGAGGACGCCCTTGCCGTCGTCCTTCATCTTCATCAGGGCGGTGCGTGACGCCGAGACGACGAGCCGGGTCTCGTTGTCCGCGAGGGGCACGCCGCGGGCGTCGAGGATCGAGCCGCGCACTGCGGGCTGGACGACCCGCTGGACGTGGTTGCTCTTCGCCTCGTCGGTGTACTCCTTGCCGTTGCGGATCTGGAGGTACCAGAGGCGTCCGCCGAGGGTGAGGAGAAGGGAGAAGACGAGGACCTGGATGACGACGAGCCGGATCTGGACCCGCTGTGTCCGTCCGGTCTCCGGGATGTTGCTCATACTGCCGGTGCCCCCTCGGTCACAGTCGCTTGACTCCCTTGATGCGTCCGGCCCGTGAGGCTCTGCCCCGGGCCGCCTTGACGAGCAGCCCTCCTCGCTGGGCGCCGATCCGCAGGCCGGTGCCGGAGGAGAGCCAGCCGGAGGACACGTCGGTGACCGCGCCGCCCGCGTCGGCGAGCGGGTCGTTGTCCACGCGCCGGGCCAGGGCCATGATCAGCGGCACGGTGAAGGGCGCGAGGAGGAGGTCGTAGACGGCCGCCGTGAACAGCAGGTAGCCGAGGCCGACATGGCGGGCGGCCGTGTCGCCGACGAGGGCGCCGACTCCCGCGTACAGCAGGGTGGTGCCGATCGCGGCGGCGACGACCACGGCCATGGGGCCGCTGGCGGACTTGAGCCGGCCGTTGTCGGGGCGGGCGAGTCCGGCGAGGTAGCCGATGACGCAGAGCACGAGGGCGTAGCGGCCGACGGCGTGGTCGGCGGGCGGGGCGAGGTCGGCGAGGAGGCCGGCCCCGAAGCCGATGAGGCAGCCGCCGACGGGTCCGTAGACGAGGGCGAGGCCGAGGACGGTCAGCAGGACGAGGTCCGGGACGGCTCCGGGAAGCTGGAGGCGGGCGAGGACGGAGACCTGGATGACGAGGGCGACCACGACGAGGGCCGTGGAGAGCAGGATGCGGTTGACCTTCATGTCCTCAGTCCCCCTGCTCTTGGTTCTGTCCGTCGGCCGGTTCCTGCGCCGGTGGTTGGCCGTCCTGCGCCTGGTCCTGCTGCTGCCCGTCCTGTTGCTGCCCGTCCTGCGCCTGGCCGTCCTGCTGTTCGCCGGCCGCCTGGCCGGGCTGCTGGCCGGGCGGCGGTGGCGGGGTGATCGTGACCGTGACGGTCGGTGCGGGCTTGGCCTTGGGCGGCAGGACCGTGTCGCGCGGGTCGGTGCGCGGGGCCTGGACGACGACGCCGACGATGTCGAGCTTGGTGAAGCCGACGTACGGGCGGACGTAGACGTTGCGGGTGAGTCCGCCGCCCGGCGGGTCGACGCGGACGACCTCGCCGACGGGCACGCCGGGTACGAAGGGGCGGCTGCCGTGGGAGCCGAAGGTGACCATCCGGTCCCCCGGCTTCACCTTGGCCTTGCCGTTGAGGAGCTGGACGAGGAGCGGGCCGTTGCCCTGGCCGGTGGCGAAGCCGAGTTCGTCGGTCTTCTCCATGCGCGTGCCGACGGTGAAGTCGGGGTCGCTGGCGAGGAGCACGGTCGCCGTGGAGGGGCCGACCGTGGTCACGCGGCCGACGAGGCCCGCGCCGTTGAGGACGGTCATGTCGCGCGTGATGCCGTCGTTGGCGCCGGCGTCGATGGTGACGGTCCAGGAG
Source organism: Streptomyces sp. NPDC036822 (assembly GCF_055609145.1). NCBI lineage: Bacteria > Bacillati > Actinomycetota > Actinomycetes > Kitasatosporales > Streptomycetaceae > Streptomyces > Streptomyces sp. NPDC036822. The sequence continues at coordinate 849,117 of NZ_JBVJPY010000001.1, forward strand.
AAGCCCTGGGCCGACCCTATGGCGATGACCTGCGCACCCTTGATGCCGTACTGCCCGGCACCGGCCGTCTTCAGCATGGTGTCGAGCTCGCGGACGCGGCTGCGGTTGCGGTCGTCGCTGCCGAGCTTGGCCTTGAGGGCGGCGTTCTCGCGTTCCAGGGCGGCGATCCGGGTGTGGCGTTCGCCGGAGTCGCGTACCGCCCCTATGGCGTTGCCGATCGGGTCGACGGCCGCCGCGACGCCGTTCTCCACCGGTCCGAAGACCGCGGCGGCGGCCTGCCGGGCGCCGTCGACCGGTGACTCCTGACCTCCGCGGATGTCCACCGTGATCAGTGCGAACGCGATGGCGATCAGCAGCACCAGGAGCAGCCGGCTCTCTCGTGTGTCCCTCACGTGCGGCGGCCGTGCCTTTCCTCTTGGTTCGGTTGTTCCGTGCGGTCTGTGCCGGTGGACCGACGCTCCGCTGTACGGGTGTTCCTATCACCCGGCCGGCGGTCCCCCAGGCCGCGGGGGGCCTGGGGGGTGTCGGCGCGGACGGTCCCGGAACGGTCAGCGGCGGGGCTGGGCGTCCAGCACCTGCTGGAGCGCCTCGAACTCCTCCACGCACTTGCCCGAGCCGAGCGCCACCGAGTCCAGCGGGTCCTCGGCGATGTGGATCGGCATTCCGGTCTCGCGCCGCAGCCGCTCGTCGAGGCCGCGCAGGAGAGCGCCACCACCCGTGAGAACGATGCCACGGTCCATCACGTCACCGGAGAGCTCCGGCGGGCACTTGTCGAGCGTGGTCTTGACGGCGTCGACGATGGCGTTGACCGGCTCCTCGATGGCCTTGCGGACCTCCGCGGCGGAGATGACCACGGTCTTGGGCAGACCGGAGACGAGGTCACGGCCGCGGATCTCGGTGTGCTCGTCCTTGTCGAGGTCGTACGCCGAGCCGATGGTGATCTTGATCTGTTCGGCGGTGCGCTCACCGAGGAGGAGGGAGTACTCCTTCTTGATGTGCTGGATGATCGCGTTGTCCAGCTCGTCGCCGGCGACCCGGATGGACTGTGCCGTGACGATTCCTCCCAGCGAGATCACGGCGACCTCGGTGGTGCCGCCGCCGATGTCGACGACCATGTTGCCGGTCGCCTCGTGCACGGGGAGTCCGGAGCCGATGGCGGCGGCCATGGGCTCCTCGATGATGTGCACCTGTCGGGCGCCGGCCTGCGTCGACGCCTCGATGACGGCACGGCGCTCGACTCCGGTGATGCCGGAGGGAACGCAGACGACGACTCGCGGGCGGGCGAGGTAGCGGCGCTTGTGGATCTTGAGGATGAAGTAGCGGAGCATGCGCTCGGTGATCTCGAAGTCGGCGATCACGCCGTCCTTCAGAGGCCGGACGGCGACGATGTTGCCGGGGGTCCGGCCGATCATCTTCTTCGCCTCGGCACCGACCGCGAGGATCCCGCCGGTGTTGGTGTTGATCGCGACGACGGACGGCTCGTTCAGAACGATGCCTTTACCCCTGACGTACACCAGCGTGTTGGCGGTCCCGAGGTCGACAGCCATGTCACGGCCGATGAACGACATTGAGTTCCCCTTGTTTCCCATGAGGATGCGTCGGGCCTTCCCAATTGGAGCGTTGACGGCTTCTCAGGTCGGCGAGGTGGTGGGTGCGGGTGGTGCGGCGTGGAGTTTTCCATCGTAGTGCCGCCCGCACGGATACCGCGCGGTGGCCCACCTCTGTATAGGTGACGGTAGGACGCAGCGATGCGTTCCCGGTTGCGTCGTTCATATGCCTGGGGGCGACCGAAATTCCATCGGTCGCCCCAGGTCATTGCTGTGGATGGCTGACATGAAGTCAGCTCCGGGTCACACCAGCCCGGGGAAGAAAAGCTTCAGTTCCCGAATGGCGGACTCCTCGGAGTCCGAGGCGTGGATCAGGTTCTCCCGGACGATGGTGCCGAAATCCCCTCGGATGGACCCGGGGGCCGCGGCGATCGGGTCGGTCGGGCCGGCCAGGGTCCTCACGCCCTCGATGACGCGCTCGCCGTCGACGACCAGGGCGACGACCGGGCCGGACTGCATGAAGCCCATCAGCGGCTCGTAGAAGGGCTTGCCCTTGTGCTCGCCGTAGTGCTGCTCCAGCGTGTCCTGGTCCAGGTGGCGCAGCTCGAGGGCGGCGATGGTCCAGCCGGCCTTCCGCTCGATCCGGCCGATGATCTCGCCGATCAGGCCACGGCGGACGGCGTCGGGCTTGAGCAGGACGAGCGTGCGCTGGCTCACGGTGGAGACTCCTTACGAAATGCGGTGTGCGGACCTCAGAGGCTACAGGGCCCGCACGGCCGTCGATTACGCAGCGTCAAGCCGTACGGATGCCCACCCCGCCGCCACGGGATCCGCCGGAGACCCTCACACTCCGGGGTGTCCGACCGGTCAGGCCGGCTTCGGCTCCGCCGGCTCCTCTTCGCCCTCCGCCTCGGCCTGGGCGGCCCAGCGCGCCTTCGCCTCGTCGATCTTGCGGCCGTAGTGGATGGAGGCCCACCACAGCACCGCGAAGGTCGCGCCGAGGACGAACATCACGGGCACCACGAAGCCACTCGCGATCAGGGCGACCTGCAGCACCCAGCCGAGCTGGAGGCCGCCCGGACGGGTGATCATCCCGCACAGCAGGACCGACAGCAGCATCGCGACGCCGCAGACCGTCCAGACCGTGGTCATGGACAGGCTGTCGTCCTTCATCGCGACGAGCCCGGCGAACCCGATCACGAAGAACTCGCCGATCAGCGTCGAGGCACAGAGCGTACGCATGGGATCAGCGCCTTCCGAGCAGCAGCCGGGCATCCCCGACCGTGAAGATCGAACCGGTGACCAGCACACCCGCGCCGGCGTACTCGTCCTCTTCCTCCGCGAGCGTGATCGCCGCCTCGATGGCGTCGTCCAGGCGCGGCTCGACGACCACCCGGTCGTCACCGAAGACCTCGACGGCGATCGCGGCGAGCGCGTCCACGTCGGTGGCGCGCGGGCTGGAGTTCGCCGTGACGACGACCTCCGCGAGGATCGGCTCGAAGGCTTCCAGCAACCCCCTGGCGTCCTTCTCCGCGCTGGTGGAGATCACGCCGATGAGCCGCGAGAAGCCGAACGCCTCGCTGATGCCGTCCGCCGTCGCCCGCGCGCCGGCGGGGTTGTGCGCGGCGTCCAGGATGACCGTCGGCGAGCTGCGGACGACCTCCAGGCGGCCCGGCGAGGAGACCGAGGCGAAGGCGCGGCGGACCGTGTCGACGTCGAGCGTCCGGGCGTGCTCGGCGCCGATGCCGAAGAACGCCTCCACGGCCGCCAGGGCGACGACCGCGTTGTGCGCCTGGTGGGCGCCGTAGAGCGGGAGGAACACGGCCTCGTATTCGCCGCCCAGTCCGCGCAGGGTCAGCAGCTGGCCGCCGACCGCGACCTCGCGGCTGACGATGCCGAACTCCATGCCCTCGCGGGCCACCGTGGCGTCCACCTCGACGGCCTTCTTGAGCATGACCTGCGCCGCGTCCACCGGCTGCTGGGCCAGGACGACGGTCGCGCCCTGCTTGACGATCCCCGACTTCTCCCCCGCGATCGCGCCGGGCGTCTCGCCGAGCCGGTCGGTGTGGTCGAGGTCGATCGGGGTGACGACGGCGACCGAGGCGTCGATGACGTTGGTCGCGTCCCAGGTGCCGCCCATGCCGACCTCGACGACGGCCACGTCCACCGGCGCGTCGGCGAAGGCGGCGTACGCCATCGCGGTCAGGACCTCGAAGAAGGAGAGCCGGAACTCCTCGCGGGCGTCGACCAGCTCGACGTACGGCTTGATGTCCTCGTACGTCTCGATGAACTTCTGGGCGGAGATCGGGGCGCCGTCCAGGCTGATCCGCTCGGTGATCGTCTGCACGTGCGGCGAGGTGTACCGGCCGGTGCGCAGCTCGAAGGCGGTCAGCAGCGACTCGATCATGCGGGCCGTGGACGTCTTGCCGTTCGTCCCCGTGATGTGGATCGAGGGGTACGCGCGCTGCGGCTCGCCGAGCACGTCCATCAGGGCGGCGATCCGCCTGACCGACGGCTCCAGCTTGGTCTCGCCCCAGCGGGACGCCAGCTCGGTCTCGACGTCGCGCAGCGCCTTGTCCACCTCCGGGTCGGCGGGCCGCGCGGGCACGGGGTCACCCTGGGGCTGACCGGTCTGCGCGCGCAGCGTGCGGCTGCCGGCCTCGATCACCGCCAGGTCGGGGTCACGGTCGGTCTCGGCATCGACGATGTCGTCGAACGGGTCGCGGGGCTCACTCACGACCCCAGTCTACGGAGGGGCACCGACAGGAAGTCGGACCCACCCCTTTCGGGACTTTCGCCCCACCGGCGGCCGATGGGCTACCCCGGCCCGAAGCCCGTGGGCAGCAGCGCCGTCACCCGGTAGGCGTCCCCGTCCGGTCCGGCCTTCAGGGTGCCGCCCATGCTGGTGACGCGCTCCTCCATCGAGAACAGGCCCGTGCCCGCCGAGACGGGGACCCGGTCCGGCGGAGCGGCCGGCAGCGGGTTGACGACCTCGATGCGCAGGTCGCGCCCGGCCACCGTGACGGACACCGTGACGGGCATGCCCGGCGCGTGCTTGGCCGCATTCGTCAGACACTCCTGGACCACCCGGTGGACCGCCGTCTGGCGCAGCGGCGAGAGCGCCTTGGCCTCCTCGGCGACCGTCAGCCCGACCGGCGCCCCCATCCGCTCGCTCTCCCGCGCGAGTTCGCCCAGCCCCTCGAGACCGGGCGTCGCCGCGCCGCCGGCCCGTCGCACGAGCGTCTCGTTCAGCATGTGGTGGGCGCGCCGGGCGGTGTCGGCCAGCTCGTCGAAGTCCTTCCGGTACGGCTCGCCCCCGGCCCGCACGGCCAGCACCTCGGCCCGTACCGCGAGGACGGTCAGCTCGCGGCCCACCAGGTCGTGCACGTCCCGGCCGACCGAGATGCGCTCTTCCTGGACGGCCTGACGGGCGGCCGCCTCGGCACGCTGCGACTCCAGGGCGCGGACCAGGTCCTGCCGGTACGCGGCGATGCCCACGCCCGAGGCGAGGACGCCGATCGGCACCACGAGGCTCAGGAAGTCGCTCAGCGTGTCGCCGTGCCGGGCGGGCCAGCCGGGTGTGTGGAACAGCGCGTAGGCCACGGCCACGTAGAGCGCGGTCGCGAGGACGGCCATCCGGCGGCCGCGGAAGCGGCCCAGCGAGTACAGCGCGAACTGGATCATCGTCAGCTCGTGCAGCCAGCCCATCAGGGCGAGCGCCACGAGGTACGGCACCCAGGGCAGCCGGCGCCGCAGGGCGAGCGTCGAGGCGCCGGCCGCGAGGACCAGCGTGGCGGTGACGCCGGTCAGGGAGTTGTCGGCGCGGGCGAGGCCCGGAACGTCCAGGACCATCAGGGCGAAGGCGCTCAGCGCCGTGACGACGTCGAGGGCTCTCGGCGAGCCGGCCCACCGGTCCACGCGGCGGCGCAGCGCGGGGACGGCGGGGAGGTGGAGCATGCCCTCCATCATGCAAGGTCTTCGGACCCGGAGGTACGGACGTCGGTCACCTGTGGCGTGATGTCGGGCACTGCGGACACACACGAAGGGCCCGGGACCAGCGGGTCCCGGGCCCTTCGTGTGTGCGTCACGCCTGCGGCAGCCGCTCCAGCTGCGCCTGGATGCGGGCGATGTCCTCGTCGGCCTTGGCGAGCCGCGTCCGGATCTTGTCGACCACGTTGTCCGGGGCCTTCGCCAGGAACGCCTCGTTGCCGAGCTTCCCCTGCGCCTGCGCCTTCTCCTTCTCGGCGGCCGCGAGGTCCTTGGCGAGCCGCTTGCGCTCCGCCGCCACGTCGATGGTGCCGGACAGGTCGAGAGCGACCGTGGCGCCGGCGACCGGCAGGGAGGCGGTGGCCGAGAAGCCCTCGCCCTCCGGCTGGAGGCGCAGGAGCTGACGGATGGCCGCCTCGTGCGGGGCGAGCGCGGTGCCGGCCAGGTCCATCCGCGCGGGGACCTTCTGGCCGGGCTGGAGGCCCTGGTCGGAACGGAACCGGCGGACCTCGGTGACGACCCGCTGGACCAGCTCGATCTCCTTCTCGGCCGCGTCGTCGCGGAAGCCGGAGTCGGTGGGCCAGTCGGCGATGACGACGGACTCCTTGCCGGTGAGCGTGGTCCAGAGCGTCTCGGTGACGAACGGGACGATCGGGTGGAGCAGGCGCAGCATCACGTCCAGGACCTCGCCCAGGACCCGGCCGGAGACCTTGGCCTGCTCGCCGCCCGCGAAGAACGTGGTCTTCGACAGCTCGACGTACCAGTCGAAGACCTCGTCCCACGCGAAGTGGTAGAGCGCGTCGGCGAGCTTCGCGAACTGGTAGTCGTCGTAGAACGCGTCGACCTCGGCGACCGTCTTGTTGAGCCGGGAGAGGATCCAGCGGTCCGTCGCGGACATCTCCGAGGCGTCCGGCAGCGGGCCCTCGACCGTCGCGCCGTTCATGAGCGCGAAGCGGGTGGCGTTCCAGATCTTGTTGGCGAAGTTCCGGGAGGCCTTGACCCAGTCCTCGCCGATCGGGACGTCGACGCCCGGGTTGGCGCCGTTGGCCAGCGTGAAGCGGACGGCGTCGGAGCCGTACTCGTCCATCCAGTCCAGCGGGTTGACGGCGTTGCCGAAGGACTTCGACATCTTCTTGCCGAACTGGTCGCGGACCATGCCGTGCAGGGCGATGGTGTGGAACGGCGGGGTGCCGTCCATCGCATAGAGGCCGAACATCATCATCCGGGCGACCCAGAAGAAGAGGATGTCGTAGCCGGTGACCAGGACCGAGTTCGGGTAGAACTTCGCGAGGCTGTCGGTCTGCTCCGGCCAGCCGAGCGTGGAGAACGGCCACAGTCCGGAGGAGAACCAGGTGTCCAGGACGTCGGTGTCCTGGTGCCAGCCCTCGCCCGTCGGCGCCTCGTCGTCCGGTCCGACGCAGACGATCTCGCCGTCGGGGCCGTACCAGACGGGGATGCGGTGGCCCCACCACAGCTGGCGCGAGATGCACCAGTCGTGCAGGTTGTCGACCCAGTCGAAGTACCGCTTCTCCATCTCCTGCGGGTGGATCTTGACCTTGCCGTCGCGGACCGCGTCACCGGCGGCCTTGGCGAGCGGGCCGACCTTGACCCACCACTGCATCGACAGGCGCGGCTCGATGGTCGTCTTGCAGCGCGAGCAGTGGCCGACGGAGTGGACGTACGGACGCTTCTCGGCGACGATCCGGCCCTCGGCGCGCAGGGCGGCGACGATGGCGGAGCGGGCCTCCAGGCGGTCCAGGCCCTGGAAGGGGCCGTGGGCGGTGATGACCGCGCGCTCGTCCATGACGGCGAGGCTCGGCAGACCGTGGCGCTGGCCGATCTCGAAGTCGTTCGGGTCGTGGGCCGGGGTCACCTTGACCGCGCCGGTGCCGAACTCGGGGTCGACGTGCTCGTCGGCGACGACGGGGATGCGGCGGCCGGTGAGCGGCAGCTCGATCTCGGTGCCGACCAGGTGCTTGTACCGCTCGTCGTCGGGGTGGACGGCGACGGCCGTGTCACCGAGCATCGTCTCGGCGCGGGTGGTCGCGACGACGATCTCCGAGTCACCGGAGCCGTAACGGATGGAGACCAGCTCACCGTCGTCGTCCTGGTACTCGACCTCGATGTCCGAGATGGCGGTCAGACAGCGGGGGCACCAGTTGATGATGCGCTCGGCGCGGTAGATCAGCTCGTCGTCGTAGAGCCGCTTGAAGATGGTCTGGACGGCCTGGGACAGGCCCTCGTCCATGGTGAAGCGCTCACGGGACCAGGCGACGCCGTCGCCCAGGCGCTTCATCTGACCGGAGATCTGGCCCCCGGACTCGGCCTTCCACTGCCAGACGCGCTCGACGAACGCCTCGCGCCCCAGGTCGTGGCGGGACTTGCCCTCCTTGGCGAGCTCCCGCTCGACGACGTTCTGGGTGGCGATGCCGGCGTGGTCCATGCCCGGCTGCCACAGCGTCTCGTAACCCTGCATGCGCTTGCGGCGGGTGAGGGCGTCGATCAGCGTGTGCTCGAAGGCGTGGCCCAGGTGGAGCGAGCCGGTGACGTTCGGCGGCGGGATGACGATCGTGTAGGGCGGCTTGTCGCTCTTCTCGTCCGCCTCGAAGTAACCGCGCTCTACCCAGCGCTCGTACAGCTTCCCCTCTACTTCGGCCGGCGCGTACTGGGTCGGCAGTTCGGGGCTGGCTGCTGGCTGCTGCTGAGTGTTCTCGGTCACGGGGCCAGTTTAGGGGTGTGGCGGGGTGCTCCCGAAACTCGATTGTTCGGTAACGGTGTGGGCCCCGCCGCCCCGGGGCGGCGGCCGTTCCGACAGGATGTTCGTTACGCGTAAACATCCTGTGAGGGGAACCTGTCCATGAGCAACAACCAGCCGGGCCCGTACGGCGGCCAGCCCCAGCAGCCCGGGCCGTACGGTCAGCCGGGCCCCTACGGCCAGCAGCCCGGCCCTTACGGCCAGCAGCCGCAGGCGCCCCAGCCCGGTTACGGCTACCCGCAGCAGGCACCGCAGGGCGTCCCCCCGCAGCAGCCGCCGTACGGCTACCCCCAGCAGCCGCAGCAGCCGGGCCCGTACGGCCAGCCGCCCCAGCAGCCCCCCTACGGCCAGGCTCCGGGCGCCTACCCGCCGCCCCCGCCCGGCGGCCCGAAGAAGAAGACCGGTCTGGTCATCGGCGCCGTGGTCGTGGCGCTCGCCGTGGTGGCCGGTGGCGCCTGGTACTTCACGGCGGGCGGGGGCGCCGACAACAGCGCGGTGGGTGACGACACCAAGGGCTACAAGCTTTCCGCGCCCCAGACCGTCGGTGACTACGCGAAGGTTCCCGACACCACCGGCACGCAGAAGACCGGGCCGCTCGACTCCGAGCAGAAGGCGCGCGCCGAGTCCCTGGGCGTGAAGAACCCCTCGCAGGTCGTGGGGCAGTACAAGAACGACACCGACCCGATGAAGGGCAAGCAGCTCACCTTCAGCGGCCTGTGGGGCGAGATCTCGGACCCGGAGGCGGCGGTCGACAACTACTTCGCCAGCATGGACGACAATCCGGAGGCGAAGAAGCTCGGCGTGACGTACGAGGTCGTCGGCGCGGCCGAGACCGTGAAGCCGGCCGGGTTCAAGGGCGCGGTGATGAAGTGCCAGAAGATCAGGATGACGAACGAGAAGAACACCGGCGCGGCCGCCGGCCCCAAGTCGATGGAGATCCCCACCTGCGTGTGGGCCGACTACTCCACGCTGGGCGCGGCCAACCTGATCGATCTGGCGGGCATGATGACCGGCCAGTCCGCCCCGACGTCCGAGGTGGCGGAGCTGAACGCCAAGCTCTATACCTCGGCGCGCACCAAGGCCTGATCCCACCCATGGAACGGGCCCAGTCGAACGAGATCAATCCGCTGGGCCCTGCCCGAAACAGCAGATTCCGCCATAAGCCCAAGGGCACATCGATCCGGCCAACTTCTCGGCGACGCCTGGTACTGCACCTTGACCATGTGATCCCATGCGCGAAATCGAACATAGTTTCGCACCCCATGGAGGCTCACATGGCATACACGAAGACCCGGCGCCTCATCACGGCCCTCGCCCTCACCGGAGCAGCCGCTGCTGCCCCTATGGCGACCGCGGCGCCGGCGTCAGCGAACCAAAGCAGTTGCATTGTCCAGTTGTCCGACTTGGGATATGTCATCGGCCCGAAGATCAGGTCCGCTTGCGGTTGGCCTGCTGACCACTATCCCATCCTGAAGCCCAGCCCTGCCTGTATGGGCATACTTTCTGACATAGGGATCAGCACTTGGAGTCACCGCTACAGCGCATGCATTCTGGCGTAACGACACGCGTATGACGGAGGGGGTGTGCGGCCGGCCGGCCGCACACCCCCTCCGTCATACGCGTGTCGCCTCAGGCCGACTTCTCGTGCCTGCCGTCGTTCTTCACGATCCGCGGCACCAGCGTCGGGTTCACGTTGTTGCGCACCACGTCCGCCGTGATGACCACGCGGGCCACGTCCTTGCGGGACGGGACCTCGTACATCACCGACATCAGGACCTCTTCCATGATGGCCCGCAGGCCACGCGCGCCCGTGCCGCGCAGGATCGCCTGGTCGGCGATGGCCTCCAGGGCCGGGCGGTCGAAGTCCAGCTCGACGCCGTCGAGTTCGAACAGGCGCTGGTACTGCTTGACCAGCGCGTTGCGCGGCTCGACGAGGATCTTGAGCAGGGCCTCGCGGTCGAGGTTGTGGACCGAGGTGATGACCGGGAGACGGCCGATGAACTCCGGGATCATCCCGAACTTCACCAGGTCCTCGGGCATGACCTCCTGGAACTGGTCGCTCGCCTCGATCTCGCGCTTGGAGCGGATGGTCGCCCCGAAGCCGATGCCCTTGGCGCCCGCCCGCGACTCGATGATCTTCTCCAGGCCGGCGAAGGCGCCGCCCACGATGAAGAGCACGTTCGTCGTGTCGATCTGGATGAACTCCTGGTGCGGGTGCTTCCGGCCGCCCTGGGGCGGTACGGAGGCGGTGGTGCCCTCCAGGATCTTCAGCAGCGCCTGCTGGACGCCCTCACCGGAGACATCGCGCGTGATCGACGGGTTTTCGCTCTTCCGGGCGACCTTGTCGATCTCGTCGATGTAGATGATCCCGGTCTCGGCCTTCTTGACGTCGTAGTCGGCCGCCTGGATCAGCTTGAGGAGGATGTTCTCCACGTCCTCGCCGACATAGCCGGCCTCCGTCAGCGCCGTCGCGTCGGCGATGGCGAACGGGACGTTGAGCATCCGGGCCAGCGTCTGCGCCAGCAGCGTCTTGCCGGAGCCCGTGGGCCCCAGCAGCAGGATGTTGGACTTCGCCAGCTCGATGGCGTCGTCACGGCCCGCCCCGCCGCCGTTCTCGCCGGCCTGGACGCGCTTGTAGTGGTTGTACACCGCGACCGAGAGGGCCTTCTTCGCGGGCTCCTGCCCGACGACGTACCCCTCGAGGAACTCGTAGATCTCGCGGGGCTTGGGGAGCTCCTCCCACCGCACCTCGCTCGTCTCGGCGAGTTCCTCCTCGATGATCTCGTTGCAGAGGTCGATGCACTCATCGCAGATGTACACACCGGGTCCTGCGATGAGCTTCTTCACCTGCTTCTGGCTCTTTCCGCAGAACGAGCACTTGAGCAGGTCGCCGCCATCACCGATGCGTGCCACGAGGTGCTTCCCCTTCGCCTGGGAGCGCCTGGTTCAGCGACTCCTGGTGCCTCATATTCGACGGTACCTTGCCGGGCCCCCCGTTCGGGCCCCCCTTGGCACGGTTCACATGGACGGGAATGCGCCATGATCGCCTGCATGCTCCCCGTGCCGAGGGAAGGTCGAGCGTCAGGCTGCCGCGGCGGCCGTGCTCTTGCGGGTCGAGACGATCTGGTCGACGAGGCCGTACGCCAGGGCGTCCTCGGCGGTCAGGATCTTGTCGCGCTCGATGTCGTCGCGGATCTTCTCGATCGGCGTCGACGAGTGCTTGGCCAGCATGTCCTCGAGCTGCGTGCGCATCCGGAGGATCTCGTTGGCCGCGATCTCCAGGTCGGAGAGCTGCTCACGGCCGGTGCCACCGGAGGGCTGGTGGATCAGCACGCGGGCGTTCGGCAGGGCCATCCGCTTGCCGGGGGTGCCCGCGGCGAGCAGCACGGCCGCGGCGGAGGCCGCCTGGCCCATGCAGACCGTCTGGATGTCGGGCTTCACGAACTGCATCGTGTCGTAGATCGCCGTCAGCGCGGTGAAGGAGCCGCCGGGGCTGTTGATGTAGATCGAGATGTCACGGTCGGGGTCCATCGACTCCAGGCACAGCAGCTGCGCCATGACGTCGTTGGCCGACGCGTCGTCGATCTGCACGCCGAGGAAGATCACGCGCTCCTCGAAGAGCTTCGCGTACGGGTCGTACTCGCGCACGCCCTGCGAGGTGCGCTCGACGAAGCGCGGGACGACGTACCGGTTGTCCACCTGGGGGCCGGTGTAGAGGCCGCTCGCGGAGAAGTTCGGGGTCATTGGGGTGTTCACCATCCTGGTGGCGTTCAGCGGGCTGGGGTCGGTGCGGAAGGGCCGCGGGCGCTCAGGCGCCCGTGCCGCCGCCGCCCGGAACGCCCGAAGCGGCAGAGATGATCTCGTCGATGAGGCCGTAGTCCTTGGCCTCTTCCGCGGTGAACCAGCGGTCGCGGTCGCCGTCGCGGATGATGGCCTCGACGGTCTGGCCGGAATGCAGCGCGGTGATCTCGGCCATGCGCTTCTTCGTGCGAAGGAGGTACTCGGCCTGGATCTTGATGTCCGAGGCGGTGCCACCGATGCCGGCGGAGCCCTGGTGCATCAGGATGTCGGTGTTCGGCAGCGCGAAGCGCTTGCCGGAGGCGCCGCCGGTGAGCAGGAACTGGCCCATCGAGGCCGCCATGCCCATACCGATGGTCACGACGTCGTTGGGGATGTACTGCATGGTGTCGTAGATGGCCATGCCGGCCGTCACCGAGCCACCGGGGCTGTTGATGTACAGGAAGATGTCCTTGTCCGGGTCGGCGGCAAGGAGCAGCATCTGCGCGGTGATCTTGTTGGCGATCTCGTCGTCGACCTGCTGGCCGAGGAAGATGATGCGCTCGCCGAGCAGCCGGTTGTAGACATGGTCGCCGAGGCCGCCACCGATGGACGGCTCACCCGCGGCGTAAGGCATCAGATTCGTCACGTATCCACCTGCTCGTCTCTGACGGCTCCGGCCGTCTCAGCGTCTCTCGTACTGGGGGCGGGGTACGACCCTGCCCTCGTATTCATGGACCCTAACGCGCAGGTCGGACAACGCCATCCCGCTTCCCGAACTGTTCGCTGGGAGCGCAAGGTAGTTGGGGCGTCCGCGCGTTCGTACCGCATACGGTCACGGGCCCGGGCGCACCGCAGTGCGCCCGGGCCCGTGGACCGGTTCAGCGTGAGGCTCAGGCCTCGTTCTTCTCGTCGGTCTCGGTCTCGCCGGTGGCGGCCTCGGCCGCGTCCGTGGCGGCGGCCTCGTCCTCGTCGTCCTCGAGGTCGACGGTCTCACCGTTGGTGTCGACGACCTTGGCGGCCTCGACGACGACCGCGAGGGCCTTGCCGCGGGCGACCTCGCCGACGAGCATCGGCACCTGGCCACCCTCGACGACGGCCTGGGCGAACTGGTCGGGGCTCATGCCGGAGGAGGCGGCGCGGCGCATGAGGTGCTCGGTGAGCTCCTCCTGGCTGACGTTGAGCTTCTCCTTGTTGACGAGCTCGTCGAGGACGAACTGCGTCTTGATGCCCTTCTCGGCCTGCTCCTTGGTCTCCGCCAGGAACTCCTCCTCGGTCTTGCCCTGGATCTCCAGGTACTTCTCGAGGGTGAGGCCCATCTGGCCGAGCTGGTGGTGCTCCAGGTTGTGCTTGCGGGTGTTGATCTCGTCCTCGAGGAGCTTCTCGGGGATCGGGACCTCCGCCAGCTTCAGCAGCTCGTCGAGGACGCGCTCCTGGGCCTGGGTGGCCTGGTCGAACTGCTTCATGTTCTCGAGGCGCTTGCGGCTGTCGGCCTTGAGCTCGTCGAGGGTGTCGAACTCCGACGCCATCTGCGCGAAGTCGTCGTCCAGCTCGGGGAGCTCACGGGCGGCGACGGCGGTGACCTTGACGGAGACCTCGGCGTCCTTGCCCTCGGCGGAGCCGCCCTTCAGCTGCGAGGTGAAGGTGGCCTCGCCGCCGGCCTCCAGGCCGGTGACGGCCTCGTCGATGCCGTCGAGGAGCTCGCCGGAACCGATGGTGTACGACACGCCCTCGGCGACACCGTCGGGCAGGACCTCGCCGTCGACCTTGGCCTCGAGGTCGATGGTGACGACGTCACCCTCGGCGGCGGCGCGCTCGACCGGGTTGGTGGAGGCGAAGCGCTCGCGCAGCTGCTGCACGGACTTCTCGACGTCCTCGTCGGTGACCTCGACCGCGTCGACGGTGATCTCGATGCCGGAGTAGTCCGGGATCTCGATCGCCGGACGGATGTCGACCTCTGCGGTGAAGGCCAGCAGCTCGCCGTCCTTCAGCTCCGTGATGTCGACCTCGGGCTGACCCAGCGGGTTGACCTCGGCCTCGTTGACGGCCTCGGTGTAGAACTTCGGGAGGGCGTCGTTGACGGCCTCCTCCAGCACAGCACCACGGCCGAACCGCTGGTCGATCACGCGCGCCGGGATCTTGCCCTTACGGAAGCCCTTGACCGTGACCTGCTGGTTGATCTTCTTGTACGCCGCGTCGAGGCTGTCCTTGAGCTCCTCGAAGGGCACCTCGACAGTGAGCCGAACCCGAGTCGGGTTCAGGGTCTCCACGGCGCTCTTCACGGTTCGGTCTCCTTGGTGGCTGATTCTTGGATTCTGCCGATGCCGCGCGGGGGCGGTTCCGGCCGATCGGCCCGGTCAGAGAGACACACGGGCACGCAGCTTGCATAGTAACCGCAAGCGGGAGGCGGCCCACAACGCGATCTTGTGTTCCGTGATCTTGGTGGTCGGGGTGGCGGGATTTGAACCCACGGCCTTCCGCTCCCAAAGCGGACGCGCTACCAAGCTGCGCCACACCCCGTCGGTGCGACACGTAGGGTACAGGCAAGGAGACAGTACGACGCCCCCTGTGGAAGGGGTGTGCGGGGACCGCCCGGGACCCGCTACGATGCTGTCCGTGCCGCGGCCCTCAGTGACCTGCGGCGCGATCCGTGCGGGCGTAGCTCAATGGTAGAGCCCTAGTCTTCCAAACTAGCTACGCGGGTTCGATTCCCGTCGCCCGCTCCACATGACACCGGCCCGGCCCCTTCCGAGGGGCCGGGCCGGTGTCGTCTCCGCGTCCGCTCAGAACTTGATCGAGCCGACCGTCTGCGTTATCGAGTCCAGGAAGCGCTGGATGTCGTCGGCCATGCCCGTGGAGGCAAGGAAGAAGCCGAAGAGCACCGCGACGACGGCCGGGCCGGCCTTCAGGCTTCCGCCGCGGATCAGCACCACCATGATGATCGCCAACAGCAGCACCACGGACAGTGAAATGGCCACAACTGATCACACCCTCGGTCGGTCCCGCCTTGCCGCCCGGGAGCGCGCGTCACAGAACACCCCCGCTGCACCCATCGTGCCACCAACTTCCTGCCCCGGAACGCCCGGTGGGCAATCGTCGAGCCAACCCGCGAGATTTCGTCTTGATCGTTACGGGGCGGAGAGCCCGAGAAGCTCCCGTACACGGGCGTACTTCGCGGTCAGACGGGCCCGGGTCGGGGCGTCGAGGACGGCGAGGCGGGCCGGGTCGGCGTTGTGGGCGAGGTCGGCCTCTTTGACCAGGAGCGCGCCGGGGGTGGCCAGAACGCGTCGGGTGTAGCTCTCCGGGGCCTCGCCGGGGCGCCGGGTGAGGGCGAGGACCATGTCCTTCACCGCGCGCGGGAGTTCGGCGTCCTCCAGCCAGGCGGCGGAGAGCGCGTCGTCCTCGACGGCGTCGTGCAGCCAGGCCGCGGCGATCTGTTCGTCGCTGCCGCCCCGGGCGCGGACGCCGTCGGCGACCGCCCGCAGGTGTTCGGCGTACGGGCGTCCGGCCTTGTCGGTCTGGCCCTCGTGGGCCGCGACGGCGAGGGATTCGACCTGGGCGAGGGTGAGGTGCGCCATGCGGCGACTGTACGGGCCGGACCCGGCCTGGCGGCGGGGGTTCAGGTCCGGCGGCTGATGAGGAGGAGCGCGCGGTCGTCGTTGACGTCCTTGGCGCAGGCCTCGATCAGGTGCCAGGCGGCTCCTTCGAAGCCGGTGGCGACGTAGCGGTCGGCCTCGCCGGTCAGGCGGTCGATGCCCTCGGCGATGTCGCGGTCCGCGGCCTCGACCAGGCCGTCGGTGAAGAGCATCAGGACGTCGCCGGGCCGCAGGGAGCCCTTGACCGGATGGAACTCGGCTCCGTCGTAGACACCGAGGAGGGGGCCCTCGCCGCTCTTCTCCTCCCAGCGGCCGGTGCCCGCGTGGAGCTGGAGGGCGGGCAGATGGCCGGCGGAGAGGAGTTCGTAGTCCCCGGATTCCAGGTCGAGGACCAGGTGGATGGAGGTGGCGAAGCCCTCGTCCCAGTCCTGGCGCAGGAGGTAGCCGTTGGCGGCGGGGAGGAAGCCGTGCGGGGGCAGGGAGCCGAGGAGCCCGCCGAAGGCGCCGGAGAGCAGCAGGGCGCGGGAGCCCGCGTCCATGCCCTTGCCCGAGACGTCGGTGAGCAGCACTTCGAGCGTGCGGCCGCCGTTGGTGCGGGCGGCGACGACGAAGTCGCCGGAGAAGGACTGGCCGCCGGCCGGGCGGAGCGCCATCTCGCGGTGCCAGCCCTGCGGGAGGCGGGGCAGGGCGCTCTGCACCCGGATCCGTTCGCGCAGGTCGAAGAGCATGGTTCCGCCGCGCCGCCCAGGGCACGCCGACGCGGGCGCGGAACTGGGCGATGAGCAGTCCGAAGAGCCCGCAGGCCGCGACGACCAGGACCGTGCCGGGGGTGACGCGGGCGGGGCCCTCGGTGTACGGGCCGAGGACGACGGACTCGACGATCAGGGCGCCCGCGGCGGCCGCGTACAGGCCGAGCAGGCTCGCGGGGCGCAGCAGCAGTCCGCCCGCCACGATCGGCAGGACGAGGGCGGCGGGCGCGCACCACACGGGGTTGGCGAGGGTGCCGAGGGTGATCGCCGGGATGGTGAGCAGCAGCCCGGCGAGGGCGACCCAGTCGGAGCCGTCGCCGCGGAAGTAGTCGACGCCGGACTTGCGCAGCGCGACGCGGAGCCGGTGGGCGCTCTTGCGCATCCGGGCTCCGTACGCGTCCACTCCCCTGCGACGTCCCATTGGCCTGGACCCTATCCACCCACTCGGACCCCGTGCAGGGGGACCCCGAAGACATCCCGCGGGAAATCGGGTCGCCCCGCGCGCGTGGCCGCTGGTATCGATGGCATATGACGACGGAACCGCGGGTGCTCGACCCGGCCGAGTGGGACGACTGGTACGGCGCGCTGGAGCTTGCGTTCGGGGGTGTGGCCGAGTCACCCGAGGAGGTGGCCCTGTGGCGGGAGCTGACGGAGTTCGACCGCTCGATGGGGGTCTGGGACGGCGAGCGGTGTGTGGGGACGGCGGGGGCGTTCAGCTTCCGTCTGTCCGTTCCCGGCGGGGCTCTCGTGCCCGCGGCGGGCGTCACGATGGTGAGCGTGGACGCGACGTACCGGCGGCGCGGAATCCTCACCTCGATGATGCGGCGTCAGCTTGACGACGTACGGGCGGGCGGCGAGCCGCTGGCCGTGCTGACGGCCTCGGAGCCGGAGATCTACGGGCGGTTCGGCTACGGCATCGCCGCGTTCTCGACACGGGCGACGATCGACACCACGCGGGTACGGATCTCGGTGCCGGAGGGCACGGACGCGGTGACGCTGCGGCGGGCCGACCCGGTGAAGGCGGGCCCGGCGTGCGAGGCGGTCTACGCCCGGCGCGTGACGGCCAGGCCGGGGATGCCGGCGCGGCAGCCGGGGTGGGAGCGGCTGCCGCTGCTCGATCCCCCGGGCGAGCGGGACGGGGCGTCGCCGCGGCAGTGCGTGCTGGCGGAGCGGGACGGGGAGGTCGTGGGGTACGCCCTGTACGCGGTCAAGCCGGAGTGGACGTACGCCGGGGCCGACGGCACGGTCGTGCTGAAGGACCTGGAGGCGCTGGACCCGCAGGCGGAGGCGGCGCTGTGGCGGTTCCTGTGCTCGATCGACCTGACGTCGTCGGTGCGGATCAACAGCCGGCCCGTGGACAGCGCGTGGGAGCACCTGGTGAGCGATGTCCGGCGCTGCGCGCCGACGCGCCGGGACGGCTTGCACGTGCGTCTGGTGGACGTGGGGGCGGCGTTGGAGGCGCGGACGTACCAGGCGCCGGTGGACGTGGTGTTCGAGGTGACGGACGCGTTCTGCCCCTGGAACGCGGGGCGTTGGCGGCTGACGGGAGGCGCGGAGGGGGCCTCGTGCACGCGTACGGAGGAGGCGGCGGATCTGTCGCTCTCGGTACGGGAGCTGGGCGCGGCCTACCTGGGGGGCGTGAGCCTGACCTCGCTGGCGGCGGCGGGGCGGGTGCGGGAGCTGCGGGGCGGGGCCCTGGTGGAGGCGTCCGTGGCGTTCGGGTCACCGGTCGCCCCGTGGCTGCCGCACGGGTTCTAGGGCGTGTTGCGAACGTAGCGTCGTCCGCCCGGACGGCGGGTCAGCGCTGCTGGCAGGTCGGGCACCAGAAGAGGTTGCGTGCCGCCAGGTCGGCCGTGCGGATGTCGGTGGCGCAGATGTGGCAGGGCATGAGGGCCCGGCGGTAGACGTAGACCTCGCCGCCGTGGTCGTCGACGCGCGGGGGGCGGCCCATCGACTCCGGGGTGTGCTCGGGGCGGACGGTGTCGATGCGGTTGTGGCGTACGCCTTCGCGCATCAGTGCCACGAGGTCCGTCCACATCGCATCCCACTCGCGGCGCTCGATGTCCTTGCCGGCGCGGTAGGGGTCGATGCCGTGGCGGAAGAGGACCTCGGCGCGGTAGACGTTGCCGACGCCCGCGATGACCTTCTGGTCCATCAGGAGGGCGGCGATCGTGGTGCGGGACTTCGAGATCCGGTTCCAGGCCTTCTCCGGGTCGTCGCCGTTCCGGAGCGGGTCGGGGCCGAGGCGGTCGTGTATCGCCCGCTTCTCGGGTTCGGTGATCAGTGCGCAGGTGGTCGGGCCGCGCAGGTCGGCGTAGTGCTCGTCGTTGACGAGGCGCAGCCGGACCGTGTCGGTGGGCGGCGGTGCCGGGGCCGTACCGAAGCCGAGCTTGCCGAAGAGGCCGAGGTGCACGTGGACCCAGCCGGTGTCCTCGAAGCCGAGGAAGAGGTGCTTGCCGTGGGCGTCGACGCCGTCGAGGACCCGTCCGTCGAGGAGTGCCGCGCTGTCGGAGAACTTGCCCTGCGGGCTGCTCGCGCGCACGGACCATCCGCCGAAGCGCTCCAGGTGGTCCTGGGCGAGGCGGTGGATCGTATGCCCCTCGGGCACGGCTGCTCTCCTGGCTGAACGGGACGGCGCGGCCGTGCCGCCGGGCTCGGGCCCGGCGGCACGGGTGAAGGGCGGTCGGCCCCCTGGGGGCGGTCAGCCCTGCTGCGGGTGGTGGGCCGGGATCGGGGGCAGCTCGCCGGTCGTCTCGTACGCCGAGAGCATCTCGATGCGGCGGGTGTGACGCTCCTCACCCGAGTACGGGGTGTTGAGGAAGATCTCGACGAACTTGGTCGCCTCTTCCCGGGTGTGCATCCGGCCGCCGATGGAGACGACGTTGGCGTCGTTGTGCTCGCGGCCGAGGGCGGCGGTCTGCTCGCTCCAGGCGAGGGCGGCGCGCACCCCCTTCACCTTGTTCGCGGCGATCTGCTCCCCGTTGCCGGAGCCGCCGATGACGACGCCCAGGCTGTCCGGGTCCGCGGCCGTCCGCTCGGCGGCACGCAGGCAGAACGGCGGGTAGTCGTCGACGGCGTCGTAGATGTGGGGACCGCAGTCGACGGGCTCGTGGCCATGGGCCTTCAGCCACTCGACGAGGTGGTTCTTGAGTTCGAAGCCGGCATGGTCGGAACCGAGGTACACGCGCATGGTTCCGAGTGTGGCATGGCGGGAGCGGGGTAGCGGTCAGCGGGGTCGGGACCTTCACCCCCCGCGGTCCGGACCTTCGGCCCTCGCGCAACGATCCGGAATCGGCTCTTCCGATCAGCCGGGCCCTTGGGTTTCAATGCTCGTTGCTCGCGACCCGAGCGCCCCCCAGACGTAAGGAAGCGTTCATGACCACGCAGCCGACCCTTGCGAAGGAAGGCAATACCACCGGTAACCCCGGTGATTCCCAGCCTTCCGACGGACTCAAGGCCGGTCTCAAGAACCGCCATCTCTCGATGATCGCCATCGGTGGCGTCATCGGCGCCGGCCTGTTCGTCGGCTCCGGTTCCGGCATCGCCGCGGCCGGTCCCGCCATCCTCCTCTCCTACGCACTCGTCGGCACCATGGTCGTCTTCGTGATGCGCATGCTCGGCGAGATGGCGGCGGCGCGGCCGTCGTCCGGCTCCTTCTCGGCCTACGCCGACCAGGCGCTGGGACGTTGGGCCGGATTCACCATCGGCTGGCTGTACTGGTTCTTCTGGGTCGTCGTGCTCGCCGTCGAGGCGACCGCCGGCGCGGTGATCCTGGAGTCGTGGATCCCGGCCGTCCCGCAGTGGGCCTGGGCGCTCATCGTCATGGTGGTGCTGACCGCGACCAACCTCGCCTCCGTCTCCTCCTACGGGGAGTTCGAGTTCTGGTTCGCCGGGATCAAGGTCGTCGCGATCGCCGCCTTCGTCGTGGTCGGTCTCCTCGCGGTCTTCGGCGTGCTGCCGGGGTCGGACAACCCGGGCGCGGGCTTCGCTCACCTCAGCGACGCCGGGGGCTTCCTCCCCATGGGCGCGGGAGCGATCCTCACCGGTGTACTGATGGTCGTCTTCTCCTTCATGGGCAGCGAGATCGTCACCCTGGCCGCCGGCGAGTCCGAGGACCCGCAGAAGGCCGTCACCAAGGCCACCAACAGCGTGATCTGGCGGATCGGCGTCTTCTACCTGGGCTCGATCTTCGTCGTCCTGACGCTGCTGCCGTGGAACGACAAGTCGATCGTCGAGAAGGGCTCGTACGTCGCCGCCCTCGACTCCATCGGCATCCCGCACGCCGGGCAGGTCATGAACGTGATCGTGCTGACCGCCGTCCTGTCCTGCCTGAACTCGGGCCTCTACACCGCCTCGCGCATGGCGTTCTCGCTCGGGCAGCGCGGTGACGCGCCGAAGGCGTTCGCCAAGGCCAACAAGCGGGGCGTGCCGACGGCCGCCATCCTCTCGTCGGTGGTCTTCGGCTTCGTCGCGGTCTTCTTCAACTACCAGTGGCCCGACACGGTCTTCGCCTTCCTGCTGAACTCCTCCGGCGCCGTCGCGCTCTTCGTCTGGCTGGTCATCTGCGTGACCCAGCTGCGGATGCGCGGGATCATCCTGCGCGAGACGCCCGAGAAGCTGGTCGTGCGGATGTGGCTCTTCCCGTACCTGACCTGGGCGACCATCGCGATGATCGTCTTCGTCCTCGGCTACATGATCTACGACGGCGGCAGCGCCCGCGAGCAGGTCGTGCTCTCCCTGCTGGTGGCGGCCCTGGTCCTGGTGATCGCGCTGGTCAAGGACCGGTTCGCGAAGGCCTCCCCGGACGAGATCGCCCGCTGACCGACGGCCGCGCGCCCGCCGACGGGCAGCCGGCGCGCGGCCGACCGCACCCGTGGTCCCCGTCCGACCGACCCCGTCAGGGGCGGGGACACGAAGAAGCTCTCCGTACACCGATCACCTCGGGAACGGAGAGCTTCTTCATGTCGTCGGCAGGAAGGGAGCTGTCAGCCCTTGCGGCCGATGAGCTTCCACGCGGTCGGCAGGAGACCCATCGCGAGAGCCGCCTTGAGGGCGTCGCCGATCAGGAACGGGGTCAGGCCGGCGGCGACCGCCTGCGGCAGCGTCATCCCGGTGGCGAGGGCCAGGTAGGGGACGCCGACCGCGTAGATGATCAGGGAGCCGAGCGCCATCGCGCCCGCCGTGCGGAGCACGGAGCGGTCGGCTCCGCGCCGGGCGAGGGCGCCGACGACGGCGGCGGCGAGCACCATGCCGAGGAGATAGCCGAAGGACGGCATGCCGTACCCGGAGGTGGCCTGGGCGAACCACGGCACGCCCGCCATGCCGACGAGCGTGTACACGGCCAGGGCGAGGAAGCCGCGGCGGGCACCGAGGGCCGTGCCGACCAGCAGCGCCGCGAAGGTCTGCCCGGAGACCGGGACCGGGGAGCCGGGGACCGGGACGGCGATCTGGGCGGCCACGCCGGTGAGGACGGCGCCGCCGGCGACGAGCGCGAGGTCGCGGGTGCGGCCGGCGGCCTCTCCCCGAGCGAGGAGCCTGGGGGACGGCAGGAGGTCGGCCAGCACCGTGCCGGCGCGCAGGGGACGGACGGGGGCGACGGCGGTGGACATCGGTACTCCGCGGGGGGTGAGGTGGGGTCCCCCGCGCCCGCGGGGCGGGGGGAGGACGGACAGCTCGACCGTAGTCGAGGAGTGAACGCTCGATCACCATCAGCCCTGGACAAAGCGGAGGTTGAGGGTTTCGTGGAGATCACACAAAGGTCCGCCTCCCGGCCTCGCGCTACGTGACGCTTGTCACGGGGAAGGCTGCGCGAGAGGTCCCTTTTGCGCCGACGGAGGCTCACCAGGGAGACTGTGCGGTCTCCATAAAACGTTCCGAGAGCACGAGCCCTTCATGCGCGAAGCACCACCCGCCTCCCCGGCGCCCCTCGCTCCCGAACCGGAGCCCCTGTCCCACGGGCTGAAGCAGCGTCATCTGACGATGCTGGGCCTGGGCGGCGTGATCGGCGCCGGCCTCTTCGTCGGCTCCGGCGCGGGAATCGCGGTCGCCGGGCCCGGCATCGTGCTCTCGTACCTGATCGCGGGCGTCCTCGCCCTGCTGATCATGCGGATGCTCGGGGAGATGTCGGCGGCGATGCCCGCCTCGGGCGCCTTCTCCGTGCACGCCGAGCGGGCGCTCGGCTGGTGGGCGGGCTTCTCCGTGGGCTGGCTGTACTGGTTCCTGCTGGTGGTGGTGCTCGCCGTGGAGGCGACCGGCGCGGCCCGGATCGCCCACGGCTGGGTGCCGGGGATTCCGCAGTGGGGCTGGGTGCTGCTGTTCATGATCGTGTTCACCGTCGCCAATCTCGCGGCGGTGCGGAACTTCGGCGAATTCGAGTTCTGGTTCGCCGCGCTCAAGGTCGGGGCGATCGTCCTCTTCCTCGCCCTGGGCGTCCTCGCGGTCGTCGGATGGCTGCCGGACACGGACCCGGTGGGGATGAGGAACCTGTCGGGGCAGGGCGGTTTCCTGCCGGCCGGGTGGGAGGGCGTGGTCTCCGGCGTCCTCGCCGTCGTCTTCGCCTTCGGCGGCCTGGAGGTCGTCACGATCGCGGCCGCGGAGTCGGACGACCCGGCGCGCAACGTGGCGCGGGCGGTACGCAGCGCGGTCTGGCGGATCCTCCTCTTCTACGTCGGTTCGATGCTGGTGATCGTGACCCTGCTGCCGTGGACCTCGATCGTGCCGGGGCAGTCGCCCTACGTCGCCGTCCTGGACGCGATCGGGGTCCCGGCGGCCGGCCAGATCATGAACATCGTGGTGTTCGTGGCGTTGCTCTCCGCGCTCAACGCGAACCTCTACGGCTCGTCCCGGATGGTCTTCTCGCTCGCCGAGCGCGGTGAGGCGCCCCGGGGCCTGCTGGAGGTCTCGGGCGGAGGGGTGCCGCGGCGCGCCGTGCTCGCCTCGGTCGCCTTCGGCTTCGTCTCGGTGCTGCTCAATCTGAAGTGGCCGGATTCGGTGTTCCTCTACATGCTCAACGCGGTGGGGGCCGTACTCCTCTTCGTGTGGGCCCTGATCGCGGTCTCGCAGCTGAGGCTGCGCCCCCGGATCGAGCGCGCGGCGCCGCAGACCCTCACCTTGCGGATGTGGGGGTTCCCCTGGCTGACCTGGACGGCGCTGGCCGCGATGGGAGCCGTCCTGGTGCTGATGCTGGCCGACGAGGGCTCGCGGCCGCAGGTGCTGTGGTCGGGCGCGGCCACCGGGGCCGTGCTGCTGGTGGCCTGGGTGCGGGAGCTGCGCACGAAGCGGAGATGAATCTTCACCTTGTGTGAAGCTCGTGCCCGTATAGCGGACATCTGTTCCCTGTGAGCGGTGCCCCCGCCCAGACTGTGGCGCGTTCCCCCGCTACCGGCCAATGAACAGGGCGGCCCATGTCCCGGACCACCGCGCCCGCGCCCGTCGACCGCAAGGACGACGGCCCGACTCCCTCCTCCGGCCTCACCCACGGCCTCAAGCAGCGCCATCTCTCGATGATCGCCCTCGGGGGCGTCATCGGGGCGGGCCTCTTCGTCGGCTCCGGGGCGGGCATCGCCGCCGCCGGCCCCTCGATCGTCGTCGCGTACGCGATCTCCGGGCTGCTCGTGATGCTCGTGATGCGGATGCTCGGGGAGATGTCGGCGGCCAACCCGGCCTCCGGCTCCTTCTCCGTCCACGCGGAACGGGCCATCGGCCCGTGGGCCGGATTCACCGCGGGCTGGGCCTTCTGGTTCCTGCTCTGCGTGGCCGTCGGCCTGGAGGGCATCGGCGCCGCGAAGATCATGACCGGCTGGTTCCCCGGCACCCCGGAGTGGGCGTGGGTGGCCCTTTTCATGCTGGTGTTCTGCGGCACCAACCTGGCGGCCGTGAAGAACTTCGGCGAGTTCGAGTTCTGGTTCGCCGCGCTCAAGGTGGGCGCGATCGTCCTCTTCCTCGGCATCGGCGTGCTCGCTATCGTCGGGGCCCTGCCCGGCTCGGAGGCCCCCGGCGCGACGAACCTCACCGGCGAGGGCGGGTTCTTCCCGAACGGCTCCGAGGGGCTGATCGTCGGTCTGCTCGCCTCCGTCTTCGCGTACGGCGGTCTGGAGACCGTCACCATCGCCGCGGCCGAGTCCGAGCACCCCGTCCAGGGCGTCGCCAAGGCGGTCCGTACGGCGATGTGGCGCATCGCGCTCTTCTATATCGGCTCGATGGCGGTCATCGTCACCCTCGTCCCGTGGGGCGACAAGGCGGTCGTCGAGAAGGGTCCGTACGTCGCGACCCTCGACCACCTGGGCATCCCCGCCGCCGGCCAGATCATGAACGTGGTCGTCCTGATCGCGCTGCTGTCGGCGATGAACGCCAACATCTACGGCGCGTCCCGGATGGCCACCTCCCTGGTCGCCCGCGGCCAGGGCCCGAAGGCGCTGGGCCGTACGTTCGGCGGCGTGCCGCGCCCGGCCGTGCTGGTCTCCTCGGTCTTCGGCTTCGCGTGCGTGCTGCTCAGCTACTGGCGGCCGAACGACATCTTCATCTGGCTGCTGAACACCATCGGCGCGATCATCCTCGTCGTCTGGTTCTTCATCGCCGTATCGCAGCTGCTGCTGCGCCGCAGGACCGAGCGGGAGGCGCCGGAGAAGCTGGTCGTGAAGATGTGGGCGTACCCGGTGCTGACCTGGGTGGCCCTGGTGGGCATGGCGGCGATCTTCTTCCTGATGGCGCGCGACGAGGGCACCCGCGTGCAGCTGTACTGGACGGGCGGGCTGACCCTGCTGCTCGCCGTCGCCGGCTTCGCCCTGCAGAAGGCGCGCGGGCGGGCACCGCAGGACGCCTGACCCCGCCCCTCGTACGGCGAAGAGCCCCCGGACGCGTCGCTCCGGGGGCTCTTCGCGTTTCTCCGGCGCTCTCCCGGCGCCGTCCGGGCCGGGGAGTGCGACGCGAGTCCTAGGGCGAAGGACTGATCACTTCCGGGCACTGCTGCTGTTAGCCTGCACTTGCACATTGGTTGCAATAAGAACCGGCGGCGAGAGGCTCGGCCCATGGCGATCTACACCCTTCCGGAACTGCCGTACGACTACGCGGCGCTGGAGCCGGTGATCAACCCGCAGATCATCGAGCTGCACCACGACAAGCACCACGCCGCTTACGTCAAGGGGGCGAACGACACCCTGGAGCAGCTGGAAGAGGCGCGCGACAAGGAGCAGTGGGGCTCGCTCAACGGCCTGGAGAAGAACCTCGCGTTCCACCTCTCCGGCCACATCCTGCACAGCATCTACTGGAACAACATGAACAGCCCGAAGGAGGGCGGGGGTGGCGAGCCGCTCGCCGCCGACGGTGTCGGTGAGCTCGCGGACGCGATCACCGAGTCCTTCGGCTCCTTCGCCGCGTTCAAGGCGCAGCTGACCAAGGCGTCCGCGACCACCCAGGGCTCCGGCTGGGGTGTGCTCGCCTACGAGCCGATCAGCGGCCGGCTGATCGTCGAGCAGGTTTACGACCACCAGGGCAACGTCGGCCAGGGCTCGGTCCCGGTCCTCGTCTTCGACGCCTGGGAGCACGCCTTCTACCTGCAGTACAAGAACCAGAAGGTGGACTTCATCGAGGCCATGTGGCAGGTCGTCAACTGGCAGGACGTGAACAGGCGCTACCAGGCGGCCCGGAGCTCCGTGCCGCTGATCTCCTTCTGATCCCTCCGGGATCGGAACCCCCGTCGTCCTGCTCGTGAGCGTCTTCTCAGCCTTCGCGTGCGGACGGATGAAAGAGGAACCCCCGTGACGACGTGCGTCACGGGGGTTCTTCCCTGGAGCGGGCACGACGGCCCGGGGGCGGCTACTCGAAGCTCGGCGCCGCCGTCCGCGTGCGCTTGATCTCGTAGAAGCCGGGCGTCGCCGCGACGAGCAGCGTGCCGTCCCACAGCCGGGCCGCCGCCTCGCCGCGCGGCGTGGGCGTGACCACGGGGCCGAAGAAGGCGACCTCGTCGCCGTCCGCGCCCGGGACGGAGATGACCGGCGTGCCGACGTCCTGGCCGACCTTCTCGATGCCCTCCTTGTGGGAGGCGCGCAGCTCGCTGTCGTACGTGTCCTTGTCGGCGTACTCGACCAGGTCGGCCGGCAGGCCCACGTCGGCGAGGGCGGCGGCGATGGCCTCGCGGGTGGGGCCCTCGCCGTTGTTGTGGAAGCGGTTGCCGAGCGCGGTGTAGAGCTTGCCGACGACCTCGTCGCCGTGCAGCTGCTGGGCCGCCGTCACCACGCGGACCGGGCCCCACGCCTTGGTCTCCAGCATGTCGCGGTACTCCGCCGGAAGCTCGTCGAGGCGGTTCTCGTTGAGGACGGCCAGGCTCATGACCTTCCAGCGGACGTCGACCGGGCGCACCTTCTCCACCTCCAGCATCCAACGGGAGGTCATCCAGGCCCAAGGGCACAGCGGGTCGAACCAGAAGTCGGCGGTGGTCCTGCTCTCGGACATGTCACTCCTCGTGAATCGCTCGCGCATGGCTGTCTGACGGATATCCGTACGCCAGAGGGAGCAACGCCACCGCGCGGCGGACGCATTCCCCGCGTGCCCGGCGACAGTGGCACATGGGAGGATCGGTGCTGTTTCGAACGAGCCACGAAGGAGTGACCGTGCCCGGAGAGAATCTGTCCCGCGACGAGGCCCGCGAGCGGGCCGAGCTGCTGACCGTCGACGGGTACCAGGTCGCCCTCGATCTGCGGTCGGCGGTCGGCGAGCCCGGGGACGGCGGTGCCGCCGTCGAGGGCGGGGCGAGGGTGCGGACCTTCCGCTCGGTGACGACGATCCGCTTCCGCCGGACGGGCACGGGCTCGGCCACGTTCGTCGACCTGATCGCCCCCGCCGTGACGTCGGTGGAGCTGAACGGCCGGGCGCTGGACCCCGCCGTCGTGTTCGACGGCTCGCGGATCGCGCTGGACGGACTGGCCGACGAGAACGTCCTGGTCGTGGACGCCCAGTGCGCCTACAGCCGGACCGGCGAGGGCATGCACCGCTTCGTCGACCCCGAGGACGACGAGGTCTACCTCTATACGCAGTACGAGCCGGCCGACTCCCGGCGGGTGTACGCGAACTTCGAGCAGCCCGACCTGAAGGCGCCTTACCGCTTCGAGGTGACCGCGCCCGACGACTGGACGGTCTGGTCGAACGGAGCGGGCGAGAAGGGCGCGGACGGCGTGTGGCGGTTCGCGGAGACCGCGCCGATCTCCACGTACATCACCTGCGTCGTCGCGGGGCCGTACCACTACGTGACGGACACCTACCGGCGCGGGGACGTCGAGATCCCGCTCGGCGCGATGTGCCGCAAGGGGCTCGCGAAGCACTTCGACGCGGACGACGTCTTCCTGATCACCAAGCAGGGCTTCGACTTCTTCCACGACAACTTCGACTTCCCCTACCCCTTCGGGAAGTACGACCAGGCCTTCGTCCCCGAGTACAACCTCGGCGCGATGGAGAACCCCGGCATGGTGACCTTCCGCGAGGAGTACATCTACCGGGGCAAGGTGACGCAGGCGGCGTACGAGCGCCGGGCGAACGTCATCCTGCACGAGATGGCGCACATGTGGTTCGGCGACCTGGTCACCATGGTGTGGTGGGACGACCTGTGGCTGAAGGAGTCCTTCGCCGACTTCATGGGCTCGTTCTCGCTGGCGGAGGCGACCCGCTTCACCAACAGCTGGGTGACGTTCGCCAACAACCGCAAGGCGTGGGCCTACCGCGCCGACCAGCTGCCGTCCACCCATCCGATCACGGCCGACATCCGTGACCTGGAGGACGCCAAGCTGAACTTCGACGGGATCACCTACGCCAAGGGCGCCTCGGTCCTCAAGCAGCTGGTGGCCTACGCCGGACGGGACGCCTTCCTGGAGGGCGCGCGCCGCTACTTCAAGCGCCACGCGTACGGCAACACGCGCCTGACGGACCTCCTGTCCGTCCTGGAGGAGACCTCCGGCCGGGACATGAAGGTGTGGTCGCGCTCCTGGCTCCAGACCTCCGGGGTCAACACGCTGACGCCGGTGCTGACGTACGACGCCGAGGGCCGGATCACCGAGCTGGCCGTCGTCCAGGACGGCGAGGAGCTGCGCCCGCACCGGGTGCGGGTGGGCCTGTACGGGCTGTCGCCTGAGGGCGCACTGGTGCGGTACGCCCAGACCGAGACGGACGTCACCGGCGTCCGGACGGTGGTGCCGGAGCTGGCGGGCGAGGCGCGGCCGGCGCTGACCCTCGTCAACGACGACGACCTCACGTACTGCAAGATCCGCTTCGACGAGGGGTCGCTGGCCACCCTGCGGGCGCACCTGGGGGACATCACCGACCCGCTGGCGCGCGCGCTGTGCTGGTCGGCGCTGTGGAACCTGACGCGGGACGGTCTGATGCCGGCCCGGGACTTCGTGGCGATCGTGCTGGAGTTCGCGGGCCGCGAGACGGACATCGGCGTGCTGCAGATGGTGCACGCCTGGGCCCAGTCGGCGGTCACCCACTACGCGGCGCCGGCCTGGCGCGCGGCGGGCGGGCGGCTGCTCGCCGAGGGCGGTCTGCGCGAGCTGCGGCTGGCCGAGCCGGGCAGCGAGCACCAGCTGACCTGGGCGCGGTTCTTCGCGGCGGCCTCCTCGTCGGACGCGGACTTCCAGCTGCTGGAGGGGCTGATCGACGGCACCGCGAAGATCGACGGTCTCGACGTCGACCAGGAGCTGCGCTGGTCGTTCCTCACGCCGCTCGCCACGCACGGCCGGGCCGACGAGGCGCGGATCGACGCGGAGCTGGCCCGGGACGACACGGCGACCGGCAAGCGGCACCAGGTGCGCTGTCTGGCGGCCCGGCCCTCGGCCGCGGTCAAGGCGCAGGCCTGGGCTCAGGTCGTCGAGTCGGACGCGCTGTCGAACGCGCTCGTCGAGGCGACGATCGCGGGGTTCGTCCAGCCCTCCCAGCGCGAGCTGATCGCGCCGTACGCGGACAAGTACTTCGCGGCGATCGAGCGGCTGTGGGCGGACCGGTCGATCCAGATCGGGATGGACGTGGTGCGGGGACTCTTCCCGGGCCTGCGGGACAGCGAGGAGACCCTGGCGGCGACGGACGCGTGGCTCGACGCGCACGCGACGGCCGCGCCGGCCCTGCGCCGGCTCGTCATCGAGTCCCGGGACGACCTGGCGAGGGCGCTGCGCGCCCAGGCCTGCGACGGTCTGGCCGGCTGAGGAACGGCGGGCCCCGGCCCCGGTGGCGAGCGGTGCTCGCGGCCGGGGCCGGGTGCTGTCCGGGGTCCCGCGAGGGCGGGCTCTGATCGGCACTCGAACGCGCGTACTTTAGGGCGAGCTTGTCCCTAAATGTCGACGGCCTTGTAACAGCGGTTAGCGGACGGTCCGGCGGCGGAAGACCCCCGGCATGAACCACAACACCCCCATCACCCCCCGCCCCCTCCCCCTCACCGGCCACGACCGGCTCCAGGAGGCGCTGCGGTACGCCCGGCACCGCGGCTGCCTGCCGCCCCAGACGCCCGAGGCGATGATCACCGGGCTCGCCGCGCTCGCGCTGCACCGCTTCGACTCCGCTCCCCCGCTGCCCTCCGTCGACCGGATCGACGTGCTGGTGCCCCGCACCCGCCGGCTGCGCTCCACCGCCTCGGTGCGGGTCGTGCGCACCCAGGAGCTCCCCGCGCCGCTGGAGATCGACGCGGTGCCCGTGGCGCCGGTCGCCCGGGCGCTCGCCGACGCGGTCGCCGCCATGAGCGACCCGGCGGAGGTACGCCTGCTGCTCACCGAGGCGGTACGCGGCGGGCACTGCGAACCGGGCACGGTGGTCAGGGAGTTGAACCGGGAGCGGCTGCTGACCCGGCCCCATGTGGTGGACGCGGTGGATTCGCTGCTCGCCGAGGGCCGGTCCCTCGCCGAGGAGCGTCTCTACGAGATGGTGCGGGAGTTCGCGCTGCCCGACCCGCTGTGGAACGTGGACCTGCGCCTGCCCGGCGGCCCGCACCTGGGCGGTCTCGACGCCTACTGGCCGGACCAGGCGGTGGCGGTGGAGCTGGACACCCGGGCGCCGCGGCAGGACGACGACGCGCTGTGGTCGGAGTACACCCGCAAGCGCGAGCACCTGGAGCGGCTGGGGATCACGGTGGTCCATATCACTCCCCGCAAGCTGCGGGAGGCGATGGACCAGCAGGCCACCGTCATCCGCACGGCCCTGATGGCCGCCTCGGACCGGCAGCCCGCCGCCTACGTCGTCGTCCTGCCCCGTTAGCGGCTACTTCTTCGGCGGGGTGCCGCAGAACTCGGCCTCGACGACCGCCTGGCTGTCACCCGTCCAGTCGGCGTTCAGGTTCAGGGCGAGCGAGTGCGTGCCGTCCCGCGTGACGTGGGCCTCGGACACGGAGCCGTGGATGCCTCCGCCGTGGCCCCAGATCTCCTTGTCGCAGCTGAGCTTCTGCCGCATCAGCCCGAGTCCGTACGCCATGCCCGGCGCCTCGGCGCCGACCGCCACGGCGTCCGTCATCTCGCGCAGTTCGGCCTTCGGCAGCAGCTTGCCCCTGAGCAGGGCACGGTAGAAGGTCTGCAGGTCGTTGGAGTCGGAGATCATCTCACCCGCCGCGTAGGCGAGGGACGGGTTCAGCTCGGTGACGTCGTGGACCGTCGTGGCGTCGGGATCGATCGAGAGCGTCGAGTAGGCGCGTGAACTCGGCTGGGGCATCGTGGCCCTCGTGCCGGGGACGCTGGTGGCGCGCAGCTTCAGCGGCTTGAGGATCCGCCGCTCGACCTCCTTTCCGTACGGACGGCCGGTCGCCTTCTCCACCACCATGCCGGCCAGGACGTAGTTGGTATTGGAGTAGTTCCAGGCGGTACCGGGGGCGAAGTCCGGCGCGTGGTTCATGGCGACGGCGACGAGCTGCCGGGGGGTCCAGGTGTCGTAGCGGTGCTCGAGGAAGGCCGGGCCGAAGACCTTCTCCTGGAAGCCCGGGTCGCTGGTGACGCTGTAGACGCCGCTGGTGTGGTTGAGGAGCTGACGGACGGTGATCTTCCGGCCGTCGTGGCCGTTGCCGCGGACGACGCCGGGCAGCCACTTCTCGACGGTGTCGTCGAGGTCGAGGCGGCCCTCCGCCTGGAGCTGGAGGAGGACCGTGGCGACGAACGTCTTGGTGATGGAGCCGACCCGGTAGCGGTCCTGACCCCCGCGCTCCCCGGCCGTGCCCGTCCAGCCGGCCCGTCCGACACGGGCCTGGGCAACGGCTCCGGGCACTCCCGCCTCGGCCGCCGCGTCCAGGGCCTGCTGTGTGGCGGCGTGCCGGTCCCGCTGCTGGGGGCTCGTGGCCGCGGCGGCGGGCGCCGCGAGCGCGGTGGCGGTGAGCGCGGCCACGGCGGTGGCCGCGAGGACGGTGCGGGTGGTGGTGCGTATGACTGACATGTGCGGGGCTCCCCTGGTGTGTGTGCTGCGGTCGGGGGAGGGGACCGCGGGACGCACGGGAGGGTTGAGCGGGCCGGGACGGTTGAGCGGGTTTCAGCCGTTCCCGGGACCGGTGAGCCGGGAGCGTCCGACCGGGGGGCGTTCCCGCCACAAGTCCAGTCCGATGTCGACCAGTTCGACGCGGACGAGGCCGGGAACGTCGGTGAGGGGGTGCCAGGCGGCGAGGTCGGTGGAGCCGCCGGTCTCGTGGCGCAGGGAGCCGCCGGTGACGCGGGCCTCGTAGAGGATCCGCAGCCCCTGGAAGTCGCCGGGCCCGGCGAGTCGGCGCGACCAGGACCGGCGGATCGAGTCGATGCCGAGGAGGGCCGTGGGTTCCGTGAGGTACCCGGTCTCCTCCTCGACCTCCCGGACGACAGTCTGGACCGGCTCCTCGCCGTGGTCCATGCCGCCGCCGGGCAGAGTCCACTTCCTGCTGCCGTCGCCGGCCACCCAGCGGGCGAGCAGGATCTCCTCGTCACGGACGCACACGGCGTAGGCCGCCACCCTCAACTCCGTCTTCATACGGCGAGGTTAGAGGGGGCGGGGGCGGTGGAGGGGTCAGAACCAGTACGTCGGATAGGCGCGCCCTGAGACGCGGGCGCCGACCACGCCGACGGCGACGAGGAGGAGGGCGGCGAGGGCGAGAAGGGCGAGGAAGAGGAGGAAGGGAGGGTCCTGGAGGGCGACGATCACGGCGGTCGCCGCGGCGGGCGAGTGCGGTGTGCGGGCCAGCATCATCACGCCGAGCGCGAGGCCGCCGGCGACGGCGGCGCCCCAGATGCCGGGGCCGGCGACGGCGAGGACGGCGAAGCCGGTCAGCGCGGAGAAGAGCTGGCCGCCGACGACCGAGCGCGGCTGGGAGAGCGGCAGGTCGGGCGCGCCGGCCACGAGGGCCATGCTCGCGGCGAGCGGGGGGATGAGCAGGGGCTCGTGCAGGACGGCGCCGACGGCGACGAGGACGAGGAGCGCGGTGACGCTGACGGCGGTGGCCAGGGCGACCACCCGCACCCGGGGCCGGGCGGGCGGCCGGGGGCGGGCGGGAGCGGGGGCCGGGACGGCGGGGGACGCGGCGGGATCGGGGGCCGGAACGGAGGCCGAGGCGGAGCCGGAGGGCGGGGCAGTCGTCATGAAGGGTCCTGGGTCAGGGGCGGATTGGCCGTGACGGGCTCCCGCGACGCCGGGGGTAACCCCTCACTGAGACTTTAGGGGTTAGTCCGGGCGAGCGTCAACCGGTCACGTACCCTTGAGGGGTTAGCTCGACGAGGAAGGTGCCCGCCATGACCGCTTCGGATCCCCGGCCGCTCATCGGTGAGCCGGTCTCCCTCGACCTGCTCAACACCCGCTGGAACGAGGACGGGGTACGCCAGGACCTGCTCACCGGCACCGAAGGGCTCGCGATCTGGCTCGCGGCCAACGGGCTCGGCGACCGCTTCCGCGCCGACGCGGCCACCCTGCGGCACACGCTGGCCGCCCGCGACGCCCTCGCCGGGCTCGTGGACCGTCCCGGCGACCCCGCCGCGACCGCCCGCGTCGACGCCGTCCTCGACCACGGCCGGATCCGCGCCACCCTCACCCCGGAAGGGCCGGGCGAGGAGGCCGAATTCGAGGAGGCCGCCTGGGGCCCCGGCTGGACGGCCGCCCGCGACTACCTCGACCTGCTGCGCGCCGCCCCCGACCGCATCCGGGCCTGCGCCCACGAGGCCTGCATCCTGCACTTCTTCGACACCTCCCGGAACGGCACCCGGCGGTGGTGCTCCATGGCGATCTGCGGAAACCGGGCCAAGGCATCGCGGCACTATGCTCGTACAAAAGACAACTAGTCCCCCTACCGGGGTCGGCAACTCGCCCCGGTTCAGGGCGATTCATCCCTCGTGGCGCATGTCCCGCAGTGGCGGATGTGCGCCACCAGCGCATCCCGCCACCGGTTAGCTCTCCCCAAACCCCTGTGCGGTACGAAAGGCTGAGCGGTCATCCGGTACCGAAATCCGGACCCTCTTCTTTCACAACCAGGGATGTAAATGACCACCCCCGAAACTCAGAGCTCCATACCCGGGCGCTCGACCTCCGGGCACAGACGTGCGGCGCGCATCGCCGCCGCCGCCGGACTGGTGACCGCGCTCATCGCGGCCGGCGCTGCTCCGGTCCTGGCCGCCGAGGACCCGGCGACCACTCCCCCGGTCAAGGCCTCCGACTCCGCGGACAAGCTCGGCGCGACCGACGCCCAGCGGCTGTCCGAGGCCGAGGCCACCGGCGAGAAGAACGTCACCCTCCTCGTCGCCACCGCCCCCGGCGCCACCGAGCAGGTCGCGGGCCAGCTCGACGCCGTCCCGGGCGCCTCGGTCGGACGGCAGGACGACAAGCTCGGCTACGTCCGCGCCACCCTGCCGACCGGCAAGGCGGACGCCGCCATCACGGCGGCCACCAAGCTCTCCTCCGTCCAGTCGATCGACCTCCAGGCCGAGATCAAGCTGGACGACCCGACCCCCGACGCGGGCACCACGGGCGCCGTCGAGGGCACGACCGTCACCACGACGTACCCGGCCCCCGGCAAGAACACCCCGGCGAAGAACCCGTACAACCCGTCCCACGAGACGGGCGCGGTCGAGTTCGTCGAGGACAACCCCAAGGCCGACGGCCGCGGCGTGACCATCGGCATCCTCGACTCCGGTGTCGACCTCGGTCACCCGGCGCTGCAGAAGACCACCACCGGCGAGCGCAAGATCGTCGACTGGGTCACCGCCACCGACCCGCTGACCGAGGGCGACGCCACCTGGCGCGCCCAGAACGCCCCGGTCACCGGCCCCGTCTTCACCGCCTCGGCGCAGTCCTGGAAGGCGCCCGAGGGCTCCTACCAGTTCAGCCGCTTCACCGAGTCGATCACCGCGGGCGGCGACCCGGCCGGTGACATCAACCGCGACGGCGACACCACCGACGTCTTCGGCATGCTGTACGACCCGGCCGCCGGCACCGTCCGCGTGGACACCGACCAGAACAACGACTTCACGGACAACGCGCCGATGAAGCCGTACAAGGACGGGTACCAGGTCGGCTACTTCGGTACCGACAACCCGGCCACCGGCGTCGTCGAGAAGACCCCCTTCGTCGTGGAGATCCGCAAGGACGTCGCGATGGACCCGCTCGGCGGGACCTGGGTCGGCCAGAAGCGCGACTTCGTCAACATCGGCATCGTCGAGTCCTCGCACGGCACGCACGTCGCCGGCATCACCGCCGCGCACAGCCTCTTCGGCGGCAGGATGAACGGCGCCGCCCCCGGCGCGAAGATCGTCTCCTCGCGGGCCTGCACCTGGACCGGCGGCTGCACCAACACCGCGCTGACCGAGGGCATGACCGACCTCGTCGTCAACCGCGGCGTCGACATCGTCAACATGTCGATCGGCGGCCTGCCCGCGCAGAACGACGGCGACAACGTCCGCTCCCGCCTCTACACCCGTCTGATCGACGAGTACGGCGTGCAGCTGGTCATCTCGGCCGGCAACTCCGGCCCGGGCATCAACACGATCGGCGACCCCGGCCTGGCCGACAAGGTCGTCTCGGTCGGCGCGGCCATCTCCAAGGAGACCTGGGCCGCCAACTACGGCTCGGCCGTCACCAAGTCGTACGCCATGTTCCCCTTCTCCTCGCGCGGCCCGCGTGAGGACGGCGGCTTCACCCCGACCATCACCGGTCCGGGCTCGGCCGTGAACACCATCCCGACCTGGCAGGACGGGGCGGGCGTTCCCGAGTCCGGCTACGTGCTGCCCGCGGGCTACGGGATGCTCAACGGCACCTCGATGTCCTCCCCGCAGGTCGCCGGCGCGAGCGCGCTGCTGCTCTCCGCCGCGAAGCAGAAGCGCATCGAGCTCGACCCGCTGACCCTGCGCACGGCGCTCACCTCGACCGCCGAGCGGATCCCCGGTGTCGCCGCGCACGAGCAGGGCTCGGGCCGCATCGACATCGAGGACGCCTGGGACTCGATCGAGGACGGCGCCACGGCGCACGCCTACAAGGTCGAGGCCCCGGTCGACACCGCGATCTTCCCGGCCCCGCACACCGGCACCGGTGTGTACGACCGTGAGGGCGGCCTCAAGACGGGCCAGAAGAAGACGTACAACGTCACCGTCACCCGTACCTCGGGCCCGGCGTGGGGCGTGCGTCACGAGCTGAACTGGAAGTACAACGACGGCACCTTCCGGGCCGCCACCGCGTACGACCACATCACACTGCCGCTGAACAAGCCGGTGACCGTGAAGGTCGAGGCGCTGCCGCGCACGGCCGGCGTCCACAGCGCCATCCTGGAGCTGGACGACGAGCGCACCGAGGGCGTGGACAAGCAGATCCTGTCCACCGTCGTCGTCGCGAGCGACCTGGCCGCCCCCGGTTACGGCTTCGCCGCCGCCGGCTCGGTCCAGCGCAACAGCCACAAGTCGTACTTCGTGAACGTGCCGGAGGGCGCCAAGACCCTGGAGGTCGCCATCGGCGGTCTCAAGGAGAAGAGCCAGACCCGGTTCATCGCGATCCACCCGTACGGCGTGGCCATCGAGTCGACCGCCTCCAACGTGTGCTACCCGCACTACAACCCGGGCAACGGCTGCCGTGCGGACCTCCGCTCGTACGCCAACCCGACGCCGGGCGTCTGGGAGATCGAGGTCGAGGCGCGCCGCACCTCGCCCGACCTCGACAACCCGTACAAGCTGGACGTCTCGGTGCTGGGCGCCGACTTCGACCCGGCCGTGCAGACCGTCGCCGAGGCGAAGGTCGGCACCCCGGCCGCCGTCGAGTGGAAGGTCACCAACAAGTTCGCCGCGATCGACGGCCGGCTGAAGGGCGGCTCGCTGGGCTCGGCCAAGGTCGAGACCCCCACCATCGGGCACCACGAGCAGCAGACCAGGACCGTCACCATCGGTGAGGGCGTGGAGCGGCTCGACGTGGCCATCGGCAACACCTCCGACAAGGCCGCCGACCTCGACCTGACCGTCCTCCTGAACGGCGTGCAGGTCGGCCAGGCGGCGGACGGCGACTCGGAGGAGGCCGTCTCGCTGGTCAAGCCGGCGCCGGGCACCTACACGATCGTGATCGACGGGTACTCGGTCCAGGCGGAGGGTGGCACGACCTTCGACTACAAGGACGTCTACTACTCGGCCTCGCTCGGCAGCGTCCAGGTCGACGCGGCCCAGCAGGTCAAGCTGGCGAACGGCGCGAGCGCCCAGGCCGGCGCCTCGGTGCTGGTCGCCGGTGCCGCGCCCGAGGGCCGGCAGTTCTTCGGCGAGGTCCAGCTGGTGAACGCGCGCGGCACGGTCGCGGGCTCCGGCAGCGTCGTGATCGGCAAGGTCACGCCGTAACAACCGGTGAAACCCCGCTGAGCGGGTAGGAGGGCGGGCGCCGGAACCGGCGTCCGCCCTTCGTATGTCCCGACCCTTGGACAATGGATTGGACAAGGCGCCCGGTGCCATACGCATCATGGACCGGCAGCACCCTGCACAAACGTACGGAGGAGTCCCCGTGAAGGTCGGAATCGTCGGAGCCACCGGTCAGGTCGGCACAGTCATGCGCAGGATCCTGGCCGAGCGGAACTTCCCGCTCGACGAGCTGCGGCTCTTCGCCTCCTCCCGCTCCGCCGGCACGGTCCTCGACGGGGTCACCGTCGAGGACGCGTCCACCGCCGACTACACCGGCCTGGACATCGTGCTCTTCTCCGCCGGTGGCGCGACCTCCAAGGCGCTCGCCGAGAAGGTCGCCTCCCAGGGCGCGGTCGTGATCGACAACTCCTCCGCCTGGCGGCGCGACCCCGAGGTCCCGCTGGTCGTCTCCGAGGTCAACCCGCACGCGATCAAGGACCGCCCCAAGGGGATCATCGCCAACCCGAACTGCACCACGATGGCCGCGATGCCGGTCCTCAAGCCGCTCCACCAGGAGGCCGGCCTGGCCGCCCTCGTCGCCACCACCTACCAGGCCGTCTCCGGCTCGGGCGTGGCCGGTGTCGCCGAGCTGGACGGCCAGGTCAAGGCCGTCGTCGACCGCGCCACCGAGCTCACCCACGACGGCGAGGCCGTCTCGTACCCCGAGCCCGGCGTCTACAAGCGCCCCATCGCCTTCAACGTCCTGCCGCTCGCGGGCAACCTCGTCGACGACGGCTCGCACGAGACCGACGAGGAGCAGAAGCTCCGCAACGAGTCCCGCAAGATCCTGGAGATCCCGGAGCTCAAGGTCTCCGGCACCTGCGTCCGGGTCCCGGTCTTCTCCGGCCACTCCCTCCAGGTGAACGCCCGCTTCGACCGTCCGATCAGCGTCGAGCGCGCCTACGAGCTGCTGAAGGACGCCGAGGGCGTCGAGCTCTCGGAGATCCCGACCCCGCTGCAGGCGGCCGGCAAGGACGCGTCGTACGTCGGCCGCATCCGCGTGGACGAGACCGTCGAGAACGGACTGGCGCTCTTCGTCTCCAACGACAACCTCCGCAAGGGTGCCGCGCTGAACGCGGTGCAGATCGCGGAGCTGGTGGCGGCCGAGCTGAAGGGCTGACCCCCACCGCCGTACGCGAGGGGCGGCCGTCCGGGAGGACGGCCGCCCCTCCGGCGTTCCCCGGCCACCGTCCGGCGGTCGCCGTTCCCTGGCCACCGATCCCCCTGGCCACCGGTTCCCGGTCGCCGTCCGGCGGTCGCCGTTCCCTGGTCACCGTCCGGCGGGATTCGGACAACGCGTTCGGACCCGGGGCGTCCGGTGACAGGATCCGACCATGACCCACATACCGAAGGGTGCCGCCGTCCCGGTGCCCACCCGGGCCCTCCAGGTCGCCGTCGCCTGGCGGACCGGACACGGCGTGCCTGACGTGGACGTGTCGGCGCTGCTGCTGGACGCGGCCGGGCGGGTGCGGGGCGACGCCGACCTCGTCTTCTACAACCACGGCGAGCACCCTTCGGGCGCCGTACGGCACCTGGGCCGGTCGGCGCCGGGCGAGCCGGGTTCGATGGCGGCCGACTGGCTGTGGCTCGACCTGGCACGGCTGGAGCCGGCCGTCGCCCGCGTGGTGATCGCCGCCTCGGCGGACGGGGGCGCGTTCGGCCGGGTCCCGTCCCCGGATCTCCGGATCACGGACACGACGGGCGCCCCGGCGGCGTACTTCGCCTTCGGGGAGGCGACGACGGAGACGGCGTTCGTCGTCGGCGAGTTCCACCGGCGGGATGGCGACTGGACGTTCCATGCCGTGGGCCGGGGCTACGGCTCGGGCCTGGCGGGTCTGGCGACGGAGTTCGGCATCGTGGTCGAGGCCCCGCCGGCCCCCATCCCGGGCCCCGGGTACGTCCCCCCGGCCCGCTTCACGGCCCCGGGGCACCTCCCGGCGGGCACCGGCCCCGACCCGGGGTACGGCCGGTCGACGGCCACGCTCTTCGCGCCGGGCACTCCGCCCGCCCACGCCGTCCCCGCCACCGCCCTCCTCGATCCGTCCCCGGACGGCTTCCGGCCCTCCGTCCACCAGGGCCGGGGCAAGGAGACCGTGGTCTGCGACCCCGCCCTCCCGCCGGGGTGGGCGCTCCTGGAGATCATGTCGTACCACTCCCTCTCGACCACCATCGAGTCCTGCGACGCGCACGGCCGGGCCGAGGGCTTCCTGCTCACGGCCTACGAGGACGACGTCCACGCCCGGACCGTGGCCGTCGTCCCCCGCGGCCGGCCGCTGACCCTGCGGGTCGAGGCCGACACGCCCTGGACCCTGCGGGTCCTGCCGCTGGCCCGGGCCCGCCGTTTCGACAGCCAGATCGAGGGCGTCGCCCACGATCTCGTCGTCTACGACGGGCCGGCCGCCGTCCTCGACTTCGTCCACGACGGCCAGTCCCCCTTCACCGTCCACCGGCACACCCCGCCGCTCGAGCCCGCCTACGACGCGGAGGACCAGGAGCTCCTCGTCGACCGGACCGGCGAGGTGCGGGTGAGCGCGGCCGTGTCCGGCCCCGGGCTGCTGCGGATCGGCGCTGACGGGCCGTGGAAATGCTCGGTGCGCCGCTGAGGTACGCCGTGGAAGGATGAGCCAAACGTCACGAAACCGAGGAGTTGACCGGGTGCCTGGCACAAACCTGACCCGTGAAGAGGCGCAGCAGCGGGCAAAGCTGCTGACCGTGGACGCGTACGAGGTCGAACTGGACCTCTCCGGTGCGCAGGAGGGCGGCACCTACCGGTCCGTCACCACCGTCCGCTTCGATTCCGCCGAGGCCGGCGCGGAGACCTTCATCGACCTCGTCGCCCCCGCCGTGCACGAGGTCGTGCTGAACGGCCACGCGCTCGACGTCGCCGCGGTCTTCCGGGACTCGCGCATCGCGCTGGCCCATCTCCACCAGGGTCCGAACGAGCTGAAGGTCGTCGCCGACTGCGCGTACACCAACACCGGGGAGGGCCTGCACCGGTTCGTCGACCCGGTCGACGACCAGGCGTACCTGTACACGCAGTTCGAGGTGCCGGACGCCCGCCGCGTCTTCGCCTCCTTCGAGCAGCCGGACCTCAAGGCGACCTTCCAGTTCACCGTGAAGGCGCCGAGCGGCTGGACGGTGATCTCGAACTCGCCGACGCCGGAGCCCAAGGACGACCTGTGGGTCTTCGAGCCCACGCCGCGGATCTCGACGTACATCACGGCCCTCATCGTCGGCCCGTACCACGCGGTGCACTCCTCCTACGAGAAGGACGGGCAGACGGTCCCGCTCGGCATCTACTGCCGTCCCTCGCTGGCCGAGTACCTCGACGCGGACCACATCTTCGACGTCACGCGCCAGGGCTTCGACTGGTTCCAGGAGAAGTTCGCGTACGACTACCCCTTCGCGAAGTACGACCAGCTCTTCGTGCCGGAGTTCAACGCGGGCGCGATGGAGAACGCGGGCGCGGTCACCATCCGCGACCAGTACGTCTTCCGCTCGAAGGTGACGGACGCGGCGTACGAGCGCCGGGCCGAGACGATCCTGCACGAGCTCGCGCACATGTGGTTCGGCGACCTGGTCACCATGGAGTGGTGGAACGACCTGTGGCTGAACGAGTCGTTCGCCACCTTTACCTCGGTTGCCTGCCAGGCCTCCGTGGAGGGCACCCGCTGGCCGCACGCCTGGACCACCTTCGCCAACGCGGAGAAGACCTGGGCGTACCGCCAGGACCAGCTGCCGTCCACGCACCCGATCATGGCCGAGATCAACGATCTCGAGGACGTGCTGGTCAACTTCGACGGCATCACGTACGCCAAGGGTGCCAGCGTGCTGAAGCAGCTGGTCGCGTACGTCGGCGAGGAGGAGTTCTTCAAGGGCGTCCAGGCGTACTTCAAGGCGCACGCCTTCGGCAACACGCGCCTGTCCGACCTGCTCGGCGCCCTGGAGGAGACCTCGAGGCGTGACCTCAAGGCCTGGTCGAAGGCGTGGCTGGAGACGGCCGGCATCAACATCCTCCGCCCGGTCGTCGAGACCGGCGAGGACGGTGTCATCACGTCGTTCGCCGTCCGGCAGGAGGCTCCGGCGCTGCCCGCGGGCGCCAAGGGCGAGTCGATCCTGCGCCCGCACCGGATCGCGATCGGCTTCTACGACCTGGACGCGTCCGGCAAGCTGGTGCGGACCGAGCGGGTCGAGCTGGACGTCACCGCGACCGAGCTGACGCCCGTCCCGCAGCTGGAGGGCAAGGCCCGTCCGGCGGTCGTGCTGCTCAACGACGACGACCTGTCGTACGCCAAGATCCGGCTGGACGAGGTGTCGCTGCGGAACGTCACGGAGCACCTCGGGGACTTCACCGAGTCGCTGCCGCGCGCGCTGTGCTGGTCCTCGGCCTGGGACATGACCCGTGACGGCGAGCTGGCCAC
This sequence comes from Streptomyces sp. NPDC036822, assembly GCF_055609145.1. NCBI lineage: Bacteria > Bacillati > Actinomycetota > Actinomycetes > Kitasatosporales > Streptomycetaceae > Streptomyces > Streptomyces sp. NPDC036822. The sequence goes on from NZ_JBVJPY010000001.1 coordinate 890,768, forward strand.
CCGGGACTACCTGGAGCTGGTGCTCTCCGGCATCGGCAAGGAGTCCGACATCGGCGTCGTCCAGTCGCTCCAGGGGCAGGCGAAGGCGGCTCTGGAGCTGTACGCGGCTCCGGAGTGGCGTGAGACGGGCCTGAACCGCTGGACCGAGGCGACGCTGGCGCACCTGCGGGCGGCCGAGCCGGGCAGCGACCACCAGCTGGCCTGGGCGCGGGCGTTCGCCGCGGCAGCCCGCACGCCGCAGCAGCTTGACCTGCTCGCCGCGCTCCTCGAGGGCAACGAGTCGATCGAGGGCCTGGCCGTCGACACCGAGCTGCGCTGGGCGTTCGTGCAGCGCCTCGCGGCGACCGGGGTCTACGACGAGCCGGAGATCGCCGGCGAGCTGGAGCGCGACCGGACGGCGGCGGGCGAGCGCCACGCGGCGACCGCCCGGGCGGCGCGTCCGTCGGAGACGGCGAAGGCCGAGGCGTGGGCGTCGGTCGTCGAGTCCGACAAGCTGGCGAACGCCGTACAGGAGGCGGTGATCGGCGGCTTCGTCCAGACCGACCAGCGCGAGCTGCTCGCTCCGTACACGGAGAAGTACTTCGCCTCGATCAAGGGTGTGGCGGAGACGCGCAGCCACGAGATGATCCAGCAGATCGTGGTGGGGCTCTACCCGACGATCCAGGTCTCCCAGGAGACCCTGGACGCCACCGACGCGTGGATCGCGGAGAACGACCCGGCTCCGGCGCTGCGCCGCCTGGTGACCGAGTCCCGCGCGGGTGTGGAGCGCGCCCTGAGGGCACAGGCGGCGGACGCGGCCGCCGCGCGCTAGCCGCAAGCGCGCGAAGGGGCCCCGACTCCGGTCGGGGCCCCTTCGCGTGATGCCGGCCGCGCGCGGACGCGGTCGGGGGTCAGCCCAGCGACCGCATCCACTGCCAGCCGCCGGTGCCGATGGTGACCGGCGCCCCGAGGCCCGTGACCGCGCCGGTCGTGCCGGCCGTGCCGGGCAGGAACTCCAGGTTCTCGGCCGTGCCCGCGGTGCGGGTGGTCCACAGGTCGGGGGTGCCGTCGCCGTTCACGTCCCCCGCCGAGACCGCGAGCCGACGGTCGGCGACCGTCCACGGCCCTCCGTCGAGCGCCCGGGGCGTGCCGAGGGGCTGGGTGCCCTGGCCCGCGTAGTGCCTGACCGTCCCCGTGGCCCGGTCACGGCCCCAGACGTCGGCCCGGCCGTCGTGGTCGGCGTCGCCGGGCAGGAGCACGTCGTGTCCGGCCCACTCGGGCTCGCCGATCCTGAGGGCGGCGCGGGGCGCGAAGCCGGGCTTGCCGTCGACGGCGGGCGCGCCGCGGTGCAGCCACAGGCCGGTGGTGCTGCGGGCGAGGACGTCCGGCAGGCCGTCACCGTCGAAGTCCCCGGCGCTCACCGGGGTGGTGCCCGACCAGCCGGTGGGCCGGCCGCCCATGGCGATACGGGTGCCGAGCTCGCCGCTTCCGGTGGTGGGGTAGACCCAGAGGTCGTCGCCGATGCGGGCGACCACGTCCTCGCGGCCGTCGCCGGTCCAGTCGCCGCGGTGGCTGACGACGGCGTCGCCCCAGCCTCCGGTGCCGATCCGGCGCTGGACGCCGATCCGGCCGTCGCCGGTGCCGGAGTAGAGGCGCAGGTCGCCGTCGTCCTTGACCGCCAGGAAGTCGGGCCGGCCGTCGCCGGTCAGGTCCCCGGGGACGCCGGAGCCCGCACGGGGTTCGGGGTGGGCGGCCGCCCGCAGGAGCAGGTGGTCGGAGAGCGGGGCCGTGCCGGCGGGCTCGGGCTCGAAGGCGTCGGCCCGCACGGTGTGGAAGTCCCCGGCGGTGAGGAAGACGTGGTCGAACTTCTTGCCCGAGGCGACGGTGGCCTCGCCCGACTCGCACTCACCGGCGCCGGCGTCGAGGCACTGCTGGGTGAAGTGGTCGCGGTCGTTCTCGTCCGCCTCGGCGAACCGGCCGGTGCCGGGCAGTCCGGCGCGCACGGGGTCGAGGGCCGCGTAGACGGGGCCGGCGTTGAAGTCGCCGCCGAGGATCACGGGGAGGCCGGCGGCCCAGGTGTCGATGTGGGCCAGGGCCTGGGCGGAGCCGTTGTCCGGCTGGATGTACTGCGCCAGGTGGGTCGTGCACGCCAGGGTCGTGCGTCCGTCCACGGGGCCGCGGGCGCAGAGGACCGCACGGGGCTCCTCTCCGGCCGGGACGGTCAGGGCGGCGACGTACCGCTCGACCGCGGGCGCCTTGACGAAGACGCCGAGCCCGAAGCGGTCGTCGCCGCTGGAGGACCACTTGGCGCAGCCGGGCGTGGTGGTGGTGCTCGTCCATACGGCGCTGTAGCCGGGCAGGGCGTCACGGAGCGAGGCCCACTGGCCGACGCACAGCTCCTGGAGCATGACGGTGTCGGCGTCCCACGAGGTGACCTGGTCGCGGAGCTTGGCGGTCCAGGTGGGCAGGTCGAGCGCGCTCTGGCAGGTGTAGCCGCCGCAGACGTTGTAGGTCAGGGTGCGCACGGGCGGCGCGGTGGCCGGGTCGACGGTGTCGGCCGCGGCCGACGTCACCGTGCCGGTGAGGAGCGCGAGGGCGGCGGTGAGCCCGACTCCCCAGCGCAGCAGCGTTCTTCGCAGGTGTTGCATGGTTCGTTTCCCCCCAGGGGTCGGCAGGTCCGGTCAGCCTAGTGATCACCCGGCCGGGTTCGTGGAGGCGTGGGGTCCGCCCGGTGGGCGGGCGTCGGCGCGCGGCCGCCCACCGGGCGGAGAGGGGGCGCCGGCCGGAGGCCGGGCGGTCGGGTCAGCCGCTCAGCTCCTGGTGGCGGCGGCGCAGTGCGGCCGCGCCCTGCTCCGTGAACGTGCCGTGCAGGCGCATCCGGGCGACGCCGCCGTCCGGGAAGGCGTCGAGGCGGACGTGGGTGACGACGGCCTGCGCGGGGAGGGCGAAGCGGTGCGGGGTGTCGGGCTGCAGACGGGTCCGGGGGATGATCTCGAACCACTCGCCGGTCTCGCCGTCGCGGCCCTGGAGGGCGATCCAGCCCGCCGAGTTGCCCTTGAGGTAGGCGGTGTCGATCTCCACGGCGCGGACCGCGCCCTGGGCGGCGAGCCGGAAGCGGACCCAGTCGTGGGTGCCGCGGACGCGGCGGCGCCGGTTCTCCCAGCCGTCGTCCATCTTGCGGGAGGTACCGGGCAGGATGATCTGCGTGGGCGAGGAGTAGAACCTGTCGGACGCGTCCTCGTACGTCCCTCCGTTGAGTACGGAGAGGAGGTCGAGGGTGCCGAGGAGCTCCAGCCATTCGGGGTCGGGCACGACCTCGCCGTGGACGCGGAGGCGGGCGATGCCGCCGTCGGGGTGCTGGCAGAGGCGGACGTGCGTGAAGCGCCGTTCGCCGCTGATCTCGAAGCCGTTGGCGGCGTGGCCGCGGACGGGGGTGGGCGGGACGATCTCCTCCCACTTCACGTCGTCGGCGAGGAGCTGTTCGGGGCCGGGCGAGCCGTGGACGGCGGTGGCCTGGACGGAGACCCGCTGAGGGTAGTTGCCCCGGAAGTGGGCGGTGTCGACGACGATCCCGCGGATGACGCCGGGGGCGCCGAGGCGGACGATCGCCCAGTCATGGTCGTCGGGGGCGGGGAAGACGTTCCCGGCGTCGGCGCCGCGGCGGCGGCGGGTCTCCCAGCCGTCCATGCTCTTGCCCTTGTGGCCGAAGCGCTCCGGGTCGAAGACGGCGCGCTCGCGGACGAGGAGGTTCTCGCGCTCGGCGAAGAACTCGTCGTTGGCGGCGACGACACCGGCGCCGAGGCGGCGGTCGGCCAGGTCGACCAGCTCGGTGAAGGGGAAGTCACCGGCGCGGTAGTCGGCGTACGGGTCGCCAGTGCCGTAGGGGGCGGCGTCGTTGGCGTGCGGGTCCTGGTCCTGGTGCGTCTCGAAGGTCATGTCCCGACCTTCCCGCGCACGCAGCCCCGGGTCCATCGAATGTTTGCGACGGTCCTGTTCAGTTCTGCTGAACGGTTTCGCGGGCGGCCGCCGCCTGCCGCAGGGCGGCGAGGACACGGGCGACCGCGGGCCCCCGCTCCGCGCCGCGCCGTACCGCTGCGACGACGTGACGGCGCGGCTGGTCGGCGGAGAGGACCCGCATCACGACGCCGGAGCGGCGTTCGGCGGAGGCCATGCGGGGCACCAGGGCGACGCCCATGCCGGCCTCCACCATGGCGAGGATCGCGGTCCAGCCCGAGGCGCTGTGGGCCTGTTCGGGGACGAACCCGGCGGCCTCGCAGGCGGTGGTGGTGATCTCGGACCAGGGGCCGGACCCGCCGAAGATCCAGGGTTCGGCGGACAGGTCGGCGAGGCGCAGCCCGGGGGCCCGGGCGAGCCGGTGCGCGCTGGGCAGGGCGACGTCGAGGGGGTCGGCGAGGAGGGTGACCCGGCTGAACTTGGGGTCGCGGGCGGAGGGCGCGTGGGCGGCGAGGGAGAGCGCCAGGCCGACCTCTCCGGCGGTGAGCAGTTCGTACGCCTCCGCCGCCTCGGCCTCGCGGACGCGGATGCCGAGGCCGGGGTGGGCGGCCCGCAGGTGCCGCACGGCGGGGACGACGAGCGCGGGCACGGCCGTCGGGAAGGCCGCCACCCGCACCTCGCCGGCCTCGCCGCGCAGATAGCCGTCGAGTTCGGCGTCGGCGCGTTCCAGTTGGGCGAAGACGGCCTCGGCGTGGCGCAGGACGAGGTGCGCGGCGTCGGTGAGCCGGACCCGGCGGCCGTGTGCCTCCAGGAGCGTGACGCCGAGTTGCCGGGCGAGGTTGGTGAGCTGCTGGGAGACGGCCGAGGGGGTCATGAGCAGTGCCTCCGCGGTGGCGGTGACGGTGCCGCGGTCTCGGAGGGTGCGGAGGATATGGAGCTTCTTGATGTCCCACTCGGTCATGGGGCGCAACCTATCGGGCGGTTCGCTTCCCCCGGGCCGAGGCCAGGGCCACTCCGCCCAGGATGAGGGCCGTGCAGGCGGCGCCGAGGACGCCGAGCTCCTCGCCGAGGAGGACGGCGGAGAGCAGGGCCACGCAGACCGGCTGGAGGTAGTAGACGACTCCGGCGCGGGCGGCGCCGATCAGGGCGATGGCCTTGTTCCAGGCGAAGAAGGCGACGGCGGAGGAGAGGACGCCGACGTAGACCAGGGGCCCGACGGTGGCGACGGTGGGGTCGAAGCCGCCCTGGACGGCGAGGCTGATCCCGTGGGCGGGGAGCAGCATCAGGGCGCCGAGCGCGAAGGTGGTGAAGAGGAAGGCGAGTCCGCCGAGTTCGGCGGGGCGGCGCTTGAGCAGGGCGCTGTACGAGGCGAAGCTGACGGCGGCGGCGAGCATCCACAGGTCGCCCGCCGCGACGGTGGTGGGGAGCGCGCCCTCGCCGACGAGGAGCAGTACGCCGGCGCAGGCGATCAGCATGCCGGTGACGCGCCGGGCGCCGAGGCGGGCGCCGCCGATCCGTTCGTACAGCGCCATCAGGACCGGCGAGGCGGCCATGATCATGCCCATGTTGCCGGCGGAGGTGGTCAGTCCGGCCTGGTTGACCAGGGTGTTGTAGACGCTCACGCCCAGCAGTGCGGCGAGGGTGACGAAGCCGAGGTGGTGGCGGATCAGCCGACGCTGCCGCCAGGCCTCGCGGGCCGCGAAGGGGGCGACGGCGAGGAGGGCGACGATCCAGCGCCAGAACGCGGCCTGGACGGGCGGGACGGAGTCGTGCAGGGCGCGGGAGGCGACGAAGCTGCCGGACCAGACGACCGTGGCGACGAGCGCCAGGAGAACGCCGAGGCCGGCTCCCCGCGTGAGGTTCCTCGCGGTGGCCGGTTCGTCGGTCGTCGTTCTCGGGGCGGTACGGACGCGGTCCAGGAGTGCCACGGGTGGCCTTTCTGTCGGGGAAGGCCCTACCGTCGCACCCTCGAACCCTCCAGGTCCATCGAAAGTTTTTGACACTTCCTTTCAGTTGTACTGAAAGGTGTGGCCGCTCGGGCGGGGGCCCGGAGGGTGAGCTGGCCGGCCAGGGTGGCGCCGAAGGCGATCGCCATGCCGAGGAGCTGCACCGGACCGAGCGCCTGGCCGAGCGCCGCCCAGCCGATGACGGCGGCAGTGATCGGCGAGAGCACGCCGAGGAGGGTGACCGAGGAGGCGGTCAGCCGCTCGACGCCGCGGAACCACAGGAAGTAGGAGACGGCGGTGTTGCCGAACCCGAGGTAGGCGTAGCCGAGCAGGTTCGTGGAGTCCAGGGCAGGCGGCGCGCCCTCGGCCAGGAACGCGAGGGGCAGGATGACCAGGCCGCCCGCGGTGAGCTGCCAGCCGGTCAGGGCGAGCGCGCCCACCCCTTCGGGCCGGCCCCAGCGCTTGGTGAGGACCGTCCCCGCGGACATCGAGAGGGCGGAGAGGAGGCCGGCCAGCACGCCGACCGGATCGAGGGCGGCCCCGGCGCGGAGGACGACGAGGCTGACCCCGAAGGCCGCCGCGACCGCGGTCAGCAGGGACCGTACGGTGGGTCGGTCCCCGAGGAGGACGGCGGCCAGGCCGACGACGAAGAGCGGCCCGACCGAGGCGACGACGGCGGCGACGCCGCCGGGCAGCCGGTACGCGGCGAGGAAGAGCAGCGGGAAGAAGGCGCCGATGTTGAGGCCGCCGAGGACCGCGGACTTCCACCACCACGCCCCTTGGGGCAGCTTCCGGGTGAGTGCGAGGAGCAGCAGCCCGGCCGGCAGGGCCCGCATGAGGCCCGTGAAGAGCGGCCGGTCGGCCGGCAGGAACTCGGTGGTGACGGCATAGGTGGAGCCCCAGGAGATCGGGGCGAGTGCGGTCAGGGCGATGACGGCGGCCTTGCGGGACATGACGGGGTCCCCCCAGTTCGGAATGCGTGGCCGGAGTGGCTTGGCAGTAAGTAGCTTATCGCTAAGCTACTTACAGGCAAGCGACTTCGTGAGGAACGCGTTGCCTTGCGGGTAGCTTTCTTGTCGGTCACTTGCTCGCGAGTGACTCTCCTGCGCTCGGACAGCCTGCCGAGCCGTCACGGAAGGACACTGCGGACATGGAGACCCCCGTCCCCGGCACACCCGACGCCGTCGACGCCATCACCGACCAGTGGGCCGCCGTCCGCCCAGACCTCGACACCCAGCCGATGGCCGTCTTCGGGCGGATCTACCGCCTCTCCCACGCCATGCGGAGCCGGGTCGACAAGGCGTACGCGCCCTATGGCATGGCGCTCGGGGAGTTCGACGTCCTGGCGACGCTCCGCCGTTCGGGAGCGCCGTACACGCTCTCGCCGCGGGAGCTCACGGCGACGCTGATGATCACCACGGGAGGGATGACGGGGCGCCTGGACAAGCTCGAGAAGGCCGGGCTGCTCAGCCGCAGCCCCGACCCGAACGACCGGCGCGGACTGCGGGTGACTCTCAGCGACCGCGGGCGCGAGCTGGTGGACCAGGCGGTGGGCGCCGGACTCGACCAGCAGCGGACGGCTCTGGAGGCCGCGCTCACGCCCGAGGAGGCGGAGCAGCTGGCGGGCCTGCTGCGCAGGCTGCTGGCGACGACGGCCGTGTGAGGCCGCGCGACGCGCCTGACCGGGGAACGCACACGAGGGCGCCGCGGCGGTACGTCCGTACCGCCGCGGCGCCCTCGGAAGCTGGGGCCTAGGCCTTCTTGGGCCTGTCGGACTTGTCGAGCACCATCACGAGGCCGGCGATCACCAGGAACAGCACGATCGGCGCGGCCACGAACAGGCCGAGGGTCTCCACGACACTCAGCTTGGGGGCCGGGTCGTCACCGTCGTCGCGGGTGAGCGCGAGCGCGGGGGACGACATGAGCAGCATCATCAGCGTCGTACCGGCCGCTACAGCACCGGCGCGCAGGGCGTTCTTCTTGTCCACGGTGCAAACGTAGCGAACCCCTAAACGGGGCGCGCGTCCGGGGGTGCCGTACGAGCGCCGAACACGCCGAGCAGACGGTGCAGCCGGGGGGAGGCGGCCAGGTCCTCCAGGGTCAGCGGCTGCCCGTCCGGGCCCGCTACGGGCAGCCGCCAGTTGGGGTACTGGTCCCAGGTCCCCGGCAGGTTCTGCGGGCGCCGGTCCCCCACCGCGTCCGGAAGCCACACCCCCACCATCCGGGCCGGGGTGCGCAGCAGGAACCGGTGCACCGCCCTGACCTCGGCCTCCTCGTCGCCCGGACCCTCCGGGAGCAGCCCGAGCCGCTGGAGCAGGGTGAGCCACTCGCGGGTCTCGGCCGCGTCCTGGTTCCGCTCCCGCGCCAGGTCGCCGGTGAGCAGCCCGAGGCGGTGCCGCAGGGCCACGTGGTCGCCGCTGAGGCGAGCCGCCGTGGAGGGCAGGTCGTGCGTGGTGGCGGTGGCCACGCAGTCGGCGCGCCACCGCTCGGGCGCCAGCGGGCGGCCCGTGCCGGCCCAGTCCCGCTCGAACCAGAGCACGGAGGTGCCGAGCACCCCTCTCCGGGACATCCGCTCGCGCACGCCCGGCTCGACGGTGCCGAGGTCCTCGCCGATGACGAGGGCGCCGGCCCGGTGGGCCTCCAGGGCGAGGACGGCAAGCATGGCCTCGGCGTCGTACCGGACGTACGTCCCCTCGGTGGGCTGCCCGCCCTCGGGGACCCACCAGAGCCGGAACAGGCCCATCACGTGGTCGATGCGCAGGGCGCCCGCGTGGCGCAGCAGCTCCGTCAGGAGCCCGCGGTAGGGGGCGTATCCGGAGGCGGCGAGCGCGTCGGGGCGCCAGGGCGGCAGTCCCCAGTCCTGGCCGAGGGCGTTGAAGGCGTCGGGCGGGGCGCCGACCGACATGCCGGCGGCGAAGGCGTCCTGCTGGGCCCAGGCGTCGGAGCCCTCCGGATGGACGCCGACCGCGAGGTCGTGGACGACGCCGACGGCCATCCCGGCCTCCCGCGCGGCCGCGCCCGCGTCGGCGAGCTGCCGGTCCGTCAGCCAGGCGAGCCAGCAGTGGAAGTCGATCCGGTCGAGCAGCCCGGCGCCGGGTCCGGTGTCCGCGCGGACCGCCGCCTCGGCGGAGCGCGGGTCGCGCAGCTCCTCCGGCCAGGTGCGCCAGTGGTGGCCGTGGCGCTCGGCGATCGCGCTGTAGGTGGCGTGGTCCTCCAGGGCCCGGCCCCGCTCGGCCAGGAAGTCGCGGTAGTCCGCGCGTCTGCCGGGGCCCGGCTCCACGGTCCGCACCAGCTCGAGGGCGCGCCGCTTGACGTCCCACACCGCGTCCCGGTCGATCAGCGCGCCCTTGCGCAGCACCTTCTCCCGCTGTTCGGCGGCGTCGGTGAGGACGGAGTCCAGTTCGGCGCGGTACTCGGGGGCCACGTGGGCGTATTCGGGGATGTCCTCGATCCGCAGATGGACGGGGTCGGGGAAGCGGCGCGACGAGGGGCGGTACGGAGAGGGGTCGGTCGGCGCGCCGGGGACGGCCGCGTGCAGCGGGTTGACCTGGACGAACCCGGCGCCGTGCGTCCTGCCCGCCCAGGTGACGAGCTCCCGCAGGTCACCGAGGTCCCCCATGCCCCAGGAGCGGGTGGACAGGACGGAGTAGAGCTGGACGAGCAGGCCGAAGGACCGCCGCTCGGGCCGGGGCACGCGCGCCGGCGCCACGATCAGCGTGCTCCGGCCGCCGCGGCCGTCGGGGGCGAGGACGTCGACCGTGTGGACGCCGAGGGGCAGCCGGTCCCAGTCCTGGCCCTCCGACTCCTCGCCCGACTCGGTGGTGACGCGGAGCCGGGTCCCTTCCGGCAGGCCCGCGAGCGGGTCCTGCGCGCTCACCCCGCCGTCCACGCCGGGGCCGGCTCCGGCCTCCTCCCGCCACCACACCACGGTGGCCGGAAGCAGGCGCTCCCGGTCGGCTCGCAGCGCCGCTTCGAGCGAGCGCGCGACCGCCTCCGGGGTGGCGGCGTCGACGTCCAGGGCGCGGAGCACCGCCACGACCGTGGCGTCGGGCACGCGCACGGTGACGCCCTCGGAGGGCGCGTACTCGGTGGCGACGCCATGGAGGGCGGCGAGGCGGGCCAGGGTCACTTCACACTCCGAGGGCTCCGGGGCCGGGACGGTGCGGCCCGAGGGGGAGTCAGACTCCCGGGGACTCCGTGCCGCCCGCGGTGCCGTGGGCGGTGGGTTCGCTGGTCAGGGGGGCCGCGTCGGTCAGGGGCGGCTCGCTGGTGAGAGGTGCGGCGTCGGCGAGGGGAGGTTCGCTGGTCAGCGGGCCGGACATCTCGTCGGTCAGCGGACCCGGGATCAGGATCGGTATCCGTTTGGAGCGGGGGGTCGTCACGTCGGGGTGGGGGGTGGTCACGGACATGGGGGGCTCCCGTTGGTGTCTCGTCAGGTGGGACAACGACAGAGCCCTACCCAGCCCACCCCGTTTTACCGGCCGAACTTGGCGAAGGGGTGCCACCCCGCCGGGCAAAGGCGACACATCGACCACGCGCATTGACACCTCAGCCGGACGGGTGGTGGGGTCGTAACCCACTCGTGACCAAAGGAGTCCCTCGTGCACCTCGGGCGCAGGAAGCGGACCGCGTCGGCCGTGGCCGCCGCGGTGATCGGCGGTCTCCTCGGCGGCGGCATGCCGGGCCTGGCCCAGGCGATGCCCGTGTCGCCCGTCACCGTCCCAGACGCCCAGCGCACGGCCCCGTCGGTGTGGCCGCGCCCCCAGTCCCTCAAGGACACGGGCGCGGCGGTCCCGCTCGGCGCGGAGGTGACGCTTCTCACGGACGCGGACGCGGACCCGTACGCCCTCGCGGCGCTGCGCGAGGTGCTGCGGACGGCGGGGGTACGCACCGTCCACACCTCCCTGCCGGGCGGCGGGACGGTGATCCGGGCGGGCTCCACGGCCTCCGACGAGGCCCTGCGCGCCCTGCGCGTGCCCGAGCGGGCGGATCTGCCGGCCGGCGGCTACCGGCTCGCGACCGGCCGGGTGGGGGGCCGCGACACGGTCGCCCTGGACGGCGTGGGCCCGGACGGCCTCTTCCACGCCGTGCAGACGCTGCGCCAGCTCGTCGGCCGGGCCGAGGTCCCCGGCGTGGTCGTGCGCGACTGGCCCGGCACCGCGGTGCGCGGCCTCACCGAGGGGTTCTACGGCCGCCCCTGGAGCCAGGAACAGCGTCTCGCGCACCTCGACTTCATGGGCCGGACCAAGCAGAATCGCTACCTCTACGCGCCCGGCGACGACCCCTACCGCCAGACGCAGTGGCGGGACCCCTATCCGGCCGACCAGCGCGCCGCGTTCCGCGCGCTCGCCGAGCGGGCGCGCGCCAACCACGTCACCCTCGCCTGGGCCGTGGCACCGGCCCAGTCCATGTGCCTGGCGTCGGACGACGACGTCAGGGCGCTGCTGCGCAAGATCGACGCGATGTGGGCGCTGGGGGTGCGCTCCTTCCAGCTGCAGTTCCAGGACGTCAGCTACAGCGAGTGGCACTGCGACAAGGACGCGGACGCCTTCGGGCGCGGGCCGCAGGCGGCCGCCGCCGCCCACGCGCGCGTGGCGAGCGCGGTGGACCGGCACCTGGCGGGGCGGTACCCGGACGCCGAACCGCTGACCCTGATGCCGACGGAGTACTACCAGGAGGGCGCGACGGAGTACCGCACGGCGCTCGCGTCGGCGCTCGGCGACCGGGTGCGGGTGGCGTGGACGGGCGTCGGGGTCGTCCCGCGCACGATCACCGGGCGCGAACTGGCCGGGGCCCGGGACGTCTTCCGGCACCCGCTGGTGACGATGGACAACTACCCGGTCAACGACTACGCCCAGGACCGGCTCTTCCTCGGCCCCTACCAGGGGCGCGAGCCCGCCGTGGCGGCCGGTTCCGCCGCCGTCCTCGCCAACGCCATGGAACAGGCGGCGGTCTCCCGCATCCCGCTCTTCACCGCCGCGGACTACGCCTGGAACCCCAAGGGTTACCGGCCGCAGGAGTCCTGGGGGGCCGCCGTCGACGAGCTGGCCGGGCCGGACCCGGCGGCCCGTGCCGCGCTGTGGGCGCTGGCCGGCAACGACGCCTCCTCGATCCTCGACCCGGCGGGCGAGTCGGCGTACCTCAAGCCGCTGATGGCGGCGTTCTGGAACAGCCGGACGGCCGCCGACCCGGGGGCGCGTGAGCGGGCGGCGCGCGAGCTGAGGGCGGCGTTCACCGTGATGCGGGAGGCGCCCGCCCGCCTGGCGGCGACGGCCGGCGGCACGCTGGACGACGAGGCACGGCCGTGGCTGGAGCAGCTGTCCCGGTACGGCCTGGCGGGAGAGACGGCGGTCGACATGCTGCTCGCCCAGGCGCGTGGCGACGGCGCGACGGCCTGGCGCTCCCAGCTGCGTCTGGAGCCACTGGCCGAGACCCTGCGGGCGGGCGGGGTGACGGTCGGCGACGGCGTCCTCGATCCCTTCCTCACGCGCGCGGTGGCGGAGTCGGCGGCCTGGACGGGCGCCGACCGGGAGCGGCGTGCGGGGCGCAGGGCGGACCGCGCACCGGACTCGTACACCGTCCGGCTGGACCGTTCGCGGCCCGTCGAGACGGTGACCGTGATGACCGGGCCGGGTGCGGCCGCGGGGCGGGACGCGCGCGTGGAGGCGTACGTCCCCGGCGAGGGCTGGCGGACGCTCGGTCCGCTGTCGGCGTCGGGCTGGACGCAGGCGGATCTGAAGGGGCTGCGCGCGGACGCGGTGCGGATCGTGTGGAGCGGTCCGGCCCCGGCGATCCGGTCCCTGGTCCCGTGGTTCGCCGACGAGCCGCGCGCCGAGCTGGAGCTGGCCCGGGCCGAGACGGACGCCGAGATCGGCGGTCCCGCGCAGCGGGTGGACGTGCGGCTGTCGGGCCGGCGGGCGGGCGAGGTGCGCGGGGCGCTGTCGGCGAAGGCGCCGAAGGGGATCGCGGTCCGGTTGCCGAAGGAGGTGCGGGTGCCGCGCGGCACGAGCGCCGCGGTGCCGCTTCTGGTCTCGGTCGCGGCGGACGTGCCGGCCGGGTCGTACCGGGTGCCGGTCTCCTTCGCCGGTGAGGAGCGGGTCCTGACGGTCCGCGCCTTCCCCCGCACCGGCGGCCCCGATCTGGCGCGGGCGGCGACGGCGTCCTCCTCGGGCGACGAGACCCCGGACTTCCCCGCGGCCTCGGCCCTGGACGGCGACCCGGCCACCCGCTGGTCCTCCGGGCCGGAGGACGGCGCCTGGTGGCAGCTGGAGCTGCCCCGGCCCGCCCGGATAGGGCAGGTGGTCCTCCACTGGCAGGACGCGTACGCCTCCCGCTACCGCATCCAGGTCTCCGCCGACGGCCGCACCTGGCGCACGGCGGCCACGGTGGCCGACGGGCGCGGCGGGCGCGAGTCGGTCCGCATGGACGCGGCGGACACCCGTTTCCTGCGCGTCCAGGGCGACGCCCGTGCGACGGAGTACGGCTACTCCCTCTGGACGGTGGAGACCTACGCGGTGACCCCGCCAGAGGCCCCCGAGCGGCCGGAGGGGGCCGGGCAGCCGGAAGGACCGGGGCGGCAGGAGGAGCCGCCACGGTCCGGGGAGTGAGCGCGGCCGACGACGAAGGCCCGGCTCAAGCCGTCTTCACGGCCCCCGGTGCGGGGGCGTGGGAGACGGCGTCGATCCGGGCCATCACGTCGTCCGCGCCGTACGGCTGGAGGTAGGGCAGCCAGCGCGGGTCCCGGTGTCCGGTCCCGATGATCCGCCACGCCAGGCCGGTGGGCGGCGCGGGTGGGTGGCGCAAGCGCCACCCCAGCTCCCGCAGGTGCCGGTCGGCCTTCGTGTGGTTGCAGCGGCGGCAGGCCGCCACGACGTTCTCCCAGGCGTGCGTACCCCCGCGGCTGCGCGGAACGACGTGGTCGACGCTGGTTGCGACGCCACCGCAGTACATGCAGCGTCCGCCGTCGCGGGCGAAGAGCGCTCTGCGGGTCAGAGGAACGGGCCCCCGGTAGGGGACCCGCACGAACCGCTTCAGCCGGACCACACTGGGGGCCGGGACGACGCGGGTCTCGCTGTGCAGGAAGGCGCCGGACTCCTCGAGGCAGAGTGCCTTGTTCTCGAGGACGAGGACGAGCGCGCGGCGGAGCGGTACGACGCCGAGGGGCTCGTACGACGCGTTGAGGACCAGGACATGCGGCACGGATGCCTCCTATAACGCCGGCGGCGCGTGGCTCGCGCCGGGACGATCTGCTCTCAGTCTCTCCTCATGCCTGGTCGGAACGCCACCATGTACCCGTAACGGCCTTGAGGTGTTCTCGACCACATCGGCATCCTCTCCGGGTACTTCCCGGGTGAGGTCCGTCTCTCCCTCGAACAGGACAACAGGAGCACGGCGAATGCCCCGTTAGTGTGGATGTTCTGCGTACGCGATGCCTGGAGGTTTCTGCCGTGTCCTGGTCAGCCCTGGCGGCCGCCGCCTCTCCTCAGCCTGTTCCGGTGACCCTGGACGAGGCGGCCGAGAAGGCGACGAACGCCGCAGGCTGGGTGGAGGAGAACTGGTCCACCTGGCTGAACACCGGTCTGCGCATCCTCCTCATCCTGGTCGTCGCCCTGTTGCTGCGGATGGCGATCCGCCGCGCCCTGACGAAGTTGATCGAGCGGATGAACCGCTCCGCCCAGGCGGTGGAGGGCACCGCGCTCGGCGGTCTGCTGGTCAACGCCGAGCGGCGCCGGCAGCGCTCCGAGGCGATCGGCTCGGTGCTGCGCTCGGTCGCGTCCTTCGTGATCCTCGGCACGGCCGGTCTGATGATCCTCGGCGCCTTCCAGATCGATCTGGCGCCGCTGCTCGCCTCGGCGGGTGTCGCGGGCGTGGCGATCGGCTTCGGCGCCAGGAACCTGGTGACGGACTTCCTCTCCGGTGTCTTCATGATCCTGGAGGACCAGTACGGCGTCGGTGACTCGATCGACGCGGGCGTGGCCTCCGGCGAGGTCATCGAGGTCGGCCTGCGCGTGACGAAGCTGCGCGGCGACAACGGCGAGATCTGGTACGTGCGCAACGGCGAGATCAAGCGGATCGGCAACCTCAGCCAGGGCTGGGCGACGGCGGCGGTCGACGTCACGGTCCGCCCGACCGAGGACCTGGACCGGGTCCGCGCGGTGATCACCGAGGCCACCGAGGCGATGGCCAAGGAAGAGCCGTGGAACGAGCGCTTGTGGGGTCCGGTCGAGGTGCTGGGCCTCAACGAGGTGCTGCTGGAGTCCATGTCGGTCCGGGTCGCGGCGAAGACGATGCCGGGCAAGGCGCTGGGTGTCGAGCGGGAGCTGCGCTGGCGGATCAAGCGGGCCCTGGACGCGGCCGGCATCCGCATCGTCGGCGGCGTCCCGGCGCAGGCCGAGGAGGCGGCCGCCGATCCGACGGCGTCCATGGCCGCCCCGTCGGCGTTCGCCTCGGCGACGTCCCCGCAGTCGGCCGCTGCAACTCCGCTGCCGCCCGCCACGCCCAACCTCTCGAAGTGATCCGGGGGCGTCGCCCGCCCCCTCCCGACCCCTTTCACGGCGCCCCCGCAGGTAACGCTTTGGTTGCCTTCGGGGGCGTCGTGCGTCTCCGGGTATTGACGGCCCGGTGACGGCCGTCCTACGGTCCTCCCACCGAATAGGAAACTTTCCTAACAGTGCAGTTGGGAGAGCGGGCCCCGGGGCAGCAGAATGGCCCCGACCAGAGCCGAAGGGCAGGTGCATCCGTCATGGCCGGTACGACCCCGGGTACCCCCGGCACCCCGCGCGTCCTGCGTGCCATGAACGATCGCGCCGCCCTGGATCTGCTCCTGGAACACGGGACCCTGTCCCGGACCCGGATCGGCACGCTGACCGGCCTCTCCAAGCCGACCGCCTCCCAGCTGCTCGCCCGGCTGGAGGCCGCCGGGCTCGTCGTCGCCACGGGCACCACCGCCGGCCGGCCGGGCCCCAGCGCCCAGCTGTACGCCGTCAACGCCCGGGCCGCCTTCGCCGCCGGACTCGATGTGACCCCGCACCGGATCCGCGCCGCCGTCGCCGACATCACCGGCGAGGTCGTCGGCGAGTTCGAGCTCGAGACCGGCCGGCCCGCCCAGGGCGTCGTCCGGCAGGTCACCACCGCCCTCGACGGCGCCGTCAAGGACGCCGGCATCACCAAGGCCGAGGTGCACCGGCTCGTTATCGGCACGCCCGGCGCCTTCGACCCGGCCACCGGGCGGCTGCGGTACGCCTCCCACCTGCCCGGCTGGCACTCCCCCACGCTCCTGGCGGAGCTGGCGGCCGTGCTCCCGATGCCGTTCGAGTACGAGAACGACGTCAACCTCGCCGCCGTCGCCGAGCAGCGTCTGGGCGCCGCCCGCGGCCACGAGGACTTCGTCCTGCTGTGGAACGAGGAGGGCCTCGGCGCCGCCCTCGTCCTCGGCGGCCGCCTCCACCGCGGCTTCACCGGCGGTGCCGGCGAGGTCGGCTTCCTGCCCGTGCCCGGCACCCCGCTCGTGCGGCAGGTCACCAAGGCCAACTCCGGCGGCTTCCAGGAGCTGGCCGGCGTCCAGGCGGTCCCCCGGATCGCCCGGGCCCTCGGCATCGAGACCGCCGAGCAGCCGTACGTACCCACCGCGTCCCGGCTGCTCGCGCACGCCGCCGCCCACCACGCCGACGACCCGCGCTACGCCGCCCTCCTCGACCAGTACGCCGAGCGCCTGGCCACCGGCCTCGCCTCGCTCGTCGCCGTACTCGACCCCGAACTCCTCGTCCTCTCCGGCGACGTGAACATCGCCGGCGGGGAGCCCCTGCGCGAGCGCGTCCGGTCCGAGCTGGCCGAACTCGCCGCCTCCCGGCCCCGACTCGTCCTCGGAACCGTCCAGCAGCACCCCGTGCTGCGCGGCGCGCTCGAACGCGCCCTCGCCGCCACCCGCGACGAGGTCTTCGACACCGCGCGCTAGCCGGCCCCGCTCCACCCCCTCCGCCCACCCCCTCGCCACAGGGAGACTTCGCCATGCCCGTGCGCCTCCGCAGAACCGCGCTCACGCTCGCCGTCACCGCCTCCACGGCCGTCCTCGCCACGGCTTGTACGGGCTCCGCAGGCAACACGGCGACCGACGACGCGAACGCCCGGACCACGATCACCTTCTGGCACGGCTGGTCGGCCCCCGCCGAGGTCAAGGCGATCCAGGACAACGTCGACCGCTTCGAGAAGGCCCACCCGAACATCACGGTGAAGGTCGTCGGCAACATCAACGACGACAAGCTCAACCAGGCCCTGCGCGCCGGCGGTTCGAACGGCCCGGACGTCGTCTCCTCCTTCACCACGGCGAACGTCGGCAAGTTCTGCGCCTCGGGCGCACTCGCCGACCTCGCGCCGTTCATCGCCAAGGACAAGCTGGACCTCGACAAGACGTTCCCGAAGGTCCTCCAGGAGTACACCCAGTTCGAGGGCAGGCGCTGCACCCTGCCGCTGCTCTCCGACGCCTACGGCCTCTACTACAACAAGGACGCCTTCGAGGCGGCCGGCATCACGGCCCCGCCGAAGACCTGGTCGGAGTTCACGACGGTCGCCAAGAAGCTGACCAAGCACAAGGGCGACTCGTACGAACAGCTCGGCTTCATGCCGAACTACCTCGGCTACGAGACGGTCGTCAGCCACTACATGTCGCAGTGGAACCACCGGTACTTCGACGAGAACGGCAAGTCGAACGTCGCCAAGGACCCGGCGTTCGCCGAGATGATGACCTACCAGAAGTCCCTGGTCGACGGCCTCGGCGGGTTCGCGAAGCTGGACAGGTACCGCACGACCTTCGGCGACGAATGGGGCGCCAAGCACCCCTTCCACACCGGTCAGGTCGCCATGCAGCTGGACGGCGAGTGGCGGCTGAACTTCCTGAAGGAGGCGAAGGTCGGCTTCGAGGTGGGGGTCGCGCCGCTGCCGGTCGCCGACGACGAGGTGGCCGAGTACGGCAAGGGTTACCTCTCCGGCACGATCATGGGGATCGCGCCGCAGAGCAGGAAGCAGAACGCGGCCTGGCAGCTGGTCAAGTACATGACCACGAACACCGAGGCCGTGGTGAACTTCGCCAACGGCATCGGCAACGTCCCCTCCACCCTGGAGGCGCTGAAGTCCCCGGCCCTGAAGTTCGACCCGCGGTTCAAGACCTTCCTGGACATCGCCCAGCACCCCCGGTCCACCACCTCGGACGGCGCGGTGAACGGCTCCGCCTACCAGGACACCCTCGCCAGCTTCGCCCAGAAGTACGAGAAGGGCCAGGTCAAGGACTTGAGGAAGGGCCTCGAGGAGACCGCGGCCCAGATCGACCGCGACATCGCGCAGGCGAAGTAGCGGCCGGCACCTCCCATGAGCAGCGACACCCTGCCCACGAAGCGGCCGGCCGCCCCCGCGGCCCCCGCCTCCCCGGACGGGCGCCCTCCCACACTGCGGTCGAAGCGCGTACGCGACGCGCTGCGCACCGCCGCGTTCATGGCGCCCTGGCTGATCGGATTCGGCGTCTTCTTCGCCTATCCGCTCCTGTCGACCGTCTACTTCTCGTTCATGAGGTACGACGGCCTCAACCCGCCGACCTGGCGGGGCCTGGACAACTGGGCGTACGTCTTCGCGGACCTGCCGAAGTTCTGGCCCGCGCTGCAGAACACCCTCTGGCTGGCCGTCGTCATGGTCGCCTGCCGGGTGCTCTTCGGCCTCGGCGTCGGCCTGCTGATCACCAGGATCAAGACGGGTGCCGGGGTCTTCCGCACCCTCTTCTACCTGCCCTACCTGGCCCCGCCGGTGGCCGCCACGCTCGCCTTCGTCTTCCTGCTCAACCCCGGCACCGGACCAGTCAACTCGGTCCTGGAGGCGGTCGGCATCCCCGCCCCCTCCTGGTTCAACGACGCCGACTGGGCCAAACCCGCGCTGACCGTCCTCGCCGTGTGGGGCGTCGGCGACCTCATGGTCATCTTCATGGCCGCGCTGCTCGACGTCCCGAAGGAGCAGTACGAGGCCGCCGAGCTGGACGGCGCCTCCGCCTGGCAGCGGTTCCGGTTCGTGACGCTTCCGAACATCTCGCCGATCATCCTCTTCGCGGTGGTCACCGGGATCATCGGCGCGATGCAGTACTACACCCAGCCGATCGTGGCCGCCAAGGTCGCCTCGGGGGTGATGGGCGGCTCCGGCAACACCTTCGAGCCGGGCTACCCGGACGACTCCACGCTCACCCTCCCGCAGCTGGTCTACACCCTCGGCTTCGGCCGCTTCGACTACGGCGCCGCCTCCGTGGTGGCGCTCGTGCTCTTCGTCTTCTCCATGGCCTTCACCGCGCTGCTGATGCGCCGGCGCGGCGGCCTGATCGGCTCGGGTGACTGAACCATGACCACCGCATCCCCCGTCCTCGGCCGCCCCGCGGCGAGCCCTGCGGAGAAGCGCGCCCGCCGCAGGTCGCTGCTGCACTGGATCGCCGTGCACTCCCTCGGGATCGCCACGGCCCTGTTCTTCGTGCTGCCGTTCGTGTTCGTCCTCCTCACGTCCCTGATGAGCGACCAGCAGGCCCTCACCCGGGACCTGACCCCCAACACCTGGCACTGGGACAACTACGTCCGGGTCCTCGAAACCCCCGGCTTCCTCACCTGGTGGAAGAACTCGCTGCTCTACGCGGGTCTCGGCACCGCGCTCGTCGTGGTGTCCTCGGTCCCCGTGGCGTACGCCCTGGCCAAGTTCCGCTTCCGCGGCCGGCACCTGTCGCTGCTGCTCGTCATCTCGATGATGATGCTGCCGCCCCAGGTCGTGATCATCCCGATGTACCTGTTCTGGGCCAAGCAGATGGACCTCTCGGGCACGCTGTGGCCGCTGATCATCCCGATGGCCTTCGGCGACGCCTTCGCCATCTTCCTGCTGCGCCAGTTCCTGCTGACGATCCCGAACGAGTACATCGAGGCCGCGCGGATCGACGGCTGCGGCGAACTGCGCACGCTCGTCAAGGTCGTGCTCCCGATGGCGAAGCCCGGCATCGCCGCCGTGGCGCTGTTCCAGTTCTTCTACTGCTGGAACGACTACTTCGGCCCGCAGATCTACGCCTCGGAGAACCCGGGCGCCTGGACGCTCAGCTACGGCCTGGAGTCCTTCAAGGGAGCGCACCACACCGACTGGAACCTGACCATGGCCGCGACCGTGCTGGTCATGGCCCCCGTGATCCTCGTGTTCTTCTTCGCCCAGAAGGCGTTCGTCGAGGGAGTCACCCTGACCGGAGTGAAGGGCTAGAGACACATGAAGCTCGCTGTCGTGGGGGGCGGCTCCACCTACACCCCCGAACTGATCGACGGGTTCGCGCGGCTGCGCGACACCCTGCCCATCACCGAACTCGTCCTCGTCGACCCGGCCGCCGACCGGCTCGAGCTGGTCGGCGGGCTCGCCCGGCGGATCTTCGCCAAACAGGAGCACGACGGGAAGATCGTCACCACCTCGGACCTCGACGCCGGCGTCGAGGGCGCCGACGCCGTCCTGCTCCAGCTGCGGGTCGGCGGGCAGGCCGCGCGCGAACAGGACGAGACATGGCCGCTGGAGTGCGGCTGCGTCGGGCAGGAGACCACCGGCGCCGGTGGCCTCGCCAAGGCCCTGCGGACCGTCCCCGTCGTCC
Organism: Streptomyces sp. NPDC036822; assembly: GCF_055609145.1. Classification (NCBI taxonomy): domain Bacteria; kingdom Bacillati; phylum Actinomycetota; class Actinomycetes; order Kitasatosporales; family Streptomycetaceae; genus Streptomyces; species Streptomyces sp. NPDC036822. Next base: position 911,279 of record NZ_JBVJPY010000001.1, read on the forward strand.
TGGCCATCGCCGAGCGGGTCCGCCGCGCCAACCCGGACGCCTGGATCATCGACTTCACCAACCCCGTCGGCATCGTCACGCGGGCGCTGCTCCAGGCCGGCCACAAGGCCGTCGGCCTGTGCAACGTGGCCATCGGCTTCCAGCGGAAGTTCGCCGCGCTGCTCGGCGTCGCGCCGGCCGAGGTCCACCTCGACCACATCGGGCTCAACCACCTGACCTGGGAGACGGCCGTACGGCTCGGCGGACCCGAGGGCGAGAACGTCCTGCCCCGGCTGCTCGCCGAACACGGCGACGCCATCGCCGACGACCTGCGCATGGACCGCGGACTCGTGGACCGGCTCGGCGTCGTCCCGTCCTACTACCTGCGGTACTTCTACGCGCACGACGAAGTGGTGCGCGAGCTGGGGACCAAGCCGTCCCGGGCCGCCGAGGTCGCCGCGATGGAGCGGGAACTCCTCGCGATGTACGGCGACCCGGCGCTCGACGAGAAGCCCGCGCTGCTCGCCAAGCGCGGCGGGGCCTTCTACTCGGAGGCCGCCGTGGACCTGGCCGCCGCCCTCCTCGGCGGAGGGGGATCCCCGTACCAGGTGGTGAACACGTACAACAACGGCACGCTGCCCTTCCTCGCGGACGACGCCGTCATCGAGGTGCAGGCGGCGGTCGGCGCGCAGGGCGCCTCGCCGCTGCCGGTCCCCGCGCCCGACCCGCTGTACGCCGGGCTGATCGGACACGTCACGGCCTACGAGGACCTGGCCCTGGAGGCGGCGCTGCGCGGCGGCCGGGACCGGGTGTTCAAGGCGCTCCTCGCCCACCCCCTGGTCGGGCAGTACGCGTACGCCGACGGCCTCACCGACCGGCTGATCGCCCACAACCGGGAGCACCTCGCGTGGGCCTGAACCGCAACGGTCGACCCCTGCTCGGGATCGACGCCGGGAACAGCAAGACGGACGTGGTCGTCGTGGCGGCGGACGGCACCGTCCTCGGCGCGGCACGCGGAGGGGGGTTCCAGCCGCCGGTGGTCGGGGTCGGGGCGGCGCTGGACGCCCTCGCGGAGACGGTGGGGCGCGCCGCCTCGCAGGCGGGGCTTCCGCCGGTGTTCGCGCACGTCTCCGCCTGTCTCGCCAACGCCGACCTCCCGGTGGAGGAGGCGGAGCTGAAGGCCGCGCTGGAGGAACGGGGCTGGAGCCGCTCGGTCCGGGTGCACAACGACACCTTCGCCATCCTGCGTGCCGGCGTCGACGAGCCCCGGGGCGTCGCGGTGGTGTGCGGCGCCGGGATCAACTGCGTGGGCATGCTGCCGGACGGCCGGACCGCGCGCTTCCCCGCGATCGGGAAGATCTCCGGGGACTGGGGCGGCGGCAGCGGCCTCGCCGAGGAGGCACTCTGGTTCGCGGCCCGCGCGGAGGACGGGCGGGGTGAACCGACCGCGCTGGCCCGCGCGTTGCCCGCGCACTTCGGTCTGGACTCGATGTACGCGCTGATCGAGGCGCTCCATCTGGGCCGGATCCCCTTCGAGCGGCGGCACGAGCTGACCCCGGTGTTGTTCCGGACGAGCACCGAGGGCGACCGGGTCGCCCGTTCGCTGGTGCACCGGCTCGCCGAGGAGGTCGTCGCCCTCGCGACGGTCGCGCTCGGGCGGCTCGGCCTCCTGGACGAGGAGGCCCCCGTCATGCTGGGCGGCAGCGTGCTGGCCGCCCGCCACCCCGAGCTGGACGGGCGCATCGCGGAACTCCTCGCCGCGAAGGCGCCGAAGGCCGGCATCGGGGTCGTCACCGCTCCCCCGGTGCTGGGCGCGGCGCTGTTCGCGCTCGACGCGGCCGCGGCGGGCCCCGAGGCCGCGGACCGGCTGCGCGCGCACTACGCCTGAGGGGACGGGGCCCCTCGTGTGCGGGCGTCTCGCGGCGGAACGATCCGCCGCGAGGATCGCCCCGTTCACCCGTTCGTGGTGGAACCAATCGGGGGCGGGCGGCGTATTCAAGGAAGGGGTTCGCCTGCGGGGGTGGCGAGGGCATGGGGCACGATAGGAACAAGATCGAGTCATTCCTGGTGTGCGGGTGGGGCCCCTGAGGCCATACTGCTGGCCGGGCAGCCGTCGTCGACCATGGGGGAGGTCACGTGACATACCCGCCGAACGCGCCCGCCGCCCCGGCGCCGGGCCTCGCGCCCGCGCGGCCGGACACCGGCGTGCCCGCGCAGCCGTCGGCGCCGCCCGCCGCCCCGCCTCCCCCCGGCCCGGGGCCCTGGGACGAGGTGAAGGAGCGGCTGCGCGCGGCCGCGACCACCGAGCCCGGCCGCCTGCGGATCCTCGGCGCCGTCCTCGCCCTGCTGGTCGTCGCCTTCGGGACGGTCACCGCCTTCGAGGTCGCCGACCGGGCCTCCTCCGCCGACGACGTGGTCAGCCGCAGCCAGCCCCTGAGCTCCGACGCCGCCGACATCTACCGCTCGCTCGCCGACGCCGACACCGCCGCCGCGAGCGCCTTCCTGGCCGGAGCCGAAGAGCCTCCCGAGCTGCTGAAGCGGTACGCCGACGACATCACGACCGCGTCCCGCCTCCTCGTCAAGGCCGCCGCGAGCACCGGCGGTTCGACGGAGTCGGCCCGCGAGATCGCCACGCTCAACGAGCGCCTGCCCCGCTACACCGGCCTCATCGAGCGGGCCCGGGCCGCCAACCGCCAGGGCCTCCCGCTGGGCGGCGCCTATCTGCGGTACGCCAACCAGCAGATGACCACCGAACTCCTCCCGGCGGCCGAGCGGCTGTACGAGCTGGAGACGGCCCGGCTGCACCGCGACGAGACGGACGCGCGGGCCTGGCCGCTGCTCTCCCTCGCGCTCGGCGCCGTCGCGCTCGCCGTCCTCCTCTGGGCGCAGCGCCGCAACTACGCCCGTACGAACCGGGTGTTCAACCACGGTCTGCTCGCCGCCACGGCGGCCTCCGTGATCGTGCTGCTCTGGCTCGCGGCCGGGCACACGCTCGCCCGGTCGGGGCTCGACGAGGCGCGGGAGCACGGACAGGAGTCGCTCCAGGTCCTCAACACCGCGCGGATCAGCTCCCTGAAGGCGCGGGCCAACGAGATCCTGACCCTGGTCGCCCGGGGTGCCGTCCTCACCGACGACGGCCGGAACGACAAGTACGAGACGGACTACGCCACCAGCATGGCGGGGCTGACCAAGGCGCTCGCCGAGGCGCGGGAGCTGGCCGACGACGACGCCGGACGGGACCCGCTGGCCGCGGCCGCGCAGCGGACGGCCGACTGGCAGAAGCACCACAAGGACGCCCGCGCGAAGGACGACGCGGGCGACTTCGAGGGCGCACGGCTGCGCGTGGTGAGCGCGAAGGAGTCCACCGGACACTCCTTCGACCAGGTCGACGCGGCCCTGCGGCAGGCCCTCGCCCACGAACAGGCCGAGTTCACCCGCGCCGCCGAGGACGCCCGGGGCGCGCTCGGCGCGCTGCCCCTGGGCGCGGCCGGGCTCGGCGTGCTCGGTGCGGCGGGTGCCGTGGTAGGGATCAACCGCAGGCTGTCGGAGTACCGGTGAGAGGGGGCGGGATGCGAAACGGCGTCGACGGCACGGGGGCGCGCGGCCCGGCCGGCCTCGGCCGGCGTCCGCTGGCGCGACCGCGCGGCTGGGGCGGGGTCGCGGCGATGGCCGTGGCCTGCGGCCTGACCGCCTCGCTGACCCTGCTGCCGCTGGCGCGCGGCGGTGACGAGGCCGGCGCGTCCACGGCCACCGGGCCCGGGGTCGGCGTCGGCGTGCCCGTCAGGGCCGACAGCTGTGAGAACCCGGAGGCCTCGCTCACCCCGTCCGCGGCCGACGGCCCGTCGATCGCCGCGATCAAGGCGCGCGGGAAGCTGGTCGTGGGCGTCGACCAGAACAGCTTCAAGTGGGGCTACCGCAACCCCGACAAGCGGACCCTCGAGGGCTTCGACATCGACCTGGCCAAGGCGATCGCCAAGGACCTCCTCGGTGACGAGAACCGCGTCATCTTCCGGGCGATACCGACCAACCAGCGGATCGCCGCCCTGGAGAGCGGCAAGGTCGACCTCGTGGTGCGCACGATGACGATCAACTGCAAGCGGATCCAGCAGGTCGCCTTCTCCACCGCCTACTTCCAGGTCGGCCAGCAGGTCCTCGCCCCCAAGGGCCCCGGCATCACCGGCTACGACTCCTCGCTGAAGGGCCGCCGGGTCTGCACCGCCGAGGGATCCACGGCCTACGAATCCCTGGAGCGGAATTCGTTCGGCGCCGTTTTCAAGGACGAGGGCGACGGCACCGAGGCCGACAAGGACCTGCTGACCGTCCCCAACCAGCTGGACTGTCTGGCACGGCTCCAGCTGGGCGAGGTCGACGCCGTCGTCACGGACAACGCCCTGGCGGCCGGCCAGGCCGCCCAGGACCCGGCGGTCGAGCTCAAGGGCCGGCCGTTCACCACCGAGTACTACGGAGTCGCCGCCAAGCTCGGGAACGACGACCTGGTCCGCCGGGTCAACCAGGTCCTCGTCCGGTACCGCCAGAGCGGCGCCTGGACGGCGGCGTACGACAAGTGGCTGAAGGCGGACCTGCCCGGGATAACCGGGCCGCCCGCGCCGAAGTACAAGTAGAGCGAGAGGTGATCGATGGGCGTCACGGGACCCCCCGGGCCGGTGATGGACCGGGACGAGGTGGACCGTGCGCTGGCGCGGCTCGGCGCGGAGCACAAGGCGATCGAGGACTCGCTCCTCGCGCTCCAGGACCACGCGGGCCGCAGGCTGCTCGAAGGGGCCGAGCTGACCGGCACGACCCGGGAGCGCTGGCAGACCACCGAGGAGACGATCACCCGGCTCTGGACGTATTTCGACGCGTACACCGCCGCCGTGCACGACGTCCGTGAGCTGCGCTCCCGCCGCCGCTGGCCCGGCCGGGAGGAGCTGGCGGAGCTGACGGAGCGGCTGCGCGGCGAGACCGTGCACCTCTCCGACGGGCCGCAGCGGCTCCCGGAGTCGCTCACCGGCCCGGCCCGGCTCTCCGAGAGCTTCACCCTGGAGCGCCTGGTCAAGCGGATGAACGAGCTGTACGCGGCCTCGCTCGACGTGATCGTGACGGCCGACGCCGTCTGGTCCGCGCTGCCCGCCCGCATAGACCTGCTCGCCGCCGAACTGGGCCGCACCCGCTCCCTCGCGCACTCCGTCGGCGTCCGGCCGGGGGAGCACCCGGCCGGTGACGAGCTGGAGGCGATCACGGCCGAGCTGGCCGCGCTGCGCGCCCAGGTCGTCAGCGACCCGCTGGCCTTCTGGCGTCCGGCGGCGGGAAGTTCGGCGCCCGGCGGCGGCCGGCCCGACACCGTGCGGTACGACCGGGCGGCGCTCGCCCTGGAGGACGTCCGGCGGGAGATCGAGGCGGTCCTGGCCGTCCGGCAGGACTCCGAGGAGCGGTTGCTCCGGCTGCGGGACGTGCTCTCGCGCGCCGACCGGACCCTGACCGAGGCACGGTCGGCGCGCGGCGAGGTCCTCGCCAAGATCGCCGCCTCGGAGGTGCCGGCCGTCAGCGGGCCGCCGACGGCGCTCCAGGAACGGCTCGCGACGGCCGCCGAGTACCGCAGGCACGCGCAGTGGCACCGGCTGTCCCCGCTCCTGGAGTCCCTGGAGCGGGAGGCCGAGGACGAGCTGATGCGGGCCCGCGAGTCCCTGACCGCCGTCACCGCCCCGCTCGCCGTCCGCGCCGAGCTGCGCGGCCGGCTCGACGCGTACAAGGCGAAGGTGGCCCGGCTCGGCGCGGCGGAGGACCCGCTGCTGATCGAGCGGTACGACGCGGCGCGCCGGATGCTGTGGAGCGCGCCGTGCGACCTGCGGGTCGCCGAGCAGGCGGTTCTGCGCTACCAGCAGGCCGCGGCAGAGGTCCTGTCCGGGCCCGGAGACGCCAGGGGGAGTCAGTGGTGAGCACCTGTCAGCGTCCGTCGTGCGACGGGTCGTACGAGGACATGGGCGGCGGCGAGCTGTACTGCGGCACCTGCGGGCTCGCCCCGGTCGTCGCGCCCGGCGGGCTGCTGCAGCCCACCCCGACCGGGATGGCGGTGGCGGGCAGGGGCGGGGCGGACTCGGCCTCCTCCCGGAGCAGTTCGCGCGCCTCCTCACGCGCCTCCTCACGCTCGTCGCGCTCCTCGACGTCCCGGCGCTCGGTCTCCGGCCGTCTGTCGCGCGCGCTGTCGGGGTCGAGCACCGCCCGTTCGGTCTCGGTGCGCAGCTCCGGCTCGTCGACCGGCCAGTCGGGGCGCAACCGGCTCGGGGCGGGCCTGGTGTCGATCCCGGAGGTGCCGCGCCCCGACCCGCGTGGCGCGGTGATGGAGAACCCCGAGGTCCCCGAGCGGAAGCGATTCTGCTCCCGGTCGGACTGCGGCGCCCCGGTGGGCCGTTCGCGCGGCGACCGGCCCGGCCGCACGGAGGGCTTCTGCACCAAGTGCGGCCATCCGTACTCGTTCGTGCCGAAGCTGCGCGGCGGGGACGTCGTGCACGGGCAGTACGAGGTCGCCGGCTGCCTCGCCCACGGCGGCCTCGGCTGGATCTACCTCGCCGTCGACCGGGCGGTCTCGGACCGCTGGGTGGTCCTCAAGGGCCTCCTCGACACCGGCGACCAGGACGCGATGGCGGCGGCGATCTCCGAGCGCCGCTTCCTCGCCGAGATCGAGCACTCCAACATCGTCCGCATCTACAACTTCGTCGAGCACCTCGACCAGCGCACCGGCTCCCTGGACGGCTACATCGTCATGGAGTACGTCGGCGGCAAGTCGCTCAAGGACATCGCCAACGACCGGCGCACGGCCGACGGCCGCCGCGATCCGCTGCCGGTGGAACAGGCGTGCGCGTACGGGATCGAGGCACTGGAGGCGCTCGGCCATCTGCACAGCCGGAACCTGCTGTACTGCGACTTCAAGGTCGACAACGCGATCCAGTCCGAGGACCAGCTCAAGCTGATCGACATGGGCGCGGTGCGCCGGATGGACGACGACGAGTCCGCGATCTACGGCACGGTCGGCTACCAGGCGCCGGAGGTGGCGGCGGTCGGCCCCTCGGTGGCGAGCGACCTCTACACGGTGGCGCGCACCCTGGCCGTGCTCACCTTCGACTTCCAGGGGTACACCAACGTCTTCGTCGACTCGCTGCCCGAGCCGGACCACATCGAGGTCTTCCGGACGTACGAGTCCTTCTACCGGCTCCTCGTCCGCGCGACGGATCCCGACCCGGCCCGCCGGTTCGCCTCCGCCCAGGAGATGGCCGAGCAGCTGACGGGCGTGCTGCGCGAGGTGGTGGCCCTGCAGTCGGGCCGGCCGCGTCCCGCGTTGTCGACCCTGTTCGGCACGGAGGTCCGGGTCACGGACACGGAGCTGTTCGCCGAACTCACCGAGGACGTCTCGGCGCTGGGGGCCCGCGGCCCTCGCGGCAGACGCGGCCGGACGGCCGTGACGGCCGCGACAGGCGGGGCCGGAGGTGCGGTCGGTGCTCTGCCGGGCGGGGCGGTCGGTGCTCCGCACGGAGGGGTGCCCGGCGGGCGGGTCCTCGCGGGGCACGGCGGGGCGGGCGTGGCCCCCGGCGGGGTGCGGGCCGGGGACGGGCCGTTCCTGCGGCCCCTCGACGGACGCTCCGCGTCGCTCGCGCTGCCCGTCCCGCGGGTCGATCCGGCGGACCCCAACGCCGGCTTCCTCGCCGGCCTCATGGCCTCCGCGCCCGCCGAACTGATCGGCGCCCTGCACACCGCGCCCGCGCCCTCGCTGGAGCTGCGACTGCGCGAGCTGCGGGCCCGCCTCGAGATGGGCGACCCGGGCTCCGCCGGCCGCGCCCTCGCCGCCCTGGAGGAGCAGCACCCCGACGATTGGCGGGTGGTCTGGTACCGGGGGGTCACGTCCCTGGTGACCGGCGACCACCAGAACGCCGCGTTGTCGTTCGACGCGATCTACGACGCCTTTCCCGGCGAGCCCGCGCCGAAGCTCGCGCTCGGCATCTGCGCCGAGGTGCTCGGCCAGCTGGACAACGCCGCGGAGTACTACCGCCTGGTGTGGACGACCGACCCCGGCTTCGTCAGCTCCGCGTTCGGGCTCGCCCGCGTCCAGCTGGCGGCCGGCGACCGCGCCGGGGCCGTCCGCACCCTGGAGTCCGTACCGGAGGCGTCGATCCACTACACCGCGGCCCGGGTGGCTGCGGTGCGGGCGCGGCTGCGGCGGCGCCCGGCGCACGACCCGCTCGGGGAGGACCTGACGGCCGCCGCGGCGGAGGTCTCCGCGCTGCGGAACCTCGGCCTGGACGCGGTGCGCCGGGAGCGGTTGTCGACGGAAGTGCTCGGCACGGCGCTCGACTGGGTACTCTCCGGAAGTCCCGGAGCGGGCCCCGGCGGCACACGACTGCTCGGCAGTGAACTGGACGAGCGCGGACTGCGCCTCGGCCTGGAGCGTTCGTACCGGGTGCTCGCCCGGCTCGCTCAGCAGGGCGAGGAAAGGATCGAACTGGTGGAGCGGGCCAACCGTTTCCGTCCCCGGACGTGGGTGTGAGTATGTCCCAGAAGCCCCAGCGCCAACTCTCCGCCTGCCCGGGCTGCGCGGAGCCCCTGGAGTCGGGCGACCGGTTCTGCGGGGCGTGCGGCTACGACCTGACGGCCGTGCCGGCGCCCCTGCCGGGCGCCGACCGCCCGACGGTGGCGATCGGCACTCCCGTGGACTGGCCCGAGGCGCCGCCCCGGGACCCGTACGCGCTCTCCACCTCGACCCAGCACCCGGGCGATCTGCCGGGCCGGGATTCGGGGGGGCACGACCTGACCGAGGAGACGCCCCCGCACGGCACCCCCGGCCGGGAGACGCCGGCCCGCACGGCGGCGGAACCGGGGCGGGCGCCCGAGGCCGGGTACGCGCCGCCCGGACAGGCACCCGAGGCCGGGCCTGCGCCCACGTACGCGCCCGGGCAGCCGACCGCGCAGCCTCCCGCGCCCGCGCAAGCTCCGCCGCCCCTCCCCGGACAGGCACCCGACGCCCGGCATACGCCCGCCTACGCGCCCGGACAGGCCCCGGAGGCGGGGCACGTGCCCGCCTACGCGCCGGCCGCCCGGGACCTGCCGACGATCCCGGTCCGCACCGACGGTCCGCACGCGGCGGCCACCTCCGGCGACGGCCTGGCGGCGCTCGCCGGAGGGGCCTCCGTCCCGCGCCCCGCGCCCCCGGCCCCGCCGTCCGTGTCGGCCTCCGCCGACGGGGACTTCCCGCTGGCCGCGCCCGACCCCCGGGCCGCCGCCGCGCAGCCCGTCGCGCCGCCCGTACCCCCGATGCCGCCCGTGCCGCCCGCCCCCGCGCAGGCCCCGGCCCCGCAGCCGGACGCCGTGCCGCCCGCCCCCGCACGGGCCGCCGCGGCCGGCGGCAAGGTGTGCGTGGCGTGCCGGGCCGGGCACGTGGACCTCGACGGGTACTGCGAGAACTGCGGGCACGCCCAGCCGCGCAAGCGTGACCACATGGAGCAGGAGCTCTCCACGGTCGCCGCCGTCAGCGACCGCGGGCTGCGCCACCACCGGAACGAGGACGCGTTCTCCGTCTCCGTCACCGCGCTGCCCGACGGCTCGCCCGCCACCGTGGCGGTCGTCTGCGACGGGGTCTCCTCCGCGACCCGCCCCGACGAGGCGTCCGCCGCCGCCGCGGACGCCGCCGGCCGGTCGCTGCTCGACGCCCTGCCCCGGGGCACCCACCCGCAGCAGGCCATGCACGAGGCGATCGTCGCCGCCGCCGAGGCGGTCAACGCCCTGGCCGAGCAGCCGGGTCAGGACGCCATGGAGCACGATCCGCACCGCCACCAGAACGCCCCGGCCTGCACCATCGTCAGCGCGGTCGTCGCCGACGGACTGCTGGTCGTCGGCTGGGTCGGCGACAGCCGGGCCTACTGGGTCCCGGACGACCGCGGCGCCCCGCCCGCCCGCCTCACCCAGGACGACTCCTGGGCGGCGCAGATGGTCGCCGCCGGTCTGATGAACGAGGCGGAGGCGTACGCCGACGAACGCGCTCACGCCATCACCGGCTGGCTGGGCGCCGACGCGTACGAACTGGAGCCGCACACCGCCGCGTTCAAACCGGACCGCCCTGGCGTGGTCGTGGTCTGCACCGACGGGCTGTGGAACTACGCCGAGGCCGCCGAGGAGATGGCCCGGGTCGTGCCGCCGGACTCCGCCGGACGGCTGCTGCACGGGGCCCAGGTGCTGGTCGGGCACGCGCTGGACGGCGGGGGCCACGACAACGTAACAGTGGCGCTGCTGCCGTTCGGCCTCGCGCCCCGAGGGGCAGGATCGGCCTGAGCGGTCCGCCGGCCCCCGACCACGCCCAGCCCCGTCATCGTCCACTCGTCCCGTCCCTCCCGCCCGACCTGACCCCGTCGCGCTTTCACGCTGTTGTTCCCGCTGTTGTCGAGGAGCCGAATCAGATGGCGAACTTCTCCAAGTCGACCGTGCCGCAGTTCTCGGTGGACGTGTACCAGAACGAGTTCCTGCCGGAGGGCGGCCGCGAGGTCAGCGCCATCGTCACCGTCACCTCGACCGGTGGCGGCACCAGCGGCGGCGCCCTCTCGGACGCCCGGCCCACGGCTCCCGAACAGGGCGGCCCCGGCGCCGCCGCCGTGGTGATCATGGTCGACTGTTCGGGCTCGATGGAGTATCCGCCCACCAAGATGCGGGGCGCCCGGGAGGCGACCGCCGCCGCCGTCGACGCGCTGCGCGACGGCACGTCCTTCGCCGTCGTCGCCGGGACGCACGTGGCGAACGAGGTCTACCCGGGCAACGGCCGGCTCGCCGTCGCCGACGGGGCGACCCGCGCCCAGGCCAAGGAGGCGCTGCGCAGGCTGAGCGCCGGCGGCGGTACGGCGATCGGCACCTGGCTGCGGCTCGCTGACCGGCTGCTCGCCTCCGCCGACGTGCCGATCCGGCACGGCATCCTGCTCACCGACGGCCGCAACGAGCACGAGTCCCCGGAGGACCTGCGGGCCGCGCTGGAGGACTGCGCCGGCCGGTTCACCTGCGACGCGCGCGGAGTGGGGACGGACTGGGAGGTCAAGGAGGTCACCGGCATCGCCTCGGCGCTGCTCGGCACGGCCGACATCGTGGCCGACCCCTCGGGCCTGGCCGCCGACTTCACCACGATGATGGAGCGGGCCATGGGCAAGGAGGTGGCGGATGTCGCACTGCGCCTGTGGACCCCGGTCGGGGTGGAGATCATGTTCGTGAAGCAGGTGGCGCCGACGGTCGAGGAGCTGACCGGCCGGCGCACCGAGGCAGGGCCGCGCGCCGGGGACTATCCGACCGGCTCGTGGGGCGACGAGTCCCGCGACTACCACGTCTGCGTCCGGGTCCCGCAGGCCCAGATCGGGCAGGAGATGCTCGCCGCCCGGGTCTCGCTGATCACCCCGGATCCGGCCGGTGGCGCTCCGCGGTCCCTCTCCCAGGGGCTGGTACGAGCCGTCTGGACGGACGACATGGCCATGTCCACGTCCATCAATCCGCAGGTCGCGCACTACACCGGCCAGGCCGAGTTGGCGCGGGTCATCCAGCAGGGCCTGGACGCCCGCAAGTCCGGTGACCACGACGGCGCGACCGCCAAGCTGGGCCGCGCGGTGCAGTTGGCGGCGGCTTCCGGCAACGAGGACACTGCGAAACTCCTTTCGAAGGTGGTGGACGTCGTCGACGCGGCGACAGGTACTGTGCGTTTGAAGGCGAAGGTCGCGGAAGCGGACGAGATGACTCTCGAGACGCGCTCCACCAAGACCGTTCGTGTGAAGAAGTAGCCCGCCGGCCAGGGAGCCGGACGACGAGAGGGGGAAGCACCGACATGCCGACCTGCCCGAACGGACACCAGTCGGTCTCCGACGACTGGTGCGAGGTCTGCGGCCATCGCATGGCCGGGGCGGGTGCGCCGGCGGGTGCCGTACCGCCGCCTCCCCCGCCGCCGCCCGCTTACGGCTACCCCGGTCCTGGTGGACCCGGTGCTCCTGGTGGGCCGCCGCCCGCCTCCGCCGGTTTCGGCCCCGGGGGCGACCCGAACGCGACCGCCCAGGCGGAGCTCTGCCCGCAGTGCCGCACCCCGCGTGAGCACATGGCGCCGTTCTGCGAGGAGTGCCGCTGGAACTTCCTCACGAACACGGCGACGTCGTACACGCCGGTGGCTCCCCCCTCCCAGCAGCAGAGCCCGCCGCCCGGGCTGAGCCTGCCGCAGGGGTTCCAGCAGGGCCCGCCGAGCCGGCAGCCGGATCCGTACGAGTACCAGGGTTCGCGGCCCTCGCAGGTGAACCGGCCCGCGGAGCCTTTGTCGGCCGATCCCACGCACCACCAGGCGCCCCCGCAGCGTCCGCCGATGCCGCAGCAGCCGCAGCACCAGCAGTCCCAGCAGCCCCCACAGCAACAGCACCAGCCCCACCAGCAGCAGCACCAGCCGCCGCAGCACCACCAGCAGGCGCACCAGCAGCAGGCACCTCAGGGGTTCCAGCAGGGGCCGCCGCCTCCGCCGTCCTACCAGCAGGGCCCTCCGCAGGCCCCACCGCCGGCCCAGGCGCCCGGCAGGGCGGACGACGACTGGATGCTGCCGCCGCCGTCGCATGCCCAGGAACAGCAGGCGCCGCAGCACCACGCCCCCCAGCAACACCAGGCCCCGCAGCAGCACCAGCAGCAGGCTCCGCAGCAGCACGCGCATCAGCCGCCGCAACAGCACCAGCAGTACCAGCAGCAACAGCCCTTGGGCTGGTCGGCGTACGTCGGACCCGACCGTGAGTACTTCCTCGCGATGATGCAGCGCAGCGGTCCGGAGGCGTCGGGTCTGAACCTGCCCGCGTACTCCCCCGAGCAGCATCTGCCGCTCCAGGGCAACCAGATCAGCATCGGCCGCCGCCGGCACTCCACCGGCGAGTCGCCCGACATCGATCTGTCGGTGCCGCCCGAGGACCCGGGCGTCTCGCACCAGCACGCGGTGCTGGTGCAGCAGCCGGACGGTTCGTGGGCGGTGGTGGACCAGAACTCCACCAACGGCACCACGATCAACGGCGCCGAGGAGCCGATCCAGCCGTACGTCCCCGTCCCGCTCCAGGACGGCGACCGGGTGCACGTCGGCGCCTGGACGACGATCACGATCCGCCGCGGATAGCCGGACAGGACGACAGGCCCCGGGAGACCGGGGGCGGGGGCCCCGGGACGGGGTCACCCGCCGGGCAGCGGCCAGGCGTACGGCCCTTCGGGGTCGTCCAGCCAGGCCCACTGCCGTCCCTCGCTCACCGTCACCCCGAAGCGCTCCCGCTCAGGCCGCCCCTCGCGCTGCCAGAGCGAGAGCGCTTCTCGCGCGTCCAGGCTCTCCTCGGCCAGCGTGAAGAGGAAACGGAACCGCTCGTCCTCGTACGCCTGCCGGGGCAGTCCCATCGGCCGCGCGCGCGGGAAGCGGGCGTTGCCCCCGCGCAGCGCGACGAAGTAGGCGGAGGTGGCCAGGAACCGCCCCTCGGCATGCGCGCCGTCCCGCACCCGCAGCAGCACCAGGCCCGTGGAGAGCGGCGTCAGGACGAGCGCGCCGGGGCGGCACTGGGACAGCCAGGCGTACGGGATCGAGGGCAGGGTGCAGGTGGCGACGACCCGGTCGTAGGGGGCGCGCTCGGGGCAGCCGCGGGCACCGTCGCCGGTGATCACCGCGGGCGCGTGTCCGGCGGCGGCGAGATGGGTCCGCGCGGACTCGGTGATCTCCTCGTCCAGGTCGACGGTGGTGACGTGCCCGTCCCCGAGGCGGTGGCAGAGCAGCGCGGCGTTGTAACCGGTGCCGGCGCCGATCTCCAGGACGTCGTGCCCGTCCCGTACCTCCAGCGCCTCCAGCATCTGCGCCATGAGCGACGGCTGGCTGGAGGAGGAGACCAGGTCCCCGTCCCGTACGCGGGTGGCCAGCGGCTCGTCCCCGTAGGCGCCGCGCAGCCAGCGGTCGCGGCGGCCGGGGTCGGGGTGTCCGGACCAGAGACGTTCGTAACCGGCGGGCCCGGAGACGTAGTAGAAGGGGACGAACAGGTGCCGCGGCACGGTGGCGAAGGCTTCGTGCCAGGCGGGATCGCGCAGCGCGCCGTACGCCTCGATCTCCCGCACGAGGGCCTGCCGCGCCCTCCGGCCGTCCTCGGCGAAGACATCCACCTGTGCGCCCATGCCTCCACTGTCCTGCGCCACGGGAGCGGAGTCGAACGGCCACGCGGGGCAGGCGAGGACCGGACGGAGGCCGGGTGCGGGCCGCACAGGGACCGGACGAAGGCCGGGCGCGGGCCGGCAGGGACCGGACGGGTGGTCTCGGCCAAGGTCCTGGACCTCCGGTACTCGGTCGGGGCATCTGAGACGATGGAGCGGTGAATGAGATTCCGCGCGGCACGCTTCAGGAGCAGACCTTCTACGAGCAGGTGGGTGGCGAGGAGACCTTCCGGCGCCTCGTCCGCCGCTTCTACCAGGGCGTCTCCGAGGACCCCCTGCTGCGCCCGATGTACCCCGAGGAGGACCTCGGCCCGGCGGAGGAGCGTCTCGTCCTCTTCCTGATGCAGTACTGGGGCGGGCCCCGCACCTACAGCGACCACCGCGGCCACCCCCGGCTGCGGATGCGCCACGCGCCGTTCACGGTGGACAAGGCGGCGCACGACGCCTGGCTGAAGCACATGCGCGCGGCGGTGGACGAGCTGGAACTGGCCCCCGAGCACGAGCAGCAGCTGTGGAACTACCTGACCTACGCGGCCGCGTCGATGGTGAACACCGCGGACTGACATCTTCCGAAGCCCGCGCACTCCGGGCGGCGGAGTGACGCATTCCGGAGCCTGCGCCCCGGATAACGGTCACGATCCAGTCAAGGTCCCGGTGCAAGCGGTTTCCAGCCCCCGTGCGCTCTGAAAGCATCCCCAGGTATCCGACGGACGTTCGACACGGGTACAGGGCTTCCAGGGGGATGGGTGACGGGGTTCGTACTTCTGCGCGTCAGAGCGCACCGGCTGCTGCTCGCCGCCGCCCTCCTCGCCGTTCTTCTGACGACGTCCGTCCTCGCCGCCCTGGCCTCCTTCTCCGGCTCCGTCGGAAACGCCGCGCTCCAGGGCACCCTGCGGGGCCGTTCCGCGCCCGCCGCCGCCCTGGTCGTCACCGCGCAGGTCCCGGCCGCACAGCGGGAGAGCGCCGACGCGGCCGCCCGGGACGCCGCCGCGAGGACCTACGACGGTCTGCCCGTGAGCGTGCGGAAGCTCGAACGCTCCGGCGCCTACGCACTGCCCCGCAGCCTCCAGGCCCCCTCCGCGCGCGCGGGCGAGCCCGATCTCACGTACCTCGCCGCGCTGGACCGCTCGCGGCTCGCCCTCGTCGAGGGCGCCTGGCCCACCGCGGGCCCCGCCCCCGCCGGTACCGCCCCGGTCGAGGTGGCGCTGCCCGAGGAGGCCGCGCGGCGGCTGCGGACCGGCCCCGGGACCGTCCTCGACCTCGCCGACCGGCTCGGCGGAAAGCCGGTGAAGGCCCGCGTCACCGGCGTCTACCGCCCCCGCGACCTCACCGACCTGTACTGGCAGCTCGACCCGGCCGGCGGCCGCGGGGTCAGGACCGTCGTGTTCACCACGTACGGCCCGCTGCTCGCCGACCCCGCCGTCCTCGGCTCCGGCCGGCTCACCCCGGGCGAGACGTCCTGGCTGGCCACCGCCGACTTCACCGGCGTCACCACCGGCCGCATGGACGCGCTGAGCGCCTCGGCCACCACCGTGCCCCCGACGGTCGCCGCCGACACCGTCCGGTACGGCGGCACGGCCGGCGCGCACACCTCCCTGCCGACCGTCCTGGCCCAGACCGAACGCGCGCTGCTCGTCTCCCGCTCCACGCTCCTCATCGTCGCCGTGCAGCTGGTCCTGCTCGCCGCCTACACCCTGCTGCTCGTGTCCCGGCTGCTCGGCTCCGAGCGGTCCGGCGAGACGGAGCTGCTGCGGGCCCGTGGCGGATCGCGGCGCCGCATCGCCTCCCTCGCGGCCGTCGAGGCCCTGCTGCTCGCCCTGCCCGCGGCCGTGATCGCGCCCCTGCTCGCCGGGCCGGTGACCCGGCTGCTCGCCGAACGCTCCGCACTCGGCTCGCTGGGCCTCCGGCTCGACGACGCGCCCGCCGGGCAGGTGTGGCTGGTCTCCGCCCTCGTCGCCGTCTGCTGCGCCGCCGCCGTCGTGGCGCCCGCGCTGGCCACGGGGGACGGTGGCGCCGTCACGCTCCGCAAGGGGCGCGCGGCCGCCCTGCCCGCGCCCGTGCGGGCCGGGGCGGACCTCGGCCTGGTCGTCGTCGCGGCAGTCGCGTACTGGCAGCTCGACCGGCAGACCGGCGCCGGCGCCTCCGTCGGTCCGGCGGGACCGGCCGGTCCCGCCGGAGTACCCGGGTCCCCCGACACCGGCTGGGCGGACCCGATGCTCGTCGCCGCGCCCGCCCTCGCCCTCCTCGCCGGCACCGTCCTGACGTTGCGGCTGCTGCCACCGGCGGCCCGGCTCGCCGAGCGGCGGGCCGCCGGCGGACGCGGGCTGCCGGCGGCGCTGGCCGGCTGGCAGTTCAGCCGCCGCCCGCTGCGCGGCGCGGGCCCGGTGCTGCTCCTCGTCCTCGCGGTCGCCATGGGCATGCTCGCCATCGGACAGAGCGCCTCCTGGGACCGCTCGCAGAAGGACCAGGCGGACTTCCGTACGGGTACGGCGATCCGGGTCCTCATCCACGGCTCGGCCGACCCGGCCGACGCGGAGCGCTACACCTCCCTGCCCGGCGTCACCTCGGCCGCGCCCGCGCACCGCGGCACGACGGACCTCGCGGACAACCGCACCGCGACCGTCCTCGCCCTCGACACCCGACACGCCGCCGCGGGCGCCCTGTTCCGCCCCGACCTCTCCGACCGGCCCGCCGCGGACCTGCTGACGTCCCTGACCCCGCAGTCCGGTCCGCGGCGCGCGCTCTCCCCGTCCTCCGGCACCCCGTCCTCCGGCACCCCGTCCTCCGGCGCCCCGGGCCTGCCCGGGGTGGCGACCGACGCGTTCCTCACCGCCGCCGGGGCGGCGAAGGGCGACCGGGTCGAGATCTCGCTCGGCGGCGCGAAGCTGCGGGTCACCCTCGTCGACACCGTGCGGCAGCTGCCGACCACCGGCGCGGGCGCCCTGGCGGTCGCCGCGACCGCCCCCGCCACCACGCCCGACGACGGCGGCGCCCTGCTGATCGACCTGCACGCGGCCAACCGGTACCTCGCGGCCTCCGGCGCCGGCTCCGCGGCGGCCCTCCCGCCCACCGAGTGGTGGCTGACCACGTCCCCGGGCCGCGCCGGTGACGTCGCCGAGGCGCTGCGCGCGCGGCCCGACGCCGACCCGGCCGACGTCCTCGTACGGGAGGAGGCCGCGGCCGAACTGCTGGGCGACCCGCTCGGCGCGGGCCCCAACTCCGCGCTGATGGCGGTGGCCGGCGCCGCGGCCGCGCTCGCCGCCGTCGGCTTCGCGGTCAGCGCGGCCGGCTCGACGCGCGAACGGTCGGCGGAGTTCGCGGTGCTGCGGGCGCTCGGAGCCCCGCGCCGCCAACTGGCCCGGCTGATCGCCGCCGAACAGGGCCTGCTCGTCGGCATCGGCCTGCTGGTCGGTACGGCGCTCGGCACCGTCCTCACCCGGGCCGTCGTCCCGCTGGTCGTCCTGACCGGCCAGGCCACGCAGCCCCTCCCCCGCGTCCTGGTGCAGCTGCCGCCCGGGCACGTGGCCCTGCTCCTCGCCGGAGTCGCCCTCCTGCCGCTCCTGATCGTCGCCGCGATCGCGCTCC
Organism: Streptomyces sp. NPDC036822; assembly: GCF_055609145.1. Lineage (NCBI taxonomy): Bacteria > Bacillati > Actinomycetota > Actinomycetes > Kitasatosporales > Streptomycetaceae > Streptomyces > Streptomyces sp. NPDC036822. The sequence continues at coordinate 929,048 of NZ_JBVJPY010000001.1, forward strand.
GCCGCACCGACCCGGCGGTCAGCCTGCGCCACCAGGGGGACCACTGATGCCCCGCCGTTCCCCGGCCACCGCCACCCCGCCCCACGGCCGGCCCGCCGACCCGCCCCGCCGGGGAGACCACTGATGCCCCGCACCGCACCGCTCAGGAAGGCGACCGACCCCATGCCCCGCCAGACCGTCGCCGCCGTGGCGCCCTGGGTGCGGACCCGGTTGCGGACCGCGCCGGGCACGGCGTGCGCCTTCGCCCTGCTCGTGCTGGTCACCGCCTTCCTCGCGGCCGCGCTCCCCCGCGCCGTCGAGGTGTACGAGACGGAGGGCCTGCGCCACGGCATCGGCACCGCGGCCCCCCGTCACACCGTCCTCGACATCACCAGCGCCCCGCCGCCGTCCGACCTCTCCCCCGAGGCGCGCGCGGCCGAGACGGGGCCCGCGTCGCTGGCGCGGAAGCGGGCCGCGCTGGAGGAGCTGCTGCCGACGCCGCTGCGGATCGACCGGGACCAGTCGGTGCACGGGGTGCGGACCACCAAGCCGGTCCCCGGGCTCGACGCCTGGCTGCCGCGGCCGTCCGGCCTGCCGCCCGAGTTCGTCCTGGCCACCCCGTCGGGTCTCGACAAGCAGGTGTCCGTCCGGGAGGGGCGGCTGCCCGCGACGGGGGACCCGGCCACGGGCAGCGAGGCCGCCGTGACCGCGCGGACGGCGAAGTCGCTGCGGCTGAAGGTCGGTTCGGTGGTGCACATACCGGCCCTGTTCTCCGAGACCCCGCTGGCCGTGACCGTCACCGGCATCGTCGAGCCGCTGCGCCCGCAGGGCGCCTACTGGTCCGTCGAACCGCTCCTGCGCACCCCCCGCCCACGCGGTCAAGCCCGGCGGCATGGAGGCCAAGTACTACTGGCAGGCGGGGCTGCTGCTGCCGCCCGCCGCCGGGCCCGTCCTCCTGGCGAGCACCGGCGACCCCGAGCCGTACTGGCGGCTCGCCCCCTCCGGCGGGCATCTGCACGCGCGGGACGAGCCCCGGCTGAGCGAGGCGATCGCCTCGCTCACCAGCGGCCCGGACCTGGTGCGGGTCCGTGAGGCGATCGGCCCGACGGGCGCGGTCGCCACCGGCCTGGACGAGATCGTCGGCTCGTACCGCGGGATGCGCGAGGCCGTGGCCCCCGTCGTCGCGGTCGCCGCCTTCGGCATCGGAGCCGTCGCGGTGGTGGTGATCGTGCTGACGGGAGGCCTGTTCGCGGCCCGCCGCACCGCCGAACTGGGGCTGCTGCGGTCGCGCGGCGGCTCGCTGGCGGGCATCGGGGGCCGCCTGCTCGGCGAGACGAGCGTCCTCGCGCTGCCCGCCGCCGGCCTCGGGCTGCTGCTCGCGGCCCTCGCCCTGCCCGGCGCCCGGCTCCTGCCGTCCCTGGCCGCCGCCGGAGCCGTGGCGCTGCTCGCCTGCCTGGCTATGCCGCTGCGCGCGGTCGTCGCGCACCGCAGGCCCCTCACGCACGGCGGCCGCGACGACCTGGTCGACGCCCGGCCCTCCCGGGGCCGTACGGTCGCCGAACTCACCCTGCTCGTGCTGGCCGTCGCCGCGGTCGCGGCGTTGCGCCGGCGCGGCACGGACGACGCCGGGGACCACCTGGTGAGCGCGGCGCCGGTGCTTCTTGCGTTGATCGCCGCGCTGGTTCTCGTACGGCTCCAGCCGCTGCCCCTGCGGTGGGCGGCCCGACCGGCGCGGAGGCTGCGCGGCGCCGTCGGCCATCTGGCGCTGGCGCGCGCCGGGCGCTCCTCGGCGACCGGCGCGCTGCCGCTCCTCGCGCTGCTCGTGGCGCTGACGACGGCCGCGTTCGGCGGCTCGGTGCTCGCCGGGGTCGCGGACGCCCGCGACCGGGCGGCGCTCCTGGAGACGGGCGCCGACGCGCGGGTCACGGGGGCGGTGGAGGCGGCGCCGGTGCCGGCCGGCCTGGCGCGGGCGGTGCGCGACGTGCCGGGGGTACGGGACGTGGCCGCCGTCCAGATCGAGTACGGGGTGGCGCTGCCCGCCGGGACGGGGCGCTCGCCGCAGACGCTCAGCACGCCGTTGGTGGGGGTGGAGCCGGAGTCGTACGCGCGGCTTGCCCGGCGGACCGGCTTCGGCCCCTTCCCCGCCGGCCTGCTGGCATCGACCGGCACGGGCGGGTGGGTCGACCACGAGCGGGTCCTGCCGGCGATCGCCTCCCCCGGGGTCGCGGAGCGGCTGGGGACGCGGCCCCAGGACCTCATGACGGCGGCGGGCGAGTTCAAGGTGCGGATCGTGGCGGTACGGGCCGCCACCCCGGCCCTGACCGGCGCCGACTTCCTGCTCGTGAACGCCGCCGACCTGACCCGCAGGGCGGACACCGTGTTGCTGGTCTCGGGTCCCTCGGTCGACGGCGCGGCGCTGCGCGCGGCGGTCGCCGCCGAGCCGGGCGGCTTCACCGTCGGATCGCGGGCGGAACGGCGCGCCTCCTACGTGGACTCGCCGATGCAGTCGGGCGCGGAGCGGATCTACCTCGCGGCCATCGCCACGGGCGCCGGCTACGCCGTTCTCGCCGTCCTCCTGTCGCTGCTGCAGTCCTCGCCGGAGCGGGTCACGCTGCTCGCCCGGCTGCGCACGATGGGCCTCACCCGGCGGCAGGGGCGGCGGCTCCTCGGGCTCGAAGCTCTGCCCCAGGCGCTGCTCGCCTCGGTCGGCGGCACCGTCGTCGGCTGGGCGACGATCCTGCTGCTCGCCCCGGGCGTGGACCTGGTGCGGCTCGCGCTGTCGGCGACGCCGGGGCTCGCCTCGCTCGACAGCGCCCCGCTGCGGGCCGACCCGTGGTCGCTCGCCCTGCCGGCGGTGGGCGTGGTGCTCCTGTCCGGGGCGGCGGCGGCGATCCAGGCGTGGTGGTCCGCGCGCACGGGCTCGATCAAGGAACTCAGGGCAGGAGACGCACGATGACGACGACCACCGACACCACCCTCGCGGAGCTGGAGCGGCGGGCCACCGCGCGCCGCGACCGGCCGTCCTACGGCCATGACGCGCTGATCGCCTGCGACCGGCTGGTGCGGATCTTCACCACCGACGGGGTGGAGGTGCAGGCGCTCCAGGGTCTCGACCTTCTGGTCGAGGAGGGCGAGTTGATGGCGCTGGTCGGGGCGTCCGGCTCCGGGAAGTCGACGCTGATGAACATCCTCGCGGGCCTGGACGTGCCGACGGCGGGTGCGGCGAGGGTCGCGGGCCGCGACCTCCTCGCGATGGACGCGAAGGCGCGGCTGCGCTACCGCCGCGAGGTGGTGGGTTTCGTATGGCAGCAGACGGCCCGCAACCTCCTTCCGTACCTGACGGCCGCACAGAACGTGGCCCTGCCCATGCAGTTGCGCGGGCGGGGCGGCGGCCGGTCGCGGAGCAAGGCGGCCCGGGCGGAGGAGCTGCTGGCGATGCTGGAGGTCGCGGACTGCCGCGACCGGCGGCCGCACCAGCTGTCCGGCGGCCAGCAGCAGCGGGTCGCGATCGCGGTCGCGCTGGCCAACGCGCCGTCGGTGCTGCTCGCGGACGAGCCGACGGGCGAGCTGGACTCGGCGACCGGCGAACAGGTCTTCGCGGCCTTCCGCCGCGCCAACGAGGAGCTCGGCACGACGATCGTGATCGTCACCCACGACCAGACGGTCGCCTCGGAGGTCCGCCGCACGGTCGCCATCCGCGACGGCCGCACCTCCTCGGAGGTGCTGCGCCGCACGGAGGTCGACGAGGCGGGGCAGGAGTCGGTGGTGGCCCGCGAGTACGCGATGCTCGACCGGGCGGGCCGGCTCCAGCTTCCGGCGGAGTACACGGAGGCGCTGCGGATGGAGCACCGGGTGATGCTGGAGCTGGAGGAGGACCACATCGGGGTCTGGCCGGACGACGCGGAGCGCTGAGGCCCGACCGCGCGCGGGCGCGGGGCCGGGGCGGCGGATCAGTGCCGCGACGCGGGAGCGGTCGGGGTGACCGTCAGCGCGGAGGGGGCCGTGCGCAGGGCGATGGAGCCGTAAGGCGTGCGCAGCCGGAGCCACGGGCCCGCCGCGAGGAGCGCGACCGGCACCTCGTGCGGGGGGAGGAAGCCCAGGGACTGGGCGGCGTGGACGGCCCGCAGGGGAAGGCCCGTGCCGGCGACGGTCCGCGACCAGATCTCGCGGCCGATCCGGTCCCGCTCCGCCCGTGTGCGCCGCTCCTGCGGCAACTCCTCGTCACGTGCGCGGAATTCGGCGACCGCCGCGGCGACCGCGCCGCGCAGCTCCGTGACTCCCGGCACTCCGGGGACCGGTTCCCAGCCGCCTCGCGGCGGGAGGACGCCCGCCCAGGGCGGTCCGGTGACGGTGTCGGGGACGGGGGCCTTGCCGGACTCCTCCTCGATGCCTTCGAGGAGCTCCCCGGCGGAGACGGTGACGTCGAGGTCGACCGCGTCGACGAGCCGGGCCGTGCGGATGGCGAGCACCTCGAACGACGGCGGCCGCCCGAACACGGCGAGCGCCCCGCCGCCGGCCTGGAGGCGTACGGCGGCGGCGCGGTCGTAGTGGATCAGCCGGGCCAGGAAGGCGGCGAGGCCCGCCGCCTCCCTGGCGTCGGCGAAGTGCAGCGGGGCGATCATGCGGCGGACGTCATCCCGTCGTCGACGTACTCCTGGAGGAAGGACCGCTCCTCGGCGGAGATGCGTCGCGGCCGCTGCGCCTGGAGGTCGAACGGCACGACGACCGTCGAGGCCCGTACGTACACGACGCCCGGGTCCTTGATCTCGTACGCGATCGTCAGCGACGCCGCGCCAATCTTCGTGACCCACGACTCGATGGTGACCGGCGCGTGCCGGTGCACCAGCGGCCGTACGTAGTCGATCTCGTGCCGGGCCACAACGGACCCGCCGGAGAACGACGGCGAACCGTCCCCCGGCGCCAGCCGGAACATGAAGTCGATCCGCGCCTCCTCCAGATAGCGGAGGAAGACGACGTTGTTGACGTGCCCGAAGGCGTCCATGTCCGACCAGCGCAGGGGACAGCTGTAGATGTGGCGCACGGTCAGCCTCGGGTCAGCTTCTTGTACGTGGCGCGGTGCGGACGGGCCGCGTCCGGGCCGAGGCGCTCGATCTTGTTCTTCTCGTACGACTCGAAGTTGCCCTCGAACCAGTACCACTTCGAGTCACCCTCGTAGGCGAGGATGTGCGTCGCCACCCGGTCCAGGAACCACCGGTCGTGGGAGATGACCACGGCCGCGCCGGGGAACTCGAGCAGCGCGTTCTCCAGCGAGGAGAGGGTCTCGACGTCGAGGTCGTTGGTGGGCTCGTCGAGGAGCAGCAGGTTGCCGCCCTCCTTGAGCGTGAGCGCGAGGTTCAGGCGGTTGCGCTCACCACCGGAGAGGACACCCGCGGGCTTCTGCTGGTCCGGCCCCTTGAAGCCGAAGGCGCTGACGTACGCGCGGGACGGCATCTCGACCTGGCCGACGTTGATGTAGTCCAGCTCGTCCGACACGACGGCCCAGAGGGTCTTCTTGGGGTCGATGTTGGCGCGGGTCTGGTCGACGTAGCTGATCTTGACCGTGTCGCCGATCTTGACCGAGCCCGAGTCCGGGGCTTCGAGGCCCTGGATCATCTTGAACAGCGTGGTCTTGCCGGCGCCGTTCGGGCCGATGATGCCGACGATGCCGTTACGGGGCAGGGTGAAGGACAGGTCGTCGACGAGGACCTTGTCGCCGAACGCCTTGGAGAGGTTGTTGACCTCGACGACGATGGAGCCCAGACGCGGGCCCGGCGGGATCTGGATCTCCTCGAAGTCCAGCTTCCGCATCTTGTCCGCCTCGGCCGCCATCTCCTCGTACCGGGCGAGGCGCGCCTTGGACTTGGTCTGCCGGCCCTTGGCGTTGGAGCGGACCCACTCCAGCTCTTCCTTGAGGCGCTTGGCGCGCTTCTCGTCCTTGCGGCCCTCGACCTTGAGGCGGGTGGCCTTCTTCTCCAGGTACGTGGAGTAGTTGCCCTCGTAGGGGATCGCGCGGCCGCGGTCGAGCTCGAGGATCCACTCGGCGACGTTGTTCAGGAAGTACCGGTCGTGCGTGACGGCGACGACGGCGCCCGCGTACTTCGAGAGGTGCTGCTCCAGCCAGTTCACCGACTCGGCGTCGAGGTGGTTGGTGGGCTCGTCGAGGAGGAGCAGGTCCGGGGCCTCGATGAGCAGCTTGCAGAGCGCGACGCGGCGCTTCTCACCACCGGAGAGGTTGGTGACCGGCCAGTCGCCGGGCGGGCAGCCCAGCGCGTCCATGGCCTGCTCCAGCTGCGCGTCGAGGTCCCAGGCGTTGGCGTGGTCCAGGTCCTCCTGGAGCTTGCCCATCTCGTCCATCAGGGCGTCCGAGTAGTCGGTCGCCATGAGCTCGGCCACCTCGTTGAAGCGCTTGAGCTTCCCCATGGTCTCGGCGGCGCCGTCCTGGACGTTCTCCAGGACGGTCTTGCTCTCGTCCAGCCTCGGCTCCTGCATGAGGATGCCGACGGTGTAGCCGGGAGACAGGAACGCGTCGCCGTTGGACGGCTGCTCCAGACCGGCCATGATCTTGAGGACGGTGGACTTACCGGCACCGTTCGGGCCGACCACACCGATCTTCGCACCGGGCAGGAAGCTCAGCGTCACGTCATCGAGGATGACCTTGTCGCCGTGCGCCTTGCGCGTCTTGCGCATCGTGTAGATGTACTCAGCCAAGAGAAACCGTCCGGCAAAGAGTGAGTGGGCAGATACACCCCATCTTGCCTGACCGCCACCCCCGGGAGCGAACCAGTAGGCGTCGGCCGCTCTGACCTGCGACTTCCCGGGCCGTCTCGGTAGCCGCCCTGTCACGGCCGGTCGCCACCGACCCCTTGGCGGGGCGGGGCGGGCCGGTGGGCTGGGCCTGCGTCGGGGCCATTGTCGGTGCCCGCTTCTATGCTCTGCCTCGCGCGGTCGGCTTCCAGGGGGTTCCAGCTCTACAGGGAATGGTTGCATCCCCGGCCTGTCAGGGGGCGGCCCGGAGACTCGTCCGGGACCCAACCGACGGCCGGGCTTCGTCGATGGCCAAGAGACGCCCCGCCAGAGCCGACCGCGCACCACCTCACCGGCGGGCGGGCGCCGATTCCCCCGGGCGGGCGGTGGGTGACCTTCGTGCCATCATCCTCGCGTGCTGACGATCCCCGGATACGAAGGCGGCCCTCTGGTCGAGGGCTCCGCCTACCTGGACGACCCGTTGTTCTGGCCGGTGCACCTCGGCACCTGCCTGCGCGGCGAGGACGCGCAGCGAGCCGCGTTCGGTGCCGACTGGGACGCGGCCACGGACCTGTTTCGCGTCCTGTCCGCCGATCGCGAGTGGCCGGTGTTCAGCGTGCCTCTGCGCTCCGGGCACACCCTGTACGTCGTCTACCGCAACGTCGAGGGCGAGGGCGGGGTGGACTACCTGATACACCACCCGGCGTGGCCGGAAGCGGCGATGGTCGCCGTGGACGACGGTCACTTCATGGGACCCGGCATGGCCTGGCCGGAACTGCTGTCCGTGGCGCGGCAGCCGGCGACGGGGGGCGTTGACGACGTCGACGCCCGGCTCTTGCTGCTCTTCCCCGCACTCGGCGACGCGCTGCTTCCCGACGACGCGGCCATGGCCCTCACCGCCGCGCTCGCCGCTCTCACGGTCGTCGAGGAGCCCGCCGAGGTGGCCCGCCTGCTCCTCGAGAACCAGGGCCAGTGGGCTCCGGCCCACTGGCGGCACCTGAACGGCATCCGGATCAACGACGGAGGGCACTCCTACCGGAACCCCGGCAACGCCTTCGCTCTCCCCCCGGATCGTCTCCGGGAGATCAGCAACGCCCTGGAGGGCGAGGACGTGGCCGCCGTCGGTCACCCATGAGCCGGGTGAACGCCGATGCCGGGTCCCCGTACCGGGGCGGTGGACGGTACGGGGACCCGGCATCGGGCGGTGCGCGGGGTCAGAAGAGGAGTTCGCCGGCCGGGTATCCGTAGCCGATCCGGGTGCGCGGGGCGTAGGAGCCCGCGCCGTCGCCCTGGTAGAACCAGAGGTTGCCGGTGGTGTCGCGGCCGGTCAGGTCCGCACTGCCGTTGCCGTCGAGGTCGCCGGGCGAGGTGAGCGCGGCGTAGATCTGCCAGCCGGTGCCGATCTGGACCCGAGCGGCGTACCAGCCGGCGCCGTCACCCGCGTGGAGCCACAGCGCCCCGGCCGGGTCGCGCGTGATCAGGTCCGCCTTCCCGTCCCCGGAGAAGTCACCCGGCGCCACCAGCGCGTCGTAGATCTGCCAGCCGGTGCCGATCTGGACCCGGGCGGCGTAGGAGCCGGCGCCGTCACCCGCGTGGAGCCACAGCACCCCGGCCGGGTCACGCGTGATCAGGTCCGCCTTCCCGTCCCCGGAGAAGTCACCCGGCGCCAGCAACGCGTCGTACCCCTGCCAGCCGCTGCCTGCCTGGACACGGGTGCTGCCGGAGTACGTGCCGTTGACGGGGTTCGCCGGGTAGCGCCACAGGGAGCCGGCGGTGTCGACCGCGACGAGGGCGTCCCCGTCGCGGGCTATGTGCTCCATGCCGTTCCATCCGGTGCCGACCTTGCAGGCACCGGCCACGGTCGCGTCGGCGCGGCCCGCGTACCGCATGAGCGCGCCCTTGGCGTCCCGGCGGAAGACCGCGCCGGCGTCGGCGGCGGACGGCCCGCAGTCCGACCAGTAGGCGGCGCCCCGCAGCGGCTTGTGGTCGGAGACGAGGGTGTCCTGGGGAAGGACGTCGGCCTGGGCGCTCTTGAAGTGGGAGGCCGAGAGGAAGACGTAGTCGATCTTCGTGGTGTTGAAGGTCGGCTCACCGCTGCGGCAGTGCGTACGGCCGTCCGCGCAGGGGACGGCGACGAAGTGGTCGCTGTCCGTCTCGTCCGCTTCGATGAAGCTTCCCCAGCCGCCGTCGTTGATGGCCGGCGCGTAGAAGTACGAGGCCATCTTGGACCGGGGGCCGCCGTTGAAGTCACCGCCGAGCACCACCGGGATGCCGGCGGCCTGCCACTCCTCGGCCTGCGCGGCGAGCTTGGCGGCCTCCTGCTCGCGCAGCGTGGCCTCGTTCCAGTAGAGGTGGACGGAGCAGGCCCAGTTGGCGCGGTTCTGCGTGTACGTCTTCACGCACGGCACCGTGATGGGCTCGCGCTCCCCGCCCACGGTCAGGTCGAGCACCTTGGTCTCGGTGATCGGGCCCTTGACGAGGACCGCGTTGCCGTAGTCGGCACCGCCGCAGATGGCGGGGTTGCCACCCGGAAGGGCCGTGGCGAAGTGGCCCTGGAAGCCGTACGCCGTGAGGCGCTGGCGGATCGCGTCGAACTGCGGGCGGCACACCTCCTGGAGATGGAGCTGGTCGGCGTTCCAGGTGGCGCCGGTCGCCTCGGCGACGACGCTGTCGACACGGCGCTGGTTGCTGTACCCCTTGCCGTCGGCGCAGACGTTGCCGCAGATGTTGTAGCTGAGGAAGCGCAGGGGCGGGGCGTCCGCGCCGGCGACGCTGTCGGCCTGCGCGGTGGGCGCGAACGTCAGGGTGGCGAGGGCACTGCCGAGCAGGGCTGCGGCGGCGCCGAGCGCCTTGCGAAGTCTCACGTGGTGCTCCTGAAAGGGAGAAGGAGAAGGCGAAAAGCGGGAAGCGGGCACAGGCTCGTCGCTTTCCCACGGCCGCACGACGGCGACGGCCCCGGTGCGCTGTCCGCGCCTCCGGGGCCGTCGGTGACGGGGGGTCTGCCCCGTCACTCACCGTTCATCGTCGTACCGCTTACTGGCCGGCCGTGTTCTTCTTGCGGAGGAAGAAGACCGCGCCGCCGCCGAGGACCACGAGGAGCGCGGCGATGCCGGCGATCATCGGGGTGGCGTTGGAGCTGCCGGTCTCGGCCAGGTCGCCCGAGCCGCCGGTGGTGGAGCCGCCGGTGGTGCCCGCCGGGGTGCTCGGGGAGGGCTCGGTGGACGGGGTCTCCGACGGGGCCGGGCCCGGCGTGGCCGTCTTGCAGTCGAAGACGCCCTTGAAGTTCTTCTTGAAGTTCGGGCCGGTGATCGTGAAGTCGTACGCCTGGTCCTCGGCGAGCGGGATGGTCACGGTCTCGGACTTGCCGGCGCCGATCGTGACCTTCTTGCCCGCGAGCTCGAAGGTGAAGTCCTCGTCGCCCTCGTTGGAGGCGGTGACGTCGAGGCCGCCCTTGGCACAGTTCTTCACGGCGGAGACCGCCGGGATCGCACCCTTCTTCGCCCAGGTCGCGGAGGCCTTGGCGCCGACGGTGGACTTGCTCGTGCCGGCCAGGATCAGGGTCTGGCTCTTCACCTTGGTGGAGACGAAGGCGCGGCCGATCGGGACGGTCGTGTCGGCCTGGACGGTCAGCTCGGCCGCGCCTTCGGCGGAGCCGGCCGGGACGTCGAAGAAGACCTGGCCGCCGTTGGCGACCTCGGTGACGGCCTTGCCGTCCTTGTCGACCAGCTTGACGCCCTCGGGCGCGCCGGGGACGAGCGAGACGGCGGCCGAGGCGGCGTTGGTGTTCACCGTGATCGGGCCGAGGCGCTCGCCGGGCTTGCCGGCGACGGACGACGGGGAGAGGGTGAGGGATGCCTTGGGCTCCGCCAGGTTCTGCGCGCTCTTCTCGAGGTAGTCGGTGAGCGCAGCGGCGTTCGCGTCCTTCGGCACCGCGTTGATGTCGTCGGAGAACTGCCAGATCGCGGCCTGGGTGGCGGCGGCGGCGGTCTGCTCGGTGAGGCTCGCGACGCCGGCCTTCTTGGCGAGGTCGGCCAGGTCGTTCTTCTGCGGGTACGAGTTCTGCAGGATCCAGCGGATCTTGCCGGCGTTCTCGTTGTCGTGCAGGGAGGACTGGTCCCAGCCGACCTCCTTGTACTCCTCACCCTTCAGGGCCTTGGTGTGGAAGTCGATGCAGTAGGTCTGCAGCGCCCCACCGGGGGTGACCTGCATCTCGAACAGGCCGGCGTTGTACTCGCCCTTGCCCTCGATGGTCACCTTGTCGAAGACGGCGAGGCTGCCGAGCGTCGCGGTCGCGCCGCCCGTGCTCTGCGGACCCTCGTCGGCCATCGCCGGGCCGGCGACGGCTATCGCACCCACGGCGACCAGGCCGGAGACCACGGTCGCGGCGGCAAGGCGGGCTGCGCCGCGCCTCAGAACTGAAGACATGTTTTCCCCTCCGGGCGAGCTGCTCCGCACCGTGTGTCACGACGCGTGGGGGGAGCGCTTCGCCAGCAGACTCACAGACCCAACTGACTCAAGGCCGGACTCGCGTGCAGACTCAAGTCCCGTATGAGTACCCGCGCATCCTAGGGACGAGGAAGAGCTCGGTGCCCTTCCGTACGGTCTGATAACCATTCCGTCTCGGAATCGTTATCACCGAGGCCCGATTCGGGTGGATGCGCAGGTCACGGTGTCGACATATCCCCCACAACTCCTGGTCACAGGACGGGTTCCAGGACCTGGCCGACCTGCGGGGGGCCGTCGGCCGGCGGGCGGGCGGTCGTGGCCGTCGGGTCCTGCTCCTGCGTCGAAGGGGCCTGCGGAGTCTCCCACGGGTCGCGGGGCGCACCGGAGATGGCGTCCTCCTGGCGTTCCGTCAGGCGCGGTTCCCCCTTCATCACGCGCCGGAACGCCGCCGTGCCCCGTGACAGATCGTGACCGACCGCGACCGCGTCGATGTCCACGAACGTCTTGCGCTGACCGTCGCGTTCCTCCTCACGCACCTTCAGGCGGCCGTGCACCACCAGTGGTTCACCGACCGCGACCGAGGCGGCGAGATTGACGCCCAGGGCCCGCCAGGCGAAGACCGTGTAGAAGCTGGTGTGCCCGTCGGCCCACACGCCGCGCTCCCGGTCCCAGCGGCGGGCCGTCACGGCGAAGCGGAACCTCGCCACCCCGCCCGTCGCGGTGTCCCGGTACTCCACGCTCGTCGCCACGTTCCCGACCAGCGTCACCGTCGTCTCGTTCATGACTCACTCCCCCTGCGGCCCGTCGGCCTGTCGTCGTGTCACCAGACTTCCGTGGCACGGCGGATACCGCTTCCGACTGTGGACAGCCGCGCGGCCGGGGGAAACGCCGTCACCCGAGAGGGTGAACCCGGGGGTTCACCTCACCCGCGCGCCGGGCCGCGTCCCTCCCCAGCGGGCTCCGCCGAGCCGCGAGACGCGCGCGCCCGACCGCGTCCCCGACACCGTCACGTACTGCTCCCGCACCTCCCGGTAGCGCATCAGCTCCGCCGAGATCGGGTCGAGCACCCGGGCCCGCCCACAGGCGGCCGCCGCCTCGCGCAGCTTGCGCTCGGCCTCCTGTCCGTACCGCCGGGCCGGGCCCTTGACGGCGGCCGCGCACGCCCACTCCACCAGCGGACCGCCCACGATGCCGCCGATCATGATCAGGACGGGCGGCAGGAGACCCGGTTCCACCACACCGATGATCTGGCCGACCAGCCACAGCGCCCCGGCGGCCTGCAGGAACGTCATCAGCACCTGCGCCAGCACGGCGGCCGGCCACCAGGCCGGGCGGGGCGGGCGGGCCGCCGGGTCGCCGACGCCCGCCGCGAGCTCGTCAAGAGCCTCCGGCAGCCCTTCCGCGCCCCGTACCGCCGCCTCGCGCACCGCCTGCCCCCACGGCGCGGGCAGCCCCCGGGAGGCGTCGGCCGCGACGATCCGTACGGCCTGCTCCACGCGCTGGCGCGCCGTCAGCTCGTCCTCGGCGGGCGGCTGGAGGCGCGGGTCGGTGGTGCCGTGGTCGCGGATCCGTTCGTACCAGCGGTAGAGCCGCAGCCAGGGAGTGCCGCAGGCGCGGATGGCGCTCCGGCGCCAGACGCGTTCGGCGGCCTCACCGGCCGCGGTGGCGCCGACGGCGACGGCGAGGCGGGCAGAGAAGTCGTCCCGCGCGCGTTCCCCGAGGCCGGTGGGGCCGTCGGCCACGTACACCGGCCGGAGCCGGCCCGCCGCGGCGTCGACGTCGGCGGCGAGTCGCCGCGCCGGCGCGGTCCGGTCCTGGACGAAGCGGCCGAGCAGTTCGCGCAGTTCACCGACGCCCTCCCCGGTGAGCGCCGACAGGGCGAGGACGGTGGCGCCGGGTTCGCCGTGCTCGCCGAGCGCCACGCCGTCCTCGTCGAGCAGGCGGCGCAGGTCGTCCAGGACGAGGTCGGCGGCGTCGGCGCTCAGGCGGTCGATCTGGTTGAGGACGACGAAGGTGACCTCGGCGTGGCCGGCGAGCGGGCGCAGATAGCGCTCGTGGAGGGAGGCGTCGGCGTACTTCTCGGGGTCCACGACCCAGATCACGGCGTCGACCAGGGCGAGGACGCGGTCCACCTGGTCGCGGTGGGTGGTGACGGCCGAGTCGTGGTCGGGCAGGTCGATCAGGACGAGCCCCTGGAGCTCCTCGTCGGCGGCGCCGCCCGCGAGGGGGCGGCGGCGCAGGCGTCCGGGGACCGCGAGCCGGTCGAGGAGCCCGGCCGAGCCCTCGGACCAGCTGAGGGCGATGGGCGCGGCCGTGGTGGGGCGGCGCAGACCGGTCTCGGAGACGGGAACGCCGGCGAGGGCGTTGAAGAGGGTGGACTTGCCGCTTCCGGTGGAGCCCGCGATGGCGACGACGGTGTGCCGGGCGGAGAGCCGCTGACGCGCGGCGGCCTCGTCGAGTACGCGTCCGGCCTCGGCGAGCGTGTCGTTCTCCAGTCGCGTCCGGGAGAGGCCGACCAGTTCGTGCAGCGCGTCGAGGCGGATGCGCAGGGACCCGCCGTACTGCCCGCCCAGGGTCGGCAGGCCGTCCTCCTCCTCGGGGTGTTCCCGCGGCGGGAAGGGGGTGTCCTCGGCCCGTTCGGCCCCCGCCCTGCGGGCGATCAGGCCGTCGTCCCAGCGGTCGTCCACCGTGCTGCTGCTCACCGGTCCTTCTCCTTCTGCAGTACGGAGAGCGCGGCGATCAGCTCCGCCTGCGGCTCGGGGGTCACGTCGAGGGCGTCGAGGGGGGCCAGGAGCCGGTCGCGTTCGGCGTGCAGGGCGCGGTCGAGGTACGTCGTGACCAGTTCGCCGCCCTTGTCGCGCAGGCGGAGGGCGGCCTGGGCGCCGAGGAGTTCGGCGAGCCGTTCACCGGCGGCCCGGGCGCGGCGGCCGCCGAGGAGGGCGGTGGCGAGGAGGGCGGCGACGGTGTCGGAGTCGACGCCGACGGTGCGGGCGGGGACGGAGCGGGAGGCGGCGGCGCGTTCACCGCCGCCCACCTCCTCGTCGGCCAGTTCCTCGAGCTCGCGCCGCCAGCGCCGTACCACCATGCCGATCCGCTCGCCGGCCTCGGGGTCGAGGCCGGCGTGCTCGGTGGCGCCGAGTGCCGCGGCGGCGGGTTCGCGCCGCCAGGCGTCCCGTACCCGCTCGTCGGCGGCAGCGACGGCGCAGTGGACGAGGGCTGCGAAGGATTCGGTGAGGGCGTCGAGGAGCTCTTCGGCGGAGCTGTCCCGCGGGTAGGCCCGCCAGCGGGTGCGGGCGTCTCCGGCGAGGACGGCGCCGCGCTGCAGCTGTCGGCGGACGCGTTCGCCCTGTTCGGCGTAGGCGGCCTCGACGGCGCCGCCGAGGCGGACGGCGGCGGCGTACTGGGCGGCGACGGCCGCCGCGAGTTCGGGGATGCGGCTGTCGAGGGAGCCGACGACGCCGGAGACGGTCCGGGCGACGGCCTGCTGGCGGGCGGCGAGGTCCTGGGCGCGGTGGGCGAGCCAGGCGCGCAGCGGGGCGACGGCGGTGTCGGGCAACAGCCCGCTGCCGCCGCCGGTCGACTCGGGGAGTTCGGGGATGGTGAACCGGGGCACGTCGGCGAGCCCGGCCTTGTCGAGCAGGGCCTCGTACTGCCGGGAGACCTCGCCGATGACCTGGTGGGGGACGCGGTCGAGGACGGTGAGGAGGGTGACGTCGTACTCCTTCGCGGTGCGGAGCAGGTGCCAGGGGACGGCGTCGGCGTACCGGGAGGCGGTCGTGACCATGACCCAGATGTCGGCGGCGCACATCAACTCGGCGGCGAGCAGGCGGTTCTCGACGACGAGGGAGTCGATGTCGGGGGCGTCGAGGAGGGCGATGCCGGGGGTGAGGGCGGAGGAGGTCTCGACGCGCAGCGCGTTGTCCTGCGCGGGTTCCTCGGCGGGGTGGTCGTCGTCCTGCTGGGGCAGCCAGACGCGGGTGAGCTGGGGGAGGACGCGCATGCCGGCGAACCAGTGGTGGTCGTCGGGGTGGCAGACGAGCACGGGCGTACGGGTGGTGGGTCTGAGCACGCCGGCCTCGCTGACCCTCCGCCCCACAAGGGAGTTGACGAGGGTGGACTTCCCGGCTCCGGTGGAGCCGCCGACGACGGCGAGGAGGGGGGCGTCGGGGTCCTTGAGCCGGGGGACGAGGTAGTCGTCGAGCTGCGCGAGCAGCTCGACACGGGTCTGCCGGGCGCGTGGGGCGCCTGGGAGGGGGAGGGGTAGACGCACGGCGGCGACACAGTCGCGCAGGGCGGAGAGTGCGTCGATCAGCTGAGGCCGTTCGTCCAAGGTCACCACATGCGAAGAATGCCCAATTTTGGAGCCTTTTTGAAGCGTATAACGGTCCTACGCGCCGACCGAACAACTGACGACACGAGCCTCAGGCATAACGAGTGCACAACACCCGGGCCAAGTGGCGCGAAAAGCGCTGCGGGAATCGCACCTGCCTGCGATTATCGTTCCGCTTCACCGAACCTCCACATCGTGCCACGCAGGTGAAGCAACCGGGCCAAGGTGATCGGAGCCCTATCCTTGACCCGGCAGGCCACGCCCCACCCACCAGGGGCTCCCGGCCACCGGGCCACCACCCGGCCCCCGTAGCTCAGTGGATAGAGCAGGTGCCTTCTAAGCACTTGGCCGCAGGTTCGAGTCCTGCCGGGGGCGCTCCGCGAAAGACCCTCCTTCGGGAGGGTCTTTCTGCTGGTCAGGCCGGTTTTCGGCGGGCGTCTCAGTGCCCGGCCGCGACCCTCGGCGGGCACGGCGCGCCTCCTGCGGGCTCACAAGGCAGTGGTCACGGGCTTCCGTCGCTGCCAGGATCCGTCCATGGACGAGTACGCGAGGCCCACGGGCCGCAACGCGCCGACACCGCATGTCATTCGGCGGAGCTGGGCGGCCACCGTCGAGGCTCTGCCCGTCGGCTCCCGAGTGACAGGTGAGGTCGAGGGGCGTCAGCGTTTCGGCATCGGGTGGACGACGGCCGGTGCGCTCGGCGCCGGTGGTGCGTGATGTCGGACGAGACGGTTCCCGCCTGCCCTCTGTGCGACAAGCGGCTGAAGGCCGGTGGGTTCGTTCTGTGCCGACGGGACGACGACGACAGGCGCACCTGCCGGGTGGTCTGGGGCTGTTCCGAAAAGCATGTCTGGTGGAAGTGGGCCGACCGCCCAGGCGACCCCCTGGAGCCCTGCCCCCATCCGGACCTGTTCGGCGCATGACCTGCCGGCCGGCTCAGTGCGTGGCCGCAGGTCCGGCTCCTGCCGGGACGCTCCGCGAAGGACCCCCCCTTCGGGAGGGCCCTTCCCCTGCTCAGGCCCCCGGGACGTCGCCGAAGCGGGTGCGGTAGGTGGTCAGGGAGTCGTCGGTGATCTTGGCGAAGAGGACCGGGGGGACCGTGAAGGGCGTGCCGGGCGGGAGGGTGGTCAGGGAGGTGGCCTGGTCGGCGGTCACCCAGGTCGCGGTGTCGTCCGGGAGGGCGAAGACGCCGCGCAGGGCGGCGGCCGTGGCCGGGATGAGCGGTTCCGAGACGATCGCGTACAGGTGGATCAGGTTCATCGCGGTGCGCAGGGTCAGGGCGGCGCCGTCCGGGTCGGTCCTGATCTCCAGCCAGGGGGCCTTCTCCTCCAGGTAGGCGTTGCCCGCGGACCACAGGGCGCGCAGGGCGGCGGCCGCCTTGCGGAACTGGAGCGCCTCCGTCTGCTCCTCGTACTCCGCGAGCAGGCGGGCGATCTCCGCGCCGAGCTTCGCCTCCGCGTCGCCGGCCGCGCGGCCCGCCGGGACCTGGTCGCCGAACCGCTTGAGGGAGAAGGACAGCACCCGGTTGACGAAGTTGCCCAGGGTGTCGGCCAGGTCCTTGTTCACCGTGGCCGTGAAGTGCTCCCAGGTGAAGGAGGAGTCGTCCGACTCGGGAGCGTTGGCGATCAGGAAGTAGCGCCAGTAGTCGGCGGGAAGGATCTCCAGGGCCGCGTCCGTGAAGACGCCGCGCTTCTGCGAGGTGGAGAACTTGCCGCCGTAGAAGGTCAGCCAGTTGAAGCCCTTGACGACGTCGACCTTCTTCCAGGGCTCGCGCACGCCGAGCTCGGTGGCCGGGAACATCACCGTGTGGAACGGGACGTTGTCCTTCGCCATGAACTGGGTGTAACGGACGGTGTCGTCGGCCCCGAACCACCACGACCTCCAGTCGCGGCTCTCACCGTCGGGAGCGGCGTCCGCCCACTCCTTCGTGGCGCCGATGTACTCGATCGGGGCGTCGAACCAGACGTAGAAGACCTTGCCCTCGGCGGCGAGTTCCGGCCAGGTGTCGGCCGGGACCGGCACGCCCCAGTCCAGGTCGCGGGTGATGGCGCGGTCGTTCAGGCCCTCGGTCAGCCACTTGCGGGCGATCGACGTCGACAGCTGCGGCCACTGGTCGCAGACCGTGGCGATCCACTCCTCGACCTCGTGCTGGAGCTTGGACTGGAGCAGGAAGAGGTGCCTGGTCTCGCGGACCTCCAGGTCCGTGGAGCCGCTGATCGCCGAGCGCGGGCCGAGCAGGTCCGTCGGATCGAGGACGCGCGTGCAGTTCTCGCACTGGTCGCCTCGGGCCCTGTCGTAGCCGCAGTGCGGGCAGGTGCCCTCGACGTAGCGGTCCGGCAGGAAGCGGCCGTCGGCCGGTGAGTACACCTGGCGGATCGCCCGCTCCTCGATGAAGCCGTTCTCGTGCAGGCGGCGCGCGAAGTGCTGGGTGATCTCGGCGTTCTGCGGCGAGGAGCTGCGGCCGAAGTGGTCGAAGGCGAGGCCGAAGCCGTCGTACACGGTTTTCTGCGCGTCGTGCGCCTGCGCGCAGAACGCGGCGACGGAGAGCCCGGCCTCCTTCGCGGCCAGTTCGGCCGGTGTGCCGTGCTCGTCGGTGGCGCAGATGAAGAGGACGTCGTGGCCGCGCCGGCGGAGGTACCGGGAGTACACGTCCGCCGGGAGCATCGACCCGACCATGTTGCCCAGGTGCTTGATCCCGTTGATGTAGGGAAGCGCGCTGGTCACCAGGTGTCGAGCCATCCTCGGATGCTCCTTCTCGTACGTACGGCGCCGGTGGCGATGCCACGGCGGGCCCGGGTCGGGAGACGGCGGCCGGCGCGATCACCACGATCGCTCGTCGACGTCACACGGGGTGACGGACGGGGCCGCGAGCCACCGCGATCGTAGCGAACAGGGATCGTGCGGGCTCGTGGGTTTTCCGGCCCCCGGGCCGCTGACGAGGGGCGTCACAGCGGCGTCCGCGATCCCGCCCGGCTCGGCCGCCTCGCGTCCCAGACCCCGCTCACCCCGCGGTGAGCCCCTCGGGACGGGTTCACCGCGCGGACTCGGTCAGGTCCTCCCGGGTCAGCGTCGCCGGACCGGCGTGGCCCGAGAGGGCCAGGGTCAGGTCGAGTTCGGCGAGGAGGCAGCGCAGGACGTGGTCGACGCCCGCCTGGCCGTCCAGGGCGAGGCCGTAGGCGTAGGGGCGGCCGACGAGGACTCCGGAGGCGCCGAGCGCCAGGGCCTTGGCGATATCGGCGCCCGTGCGGATGCCGCTGTCGAAGAGGACGGCGAGGCGGTCGCCGACCGCGTCCGCGACCGCGGGGAGGGCGTCGGCGGCCGCGATCGCGCCCGCGACCTGGCGCCCTCCGTGGTTGGAGACGACGATCCCGTCCATGCCGGCGTCGGCCGCGGCCCGGGCGTCGTCGGGGTGGAGGACGCCCTTGAGGACGATGGGGCCGTCCCAGTGCTCGCGCAGGAACGCCAGGTCGGGCCAGGTCTTGCCCGGGTCGGCGAACATGCCGACGAAATGGGCCACGGCCGCGTTCGGGTCCTCCTCCACCGGCTTGGACAGGCCCGCCAGGAAGGCCGGGTCGGTGAAGTAGTTCGCGGTGCCGACGCCGTGCAGGAACGGCAGGTACGCCTGGTCGAGGTCGCGCGGGCGCCAGGAGAGGAGCGGCGTGTCGAGGGTGACGATGAGCGCGGTGTAGCCGGCGTCCTTCGCCCGGCGCAGGAAGGAGCGGGCGACCTCGACGTCCTTGGGCCAGTACAGCTGGAACCACCGCTCCCCCTCCCCCATCGCCCGCGCCACCTCCTCCATCGGCGTGCTGGAGGCGGAGGACAGGATGTACGGGATGCCGCGCGCCGCGGCCGCCCGGGCAGCGGCCGGTTCGGCGTCGGGGTGCAGGATCGACAGGACGCCGACCGGCGCGAGGGCGACCGGGGCGGGCAGCCGGCGCCCCAGCAGCTCCGTGGACAGGTCCCGTTCGCGTACGTCGCGCAGCATGCGCGGGACGAGGCGGCGGCGTTCCAGGGCGGCGCGGTTGGCGCGGGCGGTGGAGCCGTCGCCGGCGCTGCCCGCGACGTAGCCGACGGGTCCGGGGCCGAGCCGGGCGGTGGCCAGTTCCTCCAGGCGGGTCAGGTCGGTGGGGAGCCGGGGGACGGCTCCGGACAGACCGTTCAGATAGATCTCGTACTGGAAGTCCGACCAGCTCATGCCTGATCCGCCGCCTCTCCGCGACCCGTGCGAATGACCGTGTGACGTCCGTGCGTCGCCCGTCGCGTCCGCCGGGCGTCGTCCGTGGGACCCGCGCCCGAGGGACGCCCCCGGTCCCACCCTGCCATCGGAGCCCGCCATTGCCACCGGCCGGGAGTGCACCTGTCTCGAGCGGACACCGACGGACGGGGATGCTCGTCAGTCCCGGCAGGTACCTCGGCCGGGCCCTGCGCCGGACACTCCCTAGAGGAGGGTGGCCGCCCCGGTTCCCAGCCAGACGGCTGCGAGTCCGGCGGCCACGCTCCCGGCGACGTTGGCCGCGGCGTACCCGCGCGCCCCGCTCTCGTACAGCCTCAGCGTCTCGTACGAGAAGGTGGAGTACGTCGTCAGCGCCCCGCACAGGCCCGTGCCGAGCAGCAGGTGGGCCCGGGCCGAGGTGACGCCGGTGAGCAGGCCGAGGACGAAGGAGCCGACGACGTTCACCGTGAAGGTGCCCCAGGGGAAGAGCGAGTCGTGGCGTGACTGGACGGCCCGGTCGGTCAGATAGCGCAGGGGCGCGCCGACGGCTCCGCCGGCGAGGACGAGGAGCCAGTTCACCTCCGCCGCTCCCGGCCGCCGTAGCGGATGACCTCGCAGTCGTCGAGCATGACGAGTGCGTCGCCCACCAGCGGGTCGAGATGCGGCAGGAACGCCCGGATCCGCTCCTCGGTGTCCACGAGCACGATCGCGACCGGCAGGTCCTCGCTCAGCGAGAGCAGCCGCGTGGTGTGCACGAGGGAGGAGGCGCCGTACCCCTCCACGCCGCGGAACACGGAGGCTCCGGCGAGACCGCTCTCGTGTGCCCGGTGCACGATCTCGGAGTACAGCGGCCGGTGGTGCCAGACGTCGCTCTCCCCGACCAGGATCGTCACGCGCAGGGCCCTGCCCGCCGGTCTCGTCATCGCGGTCTCCTCACCAGCACGCCACGGGCCGCCGTGGTCGCGGCCCAGACGGCGGTCAGTGCCACGATCGCCGTCGATCCCAGATAGAGGATGCCCCGCGCCGCGTCCCCGGCGCTCAACAGGCGCTGCGTGTCGAGCGCGTACGTGGAGAAGGTGGTGAAGCCGCCGAGGACTCCCGTGCCGAGGAAGGGGCGCAGGAGGCGGTGCGGCGGCGCCCCGGTCTCGGTGACGAGGACCATGAGCACGCCGATCGCCGCGCAGCCGGACGCGTTCACGGCGAGGACCGTCCACGGGAAGGCGCCGGGCGGGGTGGGCCAGGTCAGCACCGCGGCGTAGCGGGCGGCCGCGCCGAGTGCGCCGCCGGCCGCGACGGCGGCGACGACCGGCAGCTGCCCGCGCGTTCCCATGGCGGCAGGTTAGGGCCTGTCGGGCCGTGTCCGGAAAGGCACCGCCTCGGGGGTGTCCCGTCGTCCCCGCTCGCAGCCGTCAGGCGGTCAGGGAGTCGAGCAGGGTGGTCGCCCAGCCGGCGTCGTAGTGGTCGAGGCGGGGGAAGCCGCCGTCGTAGAGGTCGCCGGTGAAGACGTAGGTGGCGCCCGGGTTGTGTTCGGCGTAGCCGCCGGGGGCGAAGAAGTGGGGGCTGCCCTGGATGTGCGGGCCCCGCGCCTCGTGCCATTGGTCGTAGACCTCGCGCCGGCCCGCTCCCTGGGACAGGGCCTTCTCCAGGGCGCCGGCGTCGACGTCGGGGCACTCGGCGGCGATGTCGAGGATGACGGAGTGGACGGATATGCAGCGGTGTTCGGTGTAGAAGGCGCGGCGCAGGCCGGCGTCGAGCTGGTCGGAGCCGCGCAGACCGCCCGCCTCGGGCGCCTTGGCGGCCTGGACGGCCTCGAGGGCGGGAAGGATGCTCGACGGGTACTCCCACAGGGGCGCGTTCCAGAGCCGCCAGCCCAGTTCGGGGCGGTGGGCGCCGAGCATGACGACCTCCGCGTCGACGATGTGCTTGGGCGTGGGCTGGCGGTTGAACAGCTCCAGCGGGAAGGCGCGGTGGTCGATGAGGAGGTCCTGGCCGCGTTCGGCGGCGGTGGCCCGCAGGGTGTTCAGGGCGAGCGAGGCCCAGGGGCAGCCGATGTCCGACCAGGCGGTGATGACGGGCGGCGTGGCTTCTCGTACGGGTGTCATGGCCGTGAGCGTGGGCATCGGGGGGCGGGTCGTCCAGCCCGCGCGGAAGACTTCGTCACCATGGCCGACGGGCGGCGGGGCACGACCGGAAGGCTTTCCGGATAAGTTTCCGTTTCTGCCGGAGGTCGTGCAGTATGGGGAGGACGGACCTTGCTGGGGCGGCTTGGAGTGTTGTGTCATGCAGTTCGGAATCTTCACCGTCGGGGACAGGACCACCGATCCCACCGACGGCACCACACCGGGTGAGTACGAGCGCATCAAGGCGATGGTCACCATCGCGCGCAAGGCGGAGGAGGTGGGGCTCGACGTCTTCGCGACGGGCGAGCACCACAACCCGCCGTTCGTGCCGTCCTCCCCGACGACGCTCCTCGGCCACATCGCGGCCCGCACGGAGCGGCTGATCCTGTCCACGTCCACGACGCTGATCACCACCAACGACCCGGTGAAGATCGCCGAGGACTTCGCGATGCTCCAGCACCTGGCGGACGGCCGGGTGGACCTGATGATGGGGCGCGGCAACACCGGCCCGGTCTATCCGTGGTTCGGCCAGGACATCCGCCAGGGCATCCCGCTCGCCGTCGAGAACTACGCCCTGCTGCACCGGCTGTGGCGGGAGGACGTGGTGAACTGGGAGGGCCGATTCCGTACGGCGCTCCAGGGCTTCACCTCGACGCCCCGCCCACTGGACGGCGTCCCGCCGTTCGTCTGGCACGGCTCGATCCGCTCCCCCGAGATCGCCGAGCAGGCGGCCTATTACGGCGACGGGTTCTTCGCCAACCACATCTTCTGGCCGAAGGAGCACACGGCGAAGATGGTCGGGCTCTACCGGCGGCGGTACGCGCATTACGGCCACGGAACGCCGGAGCAGGCGATCGTGGGCCTGGGCGGCCATGTCTTCGTGCGCAGGAACTCGCAGGACGCGGTACGGGAGTTCCGGCCGTACTTCGACAACGCGCCGGTCTACGGCCACGGCCCGTCCCTTGAGGAGTACACGCGCGAGACGCCGCTCACGGTCGGCTCCCCCCAGGAGGTGATCGAACGGACGCTGTCCTTCCGGGAGTACGTGGGTGACTACCAGCGGCAGTTGTTCCTGGTGGACAGCGGCGGCCTGCCGCTGAAGACGGTGCTGGAGCAGCTCGACCTGCTCGGCGAGGAAGTGATCCCGGTGCTGCGCAAGGAGATGGAGAGCCTGCGGCCCGCCGACGTGCCCGAGGGGCCGACGCACGCGGCCCGGGTGGCCCGGCGCGACGCCGAAGCGGCGCGCGCGTAGGAGCGGTGGCGCGGGCGTGGGAGCGGTGGGCGGTGGCGCGCGGTAGGCGCGAGGCGGCCGCCGGACCGGGACCGGGGGTCGGCGCGAGGCTGCCCGCGGTGTGGGTGGGCGGGTGTGCGCTGCCCACCACGTAAGCGAGACGGACAGGCGCGGCTCCTGGCCTGGGGCATTAACCAGGAGCCGGCCCGTTCCGCCTCGTCCTGCGATGGTCGGGCCGCGTTCCACCCTGGTCAAAGCGGGGTCCGAGAGTCTGTCAGATC
Source organism: Streptomyces sp. NPDC036822 (assembly GCF_055609145.1). Taxonomy (NCBI): domain Bacteria; kingdom Bacillati; phylum Actinomycetota; class Actinomycetes; order Kitasatosporales; family Streptomycetaceae; genus Streptomyces; species Streptomyces sp. NPDC036822. The sequence goes on from NZ_JBVJPY010000001.1 coordinate 952,392, forward strand.
ACCCGCGCGCCGGTTTGAAACCGGGTGACGCGATTGTGGCCGGACCGCACCCCCTGGTGGTCCGGCCACACCTCTCTCCCCTGCCGGACGGTGTCCGGACCCCTGTACGTCACCCGGGAAGCCACCCCCGGTGGTCCGACCACCATCCGGCGGCCCAGACGGGTGCCGGGTACACCTCGCCCCTGGTGGGCCCCGGACGAGACGGTGTGAGGGCAGCTGGAGGGAGCTGCGAAACCGTCGGGCAGGAGTGTCGTGAGTTCATCCGTCGCAACCAAGCGCAGGACCGTTCTCGATTCACTGGGGATCCAGCACCGCACCGGAGTCGGGCCGCACTCGGCGCCGTACCGGAACGCGGTGGCCGACGATGTCTACGACGAGCTCTGTGCCACGCTCTTCTCGGGGTTTCCCCGGCGCGATCAGCGTCTGAAGGCAGAGCAGTACCTTCGGGGGCTGCTGACCGCACAGGGCCGCAAGTCGATACGTAACATCGCCGCACAGATCGGTGGCGCGGCCGCCGAGCAGAGTCTGCACCATTTCATTTCGAGCTCCACCTGGGACTGGCGGCCGATGCGGGCCGCACTCGCCGGGTTCCTGGAGCAGAACAGCTGCCCGCAGGCGTGGGTGGTCCGTTCGATGCCGATACCGAAGGCCGGCGAGCACTCGGTCGGCGTCGACCGCCGCTTCGACCCGGAGCGGGGGCAGGTGTTCCGCGGGCAGCAGGCGTTCGGGGTGTGGTTCGCCGCCGAGGAACTGAGCGTGCCGGTCAACTGGCGGCTCTTCCTGCCCGACCCCTGGGTCAAGGACCGGACACGGCGTGACCGCGCCGAGGTCCCCGAGGGGGCGGGCGAGGAGACCCTGGAGGAGTGCGCGGTCGCCGCCGCGCTCGACACCGCGCGCTGGCAGGACGTGACCCGCAAGCCGCTGCTGCTCGACATCCGCGGCGGGGCGGGGCGGGCGGCGCTGAACCGGCTGGCCGGGGCGGGGGTGCCCGTGGTCGCCAGGATCAGCGCGACGTGCCGGCTCTCGGTCGCGGACCGGGCGTTGCCCGGTTTCGGCGCCGGGCCGCTGCCGGCCCAGCAGATCCTCGAGTCGCTCAAGGGGCTGCGCCGTCCGGTCGGCTGGCTGGACACCGCGTCCGGCACCCGGACCTCGCGGACCTCGCTGGCGACGGTGGTACGGGTCGCGCTGCCGGCGCCCGCGGGGGAGCGGATGCGGCCCCTGCTGCTGCTGGGCGAGTGGGACGACCCGAGGCGGCCTCCGAGCCGGCTCTGGATCACCGATCTGACCGGTTCGACGGTCGGGACGCTGCTGCGTCTGACGAAGCTGTCCCGGCGGGTGGAGCGGGACTTCGCCCAGGTCGGGGAGGGCGCGGGCCTACGGGACTTCGTGGGCCGCTCGTTCCGCGGCTGGCACCGTCACATCACGCTGGCCTCGGCCGCCCACGCGGCGACGGTCCTGGCGACGGACTGGGACGCCGCCTTCGAACCGGGCCGCTCGGCGAGCTGACCCGACAAGCCGTCCCGGGGGCCGGCCTCGCCGGGGGGCCTGGCCGGCCCCACGGGCCCGCGCACGATGCGGACCAGCGCATCCCGCGGGCTCACACCCTGCACCGTGCGGGCCCGCGCACCATGCGGACCCGCACACCCCGCGGGCGCGCCTCGCGCGCCGTGCTGGGACGGGCACCCGGACCCCCAGCGGTCCGGGCACCCCGTGGCCGAGCCGCCTCCCGCGGCTCGGGCATCCCGTCCCCGCGCGGCCGGCGCACCCGGCAGCCCGCCGCCCACTCGCCCGCTGCACCCCGTGCGGGACAGGCGCCCCACGAGGCCGGCCGCCCCCGCTCCGCCTACGGCGTCGCGCGGTCGCGGTCCTGTGCCGAGGGGCGGGCGGGGTCCGTGCCGCGCTGGCGGGCCAGGACGTCCCGGGTGCGCTGGAGGCGCAGCGCCAGCTGCACCTCCAGGACCTGGCCGGGCTTCTGCCACTCCGCGCCGAGGAGTTCCCCGATCCGCTCCAGCCGGCGCGACACCGTGTTCGGATGGACGTGGAGCTCTTCCGCGGCGTTCGTCGGGCTCGCGCCCGACGCGAAGTACGCCTCCAGGGTGCGCGTCAGGTCCGTGAACCGCTCGGCGTCGTAGTCCAGGACGGGGCCTATCGCCGACTCGATGAAGCCGTCGACGTCGTGGTCGTCGGAGAGCAGCAGCCCCAGGAAACCGAGGTCCTGCACGGACGCGGCCGATCCCGAGCCGCCCAGCGCGCTCATCGCGTCCAGGCAGCGCATCGCCTCCTGGTACATCCGCGCCGCGCTGTCGGGGCTCCAGCCCGGGCCGGCCGCACCGACCGAGACCGGGTGCCCGAGCAGCGGGGACAGCTCGCCGGAGACCGCCTGGGCCGCCGCCGAGGCGTCGATCCCCGGCAGGAGCAGGACGATGCAGCCGCCCTGGACGGTCTTCAGACCGGACATACGGTAGGCGTACGAGGACGCCCACACCACCGCGCGCCCCTGCTCCCCGCCCTCGGGCCGGGCCACGACGAGGACGTGGGGTTTGCGCAGGTCGATGCCGAGGCGGCGGGCGCGCTGCACGATCTGCTGCGGGGCGTGCTGCGGGTCGGCGAGGAGGTCGTCGAGGAGCTCGTCGCGCACGGGGCCCTCGGCGACGGCCGTGGAGCGCTGCATCAGGAGCAGGAACGCGACGGACTGGGCGGCGAGTTCGAGCAGCCGCTCGTCCTCGCCGGTCAGACCGGTGGCCGTGCGGATCACCAGCACGCCGAGGTCCTCGGAGCCCGCGATGACCGGGGCCACCCAGGTGTTGTCACCGGTGACCACGGGCCGGCGGCCCGCGTGCGCGTCCAGCGATGCCTTCGCCACCGCCTCCTCGTCGAGGCCGGGGATGTCCCCACCGGAGGCGAGGCTGCGCCCGCCGGGGTCCCGGATCATGACGGTGCCGTCGAGGGCGTCCCCCGCCGCCTTCGCCACGTTGCACAGGTCCCCGCCCGACAGGACGAGGTTCATGATCCGGCTGTGGGCCTCGCTGACGTGCCGCATCCGGGTCAGGCTGGTGCGGGCCCGCGAGCTGTCCAGCTCCAGTTCGGTGACCTCGGCCCGGGTCTGGTCGAGCAGTCCGGCCTTCTCGATGGCGACGGCGGCCAGGTCGGCCAGCGAGGACATGAGCCCGATCTCGTCCGGGGTGTAGTGGCGGACCCGGCGGTCGGCCCCGTACAGCGCGCCGACGGTCGTCTCCCCGCTGCGCAGGGGCACGGCCATGATGGCGTGCAGCCCCTCCGCCCGTACGACCTCGTCGATCACCTCCGCGTGCGAGAAGCGGTCGTCCTCCAGATAGTCGGCGCTCCAGGCCGGTTCGCCGTGGGCGTGCGCCTCGCCGCCGAGTCCGTGGCCGTCGAGGACCCGCAGGCCGGAGGTCAGGCCGGTCAGGGAGCCCTCGGTGGTGTGGATGTAGGACGAGCCGCCGGCGGTGCGGAGACTGACGTACGCCATGTCGAAGTCGAGCAGCCGCCGCGCCCTGCGGGTGATGACCCGCAGCAGGCTGTCGAGGTCGTACGGGAAGGTCAGGTCCCGTGCGGTGTCGACCAGGGCGGCCAGGCCGGCCTCCCGCTGCTCGCGGCGGCTGAAGGAGGTGCTGATGCCGGTGGCGAGCTGAACGGCTCGTTCCAGCCTTGCCAGTTCGCCGTCCGGCATGCCGGAGCGGCGGGCGTCCCGCAGCAGCGCCTCGAAGCGGCCTGGTGGTGCGTGTTGAGCCAGCAGCTCGAGGACGGCGAGCGCGTCGGTGCCCCCGCCCCCGTCCGCGCCGTGCATGGACATCGTCCCCAACCCCCGTTGTTGGAAGAAACCGGGGACTCCGGAGAGTACCCGTACCGCTGGCCGAAACTAATTCGGTCCGGGGGTACGGTCAACGGTGAGGTCGGCCACTTCATTCCCGGCCAGGGGAAGGGAGTTGTGTCCGGGCGGGCCGCCCTGTGCGGGACGAAGCCCCCGGTGGGGGGGGCGAGGGGCGGCGGCCGGTGCGCGGGGAGCCGTGCGGGCGCGTCCGGGGGCGCGCGACCGCCGGTACGGGCCGAGGGCCGGTCGGCTCAGGCGCCGAAACGGGCTGTTGAGGAGGGGTCCGGCGTCGGGCGGAGCACGATGCGGCTGCCGTGCGGGCCGTGCGTCTCGATCCTGCGGTGGACCTCCGCGGCCTCGCTCAGCGGGCGGACCTCGATTTCACGCGGCCGCAACAGGCCCGCCACGAGCAGCCGGTTGATGGTCGCGGCGGCCTCGGCCAGCTCGGCGGTGGTCGCGTGCGAGATGACGAAGCCGGCGATCGACCCGTCCTTCATGTACAACCGCCCGGCCGGGAGGACGGGTTCGGTACGGGCGCCCGCGAGGAGCACGATCCGGCCGCGCCGGGCGAGCAGGTCCACGCTGTGGGTGAGGTCGTTGGTCCCCGACGCGTCGAGGTAGGCGTCGACGCCGTCCGGAGCGGCCTTGGCGATCAGTGCGTACACGTCGGGGTCGGTGTAGTCGAAGACCTCGCACGCGCCCAGGGAGGCGACGTAGGCCGCGTCCCGCTGCCGCGCCGTGGCGATCACGCGGGCGCCCGCCCAGGCGGCGAGGACGACCATCGCGCTGCCGACGTTGCCGGCCGCGCCCGCCACCACGACGGTCTCCCCGGCCCTGACCCGGCCGTGGGTGAACAGGCCGAGGTACGCGGTGGCCGCCGGGTGGACCACGGCGACGGCGGTCTCCGGGTCGACGCCGTCCGGGAGCCGGTAGAGCCGGTCGGCGGGGACGGCGGCCCGCTCGGCGGCCGCGCCCTGACGACCCTCGTGGCCCAGGCTGTTGCACCACACCAGATCTCCGGTGGTGAATCCGGTGGCTCCGGTTCCGCTATCGGCGACCCGGCCGACGAGGTCGCGGCCGATCACGAAGGGAAAGGGCAGCGGCGTGCGGAAGAGTCCGGAACGGACGAACGTGTCGACGGGATTGACGGTCGTGGCCAGGACGTCGACGAGAACGTCCGTGGGTCCGGGCCGGGGGTCGACCAGTTCTCCGTAATGAATCGCGTCCGGCGGTCCGAGCTCTTCGATGTAGGCAGCGCGCATGCTACGGATGGTCGCAGAGCGCTCACCCGTTTTCCGCCGGGCGGCCCCTGATATGTCAACTCGGTCCGAGCGATCCGACATTACGGCCCTAGGGTGGCTGTTCATGGAATTGTCATTGACCGATCTGACCCCGGACGATCCCGCCATGGTCACCGACGTCGGCCCGTTGATACGGACCCTGCGCCCCGGCCTCGACGCCGCCGCCTTCCTGGAGTTCGCGGTCACCGCCCACGGCCAGGGGCTCGTCTTCACCGCCGCCCACGATCCGGCCGGCCGCTGCCTCGGCGTGGCCACCCACCGCGTTCTGGCCACCAGCCGGGGCAGGCTGCTCTTCGTCGACGACCTCGTCACCGCGCCCGACGCCCGATCGGCCGGCGTGGGCACGCGGCTGCTCGGCGCAATGCGCGACCGGGCCCGCGAGGCGGGGTGCGTGCGGATCGAGCTCGACACCGGCATCACCAACCACCGGGCACAACGCTTCTACCACGCACAACGGATGAACATCACGGCCTTGCACTATGCGCTGGACACCGATCAGCGTGACCGGACTTGACGGACCCTGATTCGCTCCGTTGACCCCACCCCGGGAGCCTCAGCAGTATCCCGTCCCGAGAACGGCGAAAAATACGCCCATTCTCCGTCCGCTCCGTCCGCCATTTTCCGACCGCCTTTCTTCACCCGCGCGTTCCGGCGGGAGCGGCCCGCGCGTTCTCGCGGGAGCGGTCCGAATTCGCCTTGCCGATCAGAGTCGATCTCGGCATTTCTACCGACGAAAGCCTGGGGACATGCTGCTGCAGCGTATTGGAAACCGTGGTATCCGCCTGGGCACGCTGTTCGAGCGAGCGGCGTCCCGCCACCCCGCGAACGTCGTGATCCTCGACCACGACCTCGACATCGCCCCCGGGCTCGGGCGGCGGATGACGGTCGCCGAGGTCGCCGATCTCATCGACGACTTCGCGTCCCGGCTGTGGGCGGCGAAGGTGCGGCCCGGCGAGCGGGTCGTCGTCTACAAGTCCGACGGCTTCGACATCACGCTGCTGTCCTGTGCCATCGCCCGCGTCGGGGCCGTGCCGGTCCTCCTCTCCCCCAAGCTGGACGGCGAGACCGCCACCGAGCTCGTGCGGCGCACGGACCGGCCGTTCCTGCTCACCGACGCGGTCAAGCTGGAGAAGGAGCTGCCCGCCGAGGTCTTCGATCTGGCGGGGAAGGTGCTGCTCGCCTCCGGCAGCCACGAGGGAGCCACGGAGCTGGCCGCGCTGGCGGGCGTGCCCCGGGTCCCCGCCGTGACGATGCCGCCCGAGCACCCGACGCTGATCACCCACACCTCGGGCACCACGGGCACGCCGAAGCTGGCCGTGCACACCGGCCGGACGCTGCAGGCGCGTTACCGCCCGCAGGCCTCCGCGATCCTGCCGCTGATCCGGGACCGCGAGACGATCGCCATGCACGTGTCCTTCGTGCACTCGCGGCTCTTCACCGCCCTCGCGATCTCCCTGCTGCGCGGGTTCCCGATCATCGTGCTCGCGGACCCCGACCCGAAGCAGGCCGCGGACCTCTTCGCCCAGCTGAAGCCGGGCATTCTGGAGGCGCACCCCAACTCCTTCATGGAGTGGGAGGAGCTGGCCAAGGACCCGCGGGGCCCCCTGTCCAACGTCAAGCTGTTCTCCTCGACCTTCGACGCCATCCACCCGCGGACCGTGCACACGCTGCTGCGCGCCACCAAGCGGCGGGCGCCGCTCTTCGGCCAGCTGTACGGCCAGAGCGAGATCGGCCCGGCCGTGGTCCGCGCCTTCACCCGGCGCCGCTCGCTCGACGACGACGGACGCTGCGTCGGCCGCCCCTTCCCCGGCATGACGGACGTGCGGGTGGTGAGCCGCGACGGCAAGGAGCCCTCGCAGGACAACCCGGGCTACATCGAGGTGCGCAGCGACGGCCGGATCGTCACCTACCTCGGCGAGCAGGACCGGTACGACCAACAGGTGTCCGCGGACGGCTGGTGGCGGATGGGTGACGTCGGCTACCGCACCAAGTGGGGCTGTGTGCACCTGCTCGACCGCGAGGTCGACCTGATCGAGGGCTTCGGCTCCACGCTGGCGGCGGAGGACACCCTCTTCGGGAAGCTGGAGGAGCTGACCGAGGTCATCATCATCCCCGGCGAGGACGGCAGGGCCGTCCCGGTCATCTGCACCAAGGACGACCGGCCGCTGGATCCGGCGGCCTGGAAGGCGGCCACCGCCTCGCTGCCGCCGATGGCCGAGCCGGTGCACCGGCGGCTCGGCGAGCTGCCGCAGACCGCCACCACCAAGATCAAGCGGCTGGAGCTGGCACGTCTGCTGGCAGCGGCCGGCTCCACGGGCACCGCCCGCCCGGGCGGCGCCTCCGACACAGCGTCCCACACCACCGCATCGGCCACCGAGGAGCGAGCATGAGCGACAACCATGCCGAGTACTGCATCGTCGGCGCCGGACCCCGCGGACTGTCCGTCCTGGAACGGCTCTGCGCCAACGAGCGGCTCGCGCCCTCCCACCGGACCGTGACCGTCCACGTCGTCGACCCGGCCGCGCCGGGCGCCGGGGCGGTCTGGCGCACGGAGCAGTCACGGCACCTGCTGATGAACACCGTCGCCTCGCAGGTGACGGTCTACACCGACGCCAGCGCGCGGATCGAGGGCCCGATCGAGCCCGGCCCCAGCCTCCACGAGTGGGCCGGCGAACTCGCCGCCCTCACGGACGCGGGCGCCTCCGCCGACGGCTACGACGCCGCCACGCTGGAGGAGGCGCGCCGGCTCGGCGCGGACGACTACCCCTCCCGGGCGTTCTACGGCCGGTACCTGCACGACTGCTTCCAGCGGGTGATCGCCCGCGCGCCCGCCCACATCACGGTCCGCGTCCACCGCTCGCGGGCGGTCGCGATGGCCGACACCCACGGGGTGCCGGGCGGGCCGCAGGGCGTGCGTCTCGAGGACGGCACCCGCCTCAACCACCTCGACGGCGTGGTCCTCGCCCAGGGCCACGTGCCGGCGCGCCTGACGGCCCGCGAAGCCCGTACGGCGAGCCTGGCCCGGATCCACAACCTGCGGTACGTCACGCCCGCCAACCCGGCCGACCTGGACCTGAGCGGTGTCGAACCCGGCCAGCACGTGCTGCTGCGCGGGCTCGGGCTCAACTTCTTCGACCACATGGCGCTGTTCACGGCCGGGCGGGGCGGGACCTTCGAGCGACGGGACGGGCGGCTCGTGTACCTCGCCTCGGGGCGGGAGCCGAAGCTGTTCGCGTCCTCCCGGCGCGGGGTGCCGTACCACGCGCGCGGCGAGAACCAGAAGGGCGCGTACGGCCGCTACCTTCCGCAGCTGCTGACGCCGGAGTTCATCGAGCGGCTGCGCGCCCGCAACGTCGACGGTGAGCGCGTGAACTTCGCGCAGGACCTGTGGCCGCTGATCTCGCGGGAGGTGGAGAGCGTCTACTACGGCACGCTCCTCGACTCCCTGGGGCGCGGCGCCGAGCGCGAGGAGTTCACCGCCCGGTACCTGGCGGCGGTCGACGAGTCCGCACGGACGGCGCTGGCGGTGGAGTACGGGATTCCCGAGCCGGACCGGTGGGACTGGGAGACGCTGTCCCGGCCGTACGGGGAACGGGAGTTCACCGGCCGGGACGACTTCCGCGCCTGGCTGCTGCGCCATCTGGAGCAGGACGTGGCCGACGCGCGGGCGGGCAATGTGCACGGCCCGCTGAAGGCCGCCCTGGACGTGCTGCGGGACCTGCGCAACGAGGTCCGGCTCGCCGTCGACCACGGCGGCCTGGAGGGGAACTCGCACCGGGACGACCTGGAGGGCTGGTACACCCCGCTCAACGGCTTCCTGTCGATCGGCCCGCCGGCCTCCCGCATCGAGGAGATGATCGCGCTGATCGAGGCGGGTGTCCTGGAGGTGATGGGACCGGGCACGCAGATCCGGCTCGACGCTGCGGCGCCGTCGTTCGTGGCCGCGTCGGACACGGTGCCCGGGCCGCCGGTCCGCGCGTCGGTGCTGATCGAGGCGCGGCTGCCGGAACCGGACCTGCGGCGCACCCAGGACCCGCTGCTGCAGCACCTCCTCGGCACCGACCAGGCGACGCCGTACCGGATCGCCGGTTCCTGCGGCACGACGTACGAGACCGGCGGCCTGGCCGTGACCGAGCGGCCGTACCGCGTGGTGGACGGCCGTGGCCGTCCGCACCCGCGCCGGTTCGCCTACGGGGTGCCGACCGAGTCGGTCCACTGGGTGACGGCGGCCGGCATCCGGCCGGGTGTCGACTCGGTGACCCTCGGCGACTCGGACGCCATCGCCCGGGCGCTGCGCGCGCTGCCGCCGGCGGCGCAGGTCCCGGCCGGGGTGCGGCCGGTGCCGGAGGGCTCCTCGGTGGAGCTGTCCGGGGTGATCGTGTGACCCGCCCGTGGGAGGACGTGGGTCTCCTGTCGCCCGTGCGGGCCGGGACGCCGGTGGAGTCGGCGGTCGGTGACCGCGCGTGGCTCCAGGCCATGCTGGACGCGGAGGCCGCGCTGGTCCGGGCCCAGGCCCGGCTCGGCACGGTCCCGGAGTCCGCGGCCCGTGCCGTCTCCCACGCGGCGCGGGCCGAGCGCCTGGACGTCCGCGCCCTGGCCCTGGCGGCCCGGGAGACGGCGAACCCGGTCGTCGGCCTGGTCCAGGCGCTGACCCGGGTGGTCGCGCAGGACGATCCGGAGGCGTCGGAGTACGTCCACCGGGGCTCGACGAGCCAGGACATCCTCGACACGGGCGCGATGCTCGTCGCGACCCGGGCGCTGCGGCTGATCCGCGCGGACCTGTCGCGTACGGCGGTGGCGCTCGCCTCCCTCGCCGAGCGGCACCGCGACACCCTGATCGCCGGCCGGACCCTGAGCCTGCACGCGGTCCCGACCACGTTCGGTCTCAAGGCGGCGGGCTGGCGCGCCCTCGTCCTGGCCGCCGAGGAACGTCTGGCCCGTGTGCAGGAGTCCCTGCCGGTCTCCCTCGGCGGCGCGGCGGGCACGCTGGCGGGGTACGTGGAGTACGCCGCCCTGGCGACGGGGCCCGGGGCCCCGGCGGGCGACGGAGCGGACGGCGCCCTCGACGTCGGGGCGTATCACGAGCGGCTCCTGGAGGCGTTCGCCGACGAGACCGGGCTGAGCACCGCGCCGCTGCCGTGGCACGCGCTGCGCGCCCCCGTCGCCGATCTGGCCTCCGCGCTGGCGTTCGCGACCGGCGCGCTCGGGAAGATCGCCGTGGACGTGCAGTCGCTCGCCCGGACCGAGGTCGGGGAGGTCGCCGAACCGGCGGGCCGCGCGGGGCGCGGGGCGTCGTCCGCGATGCCGCACAAGCGGAACCCGGTCCTCGCCACCCTGGTCCGCTCGGCCGCGCTCCAGGTGCCGGCCCTGGCCGGGGCGCTCGCGCAGTGCCTGGTCACCGAGGACGAGCGGTCCGGCGGGGTGTGGCACGCCGAGTGGCAGCCGATGCGGGAGTGCCTGCGGCTCACGGGCGGGGCCGCCCACACCGCCGTCGAGCTCACCGAGGGTCTGGAGGTGCGGGCCGAACGGATGCGGGACAACCTGGCCCTCACCGGCAGCCGGATCGTCTCGGAGCGAATCGCGGCGGTGCTGGCCCCCCGGCTCGGGAAGGCCGCCGCGAAGGAGCTGCTGACCTGGGCGTCGGTGACGGCGGACCGGGACGGCCGCCCGCTCGCCGACGTCCTGGCGCAGGCCCCGGAGCTGTCCGGCGTCATGGACGCCGCCGAGGTGGCCTCGCTGTGCGACCCGGCCGCCTACACGGGTGCGGCGGGCCCCCTGGTGGACCGCGCGCTGAAGGGATCGCCGTGAACACCTCGCCCCCTGCGAACCCCCCGGGAGCGCCGGGCGCTTCGGGCGCCTCCGGCCGGGGTGTGCGCCCTTCGGGCGCCTCGGCCCGAGGTGGCGGCCGCGGTGACGGCCGCGGCCGGCGGATCGAGGAGTGGGACCCGGAGGACGTCCGGTTCTGGGAGACCCGCGGCAAGCGGATCGCCCGGCGCAACCTCGCGCTGTCCATCGCCTCCGAGCACATCGGCTTCTCCGTCTGGTCGATGTGGTCGGTCCTCGTCCTCTTCATGTCGCCGCGCATCGGACTGCCCTTCACGCCCGGCGAGAAGTTCCTCCTGGTCGTCACGCCCACGCTCGTCGGAGCGGTGCTGAGGATCCCGTACAGCCACGCCGTCACCCGCTTCGGCGGCCGTGACTGGACGGTCTTCGCCACCGCCGTCCTACTCGTGCCCGCCTGCGGCGCCGCGTACTTCGTGCAGCGTCCCGGCACGCCCCTGTGGGTCTTCCTCCTCATCGGCGCGCTCGGCGGGACGGGCGGCGGGAACTTCGCCTCCTCGATGACGAACATCACCGCCTTCTTCCCCCAGCGCCACCAGGGCTGGGCCCTCGGCCTCAACGCGGGCGGCGGCAACATCGGCGTGGCCGTCGTCCAGCTCCTCGGTCTGCTGGTCATCACCACCGCCGGCGACACGCACCCCTCCTACGTCGCCGCGTTCTACCTCCCCCTCATCGTGACGGTCTCGCTGCTCGCCGCCCTGCGGATGGACAACCTCCCGCGGCCGGACCACACGGAGAAGGGGGCCTGGCGCGAGGCCGTGCGGTGCGCGCACACCTGGTGGATATCGCTGCTCTACGTCGGCACCTTCGGCTCGTTCATCGGCTACGGCTTCGCCTTCGGCCTGGTGCTGCAGACGCAGTTCGGCTCCACGGCGCTCGAGGCGGCGTCGTACACCTTCCTCGGTCCGCTGCTCGGATCGCTCGCCCGGCCCCTGGGCGGGCGACTGGCCGACCGGTGGGGCGGAGGCCGCGTGACCGCCTGGACGTTCGTGGCGATGGCGGCCGGGACCGGCGGACTGCTCCTGGCCTCCGCACGCGGCTCGTTCGCCCTGTTCGTGGGCGGCTTCACGGTCCTCTTCGTGCTCACCGGCGTCGGCAACGGCTCCACGTACAAGATGATCCCGGCCGTCTTCGCCGAGCGGGCCGGCCGCGAGGTCACCGACGGCCGGGACGCCCTGGACGCCTTCGCCCGCGCCCGGCGCCTGTCCGGCGCGGTCATCGGGATCGCGGGCGCGGTCGGGGCGCTCGGCGGAGTGGCGGTCAACCTCGCCTTCAGGGCGGCGTACGGCTCCGAGGGCGGCAGCGGCGCTCCCGCCTTCGTCGCCTTCCTCTGCTTCTACGCCCTCTGTGTGGCGGTCACCTGGGCGGTGTACCTGCGGCCACCGCGCGCCTCCGGGGGCGCGGTCGGGGCCCCGGCCCCGCGACGGTCGGGGGTCAGCCGTGTCTGAGGCCTCCCTCACCCGCCGCACCGTCCACACCCACTGTCCGTACTGCGCCCTGCAGTGCGGTACCCGGCTCGGCAACGGTCTGGGCGAGGTGACCGTCACCCCGTCCGACTTCCCCGTCAACCAGGGCGGTCTGTGCCAGAAGGGCTGGACCGCGCCCGACGTGCTGGCCGTGAACGACCGGCTGCGCACCCCGCTGGTGCGGGGCGCCGACGGCCGTCTGTCCCCGGCCGGCTGGGACACCGCCCTCGACCTGGTCGCGGGGCGGCTCCGGGAGATCCGGCGGGAGTCCGGCGCGGACGCCGTCGGCGTCTTCGGAGGCGGTGGGCTCACCAACGAGAAGGCCTACCTCCTGGGGAAGTTCGCCCGGCTCGCGCTGGGGACCAGCCGGATCGACTACAACGGCCGCTGGTGCATGTCGTCGGCGGCCGCCGCGGGCAACGCGGCCTTCGGGATCGACCGGGGGCTGCCCTTCCCGGTGACGGACCTCGGCCGGGCGGACGTGGTACTGCTCGCCGGGGCGAACCCGGCCGAGACGATGCCGCCGCTGATGCGGCACCTGGACCGGGCGGCGCTGATCGTGCTCGACCCGCGCCGCACCCCGACCGCCGAGCGGGCCGCGCTGCACCTGCGGCCCGCGCCCGGCACGGACCTGGCGCTGGCGCTCGGGCTGTTGCAGCTGACCGTGCTCGACGGGCGGCTCGACCACTCCTTCGTACGGGAGCGGACGAACGGCTTCGACGAGGCGTGGCAGCGGGCGCTGCCCTGGACACCGGAGCGGACCGAGCGGGTCACCGGGGTGCCGGTCGACGCCCAGCGCAAGGCGGTCCGGCTGCTCGCCGACGCCCGGCGGGCGTACATCCTGACCGGGCGGGGCGCCGAGCAGCACAGCAAGGGCACGGACACGGTCTCGGCCTTCGTCAATCTGGCGCTCGCCCTGGGGCTTCCGGGGCGCGAAGGCAGCGGGTACGGCTGTCTGACCGGCCAGGGCAACGGCCAGGGCGGACGCGAACTCGGGCAGAAGAACGACCAGTTGCCGGGCTACCGGATGCTCGCCGACCCGGAGGCCCGGGCCCATGTGGCCGGGGTGTGGGGGGTGGACGCCACGTCCCTTCCGGGCCCGGGCCCGACCGCGTACGAACTGCTCGACTCGCTCGGCACGCCCCACGGCCCGCGCGCCCTGCTCGTCCTCGGCTCCAACCCGGTCGTCTCGGCGCCGCACGCCGGGCACGTCGCCGAGCGGCTCGCCGCGCTGGACCTGCTGGTGGTCGCCGACTTCGTGCCCTCGGAGACCGCGCGGATGGCCGACGTGGTCCTGCCGGTGACCCAATGGGCTGAGGAGGAGGGCACGATGACCAACCTGGAGGGGCGGGTGCTGCGCCGCAGGGCCCTGCTCGACCCGCCACCGGGCGTTCGCAGCGACCTGACCGTGCTGCGCGAGCTGGCCGTACGGCTCGGCGAGCCGGCCGAGCGCTATCCGGACCGGCCCCAGGAGGTCTTCGAGGAGCTGCGCCTGGCGACGGCGGGCGGCCGTGCCGACTACTCCGGCGTCAGCTACGAACGGCTCGACGCCGGCGAGGCGCTGTACTGGCCCTGCCCGGCCGTGCCGTCGGGCGCGGCGCACCCGGGGACGCCCCGGCTCTTCCTCGACGGCTTCGCGCACCCGGACGGGCGGGCGCGTTTCGTGCCGGTGGAGCACCGCGACCCGGCCGAGGTGCCGGGAGCGGACTTCCCGCTGTACGCGACGACCGGCCGGGTGCTCGCCCACTACCAGTCCGGGGCGCAGACCCGGCGGGTGCGGCGGCTGACGGACGCCGAGCCCGAGTCGTACGTGGAGATCCATCCCGACGCGGCCGCCCGCGCCGGCGTCGAGGCCGGCGGGTTCGCCCGGGTGGTGTCGGCGCGCGGGACGGTGGTGGCGCGGGTGCGTGTGGTGGAGGGGATGCGGCCGGACACGGTGTTCGTGCCGTTCCACTTCTCGGGGGACGGCCGGGCCAACCTCCTCACCGGTGGGGCGCTCGACCCGCGGAGCGGGATGCCGGAGTTCAAGGTGAGCGCGGTCAGGGTCGAGCCGGTCGGCGCCGTGGGCGACGAGCCGGCGGACGCCGGCGGCGCGCGCGGGGACGCCGTGGCGGGAGACGGACACGTGGGCGCGGCGGGCGCGGTGCGCGCCGGGGCCGTACGCGACGGGGCGGTGGGCCGATGAAGCGGATCGTCGTCGTCGGCAACGGTCTCGCCGCGCACCGGCTGACCTCGCGCCTCGCGACCCTCGGCCATGACGGGCCGGTGACGGTCCTCGGCGCCGAACCGGGGCCCGCCTACCAGCGCACGCTGCTCGGCTCGGTGCTCGACGGCAGTCTGCCGCCGGGCGCCCTGACGCTGCCTGCGCATCCGGAGGGCGTACGGGTCAGGACGGGCGTCCGGGTCACGGCGGTCGACCGGCGGGGCCGGACCGTCCGGTGCGCGGACGGGACGTCGCACGACTATGACGCGCTGGTCCTGGCGACCGGGGCGCGGTCGAGCGGTGACGTCCACACGCTGGCCGACTGTGCCCGCCCCGTACGGGGGCGGGTGGCCGTGATCGGCGGTGGCGTCCTCGGCGTGGAGACCGCGACGGCGCTGCGGCGGCTCGGCCACCGGGTGGTCCTGGCGCACGCGGGGCCGTACCCGATGCACCGGCACCTCGACGAGGTGGCGGGCCAGTTGCTGGCGGCCCGCCTGGAGCAGGAGGGCATCGAGCTGCGGCTCGGCGCGTACGTCCCGCCGTCCGGCACGCTCGGGGCGGACACGCTCGGGGCCGACACGGTCCTGCGCTGCACCGGGACCGCCCCGGACACGGTCCTGGCCCGCGAGGCGGGTCTGGCGGTCCGGCAGGGCGTCGTCGTCGACGAGCGGCTGCGCACCAGCGACCCGGCGGTGTACGCGATCGGCGCCTGCACGGGCCCGTCGGACCTGACGGGCACCATGACTCAGGCGGAGACGCTGGCCGTCCTCCTGACGGGCGGCGAGGCGCACTGGCTCCCCGCGGCGCGGATCGTACGCCCCCGGGTGCCGGGCCTCGACCTGGCGTGCGTGAGCGCCCCACGACCCGGTCCCGCCGGGTCCACGCCCACCGGGCACACGTCGACGGCCGGGCCCGCAGGGTCCACGGCGGCCGGGCCCGACGAGGTGGTGACCTTCTCGGACCCCGCCCGGGGGCGGTACGCCCGGATCGAGGTCCGGGGCGGACGCGTCACGGGGGCGGTGCTCGTCGGTCTTCCCGAAGGGATCGCCGCCGTCGGGCAGTTGTGCGCCGAGGCGCGTCCCGTGCCCGGCGACCGGCTCGCCCTGCTGCTCGGCGGCCGTCACGAAGGGAGCGGGGACGATCCGGCGGCGATGGCCGACGACGCCGTGCTCTGCCACTGCAACAACGTCAGCAAGGGAGCCGTCGTGCACGCCTGGCAGAACGGGGCACGGGACGTCGGGGCGGTGGCCGCGGCGACCCGGGCCACCACCGGCTGCGGCGGCTGCGCCGACGCGGTCCGCGCGGTGTGTGCCGCGCTGCGCGTCCCCGAGGGGGTCGGATGAGCCGCCGGACGCTCGTGGTCGTCGGGTACGGGCCGGTCGCGCACCGGCTCGTCGCGGAGCTCCGGTCCCTGGACCGGACCGACGGGTGGCGGATCGTCGTGCTCGGCGAGGAGCCGCGCGGCGCCTACAACCGGGTCGCGCTCTCCTCGCTCGTCTCCGGCCTGACGCCCGCCGATCTCACCCTGCCCGCCCCCGACTTCCTCGTGGACGTACGTCTCTCGACGACCGTGACGGAGATCGACCGGGAGCGGCGGACCGTACGGTGCTCCGACGGGACGCGGCACCCGTACGACGCGCTGGTCCTGGCCACCGGCTCCCGGCCCTTCGTGCCGCCCGTGCCGGGGCACGACCTGCCGCACTGCTTCACGTACCGCACGGTCGAGGACATCGACGCCATCCGGGCGGCGGCACGCGCCGGACGCCCCGGTGTGGTCATCGGCGGCGGGCTGCTCGGCCTGGAGGCCGCCGACGCGCTGCGGCACCTCGGGATGCGCCCCCATGTGGTGGAGGCGGCCCCCCGGCTCATGCCGCTCCAGGTGGACACGGGCGGCGGCCGGCTGCTCGCCTCGCTCGTGCGGGACCTCGGCGTCGAAGTGCGCTGCGAGGCGGCCACCGTCTCCGTCGACGAGCACGGCGTCCGGCTCGCTGACGGTACGGAGATCGAGGCCGGGCTCGTCGTCTTCTCCGCCGGGATACGGCCCCGGGACGAACTGGCCGCCGTCGCGGGGCTGCCGACCGGGGAGCGGGGCGGCTTCCTCGTGGACGACCGGCTGCGCACGGACGACGAACAGATCTGGGCGGTCGGCGAGTGCGCCGCCGTCGAGGGCCGCTGTCACGGCCTGCTCGCCCCGGGGCACCGGATGGCCGCGTCCGTGGCCCGTCAGCTCCTCGGTCTCGACCACCCGCCCTTCGCGGACACCGGTCAGCCGACCCGGCTCAAGCTGCTCGGCATCGGGGTCTCCGGTTTCGGTGACATCCACGCCCGTACCGAAGGGGCGATCGAGTTCAGTGAGGACGACCGGGCGGGCGGGCGCTACCGGAAGCTCGTCCTGGCCCCGGACGGCCGGACACTCCTCGGCCGTGTCGAGGTGGCGACGGCCGGCACCTGAACCGTACGGACGGTTGCGACGCGAAGCGCCCCGCCGGGCCTCAGGGCCGGCGGGGCGCTTCGCGTCGTCTCCCGATCGCCTCAGCGGGGGAGGACCGACTCCCGGTAGGAGCGGACGTTGCGGCGGATCTCGGTCACGCTGTCGCCGCCGAACTTCTCCGCGACGGCGTCGGCGAGGACGAGCGCGACCATGGCCTCGGCGACGATGCCGGCGGCCGGGACCGCGCAGACGTCGGAGCGCTGGTGGTGCGCTTGGGTCGCCTCGCCCGTGACGACGTCCACGGTGGCCAGAGCACGCGGGACGGTGGCGATCGGCTTCATCGCGGCCCGCACCCGCAGCAGTTCACC